>CAIRGA010000146.1 GCA_903877935.1 uncultured Hyphomicrobiales bacterium
CCTCGCTGTGCACAACCTTTGTTGGATAGGATGAGTCATTCATTTTAAAAGATCCTGTTTAAGTGGGCCCAAGCTTGGATGAAACCTAGCAGAGATCGGGCCGGAAATACAGTTGAACCGCACCCTTCGTTAGAATTCCGAATTTATCGTAGCAAAAGCACTCGCCAATGAGTGACGCTTCAAAGGGACTAATTTAAAATGATGTCATGAGTTGAAATTCTTTTTTTGTTATTATATACTTTGAAAGTTGAGTGTTCGTTTATCTTTTAATCTGTTCTGTTTTTGTTTTTATTGCCTAAATTATTTTTTAAAGTGCCAAATAGCATTTTATTTAAATCAACTTTACGGCATTAATTGAATAAAATCTTGCCTTTAACCCGTTCAATCAATTTTAAAAATGGATCATTGTTCCATGAGTGTTCAAACGTCATCGACTGCGATCATCGAGCTCACCGCCGATATTGTTTCCGCCTATGTCAGCCACAATATTGTAAGCCCCTCGGAGCTTCCAAACCTTATTCATGATGTTTACGACGCACTGATTTATTTTAGACCCGCCGAGAGCTATGTGGAGGTAACCGAACCGGTGAAGCCTGCCGTTTCGGTCAAAAAATCAATAACGCCCGATTTCCTGATCTGCCTCGAAGATGGCAAGAAATTTAAATCGTTGAAACGGCATTTGCGCTCGCAATATGGCATGTCACCGGACGATTACCGCGAAAAATGGGGACTTCCGCACGATTACCCGATGGTTGCGCCCAATTATGCCACCGCTCGTTCGGCCTTGGCCAAAGAAATGGGTCTCGGTCAAAGCCGCCGCACGGCGCGTAAATAACCCACCCATAACCGCAAAGACGAAGGAGGCATGCCTTTTGCCTCCTTTTCTTCGCTTCGTCGATGATTTGACGCATTGTTGTTTTGACGGAAACTGCCTAAATAGCATTCATCCGGAAGGGCCTCGGCCTGACCGTCTTTTCCAACCGATGAACAGAACCTAGGGAGACCGCCATGTTCAGCCTTCCCGAACTACCTTACGCCTATGATGCGCTTCAGCCTTATATGTCGAAGGAAACCCTCGAATATCATCACGACAAGCATCACCTTGCTTACGTGAACAACGGCAATAATCTGGTCAAGGGTACCGAATTCGAGGGCAAGTCGCTCGAAGAAATCGTTGTCGGCTCCCATGGCAAAAATGCGCCCCTCTTCAACAATGCGGGCCAGCATTACAACCACATGCATTTCTGGCATTGGATGAAGCCCAATGGTGGCGGCGCCATTCCAGGCAAGATCGAAAAAGCCATCGTCTCGGACATCGGCTCGGTCGACAAGTTCAAGGAAGATTTCATCGCTGCCGGCACGACCCAGTTCGGCTCCGGCTGGGCATGGCTCGCGGTGAAGGACGGCAAGCTCGTCGTCGCCAAGACGCCAAATGGTGAGAGCCCGCTCGTCATGGGCGCGAAGCCGATCCTCGGCGTCGACGTTTGGGAGCACTCCTATTACATCGATTATCGCAACCGTCGCCCTGACTATCTCAAAGCCTTCGTTGATCACCTGATCAACTGGGATTATGTGCTCGAAATGTACGAAGCAGCGACCAAGTAATCGACTGAATAAAAAAGGGGCCGCAAGGCCCCTTTTCTTTGCGCGATCGGATCAGGCTAATAGACTTCACGCAACATAGCGAGATAATCCGCTTCCTTTGCCGGTCTCGCATTGGTGGCGTGCGTGTGATCAAGCATTGCCGCTTTGGATATTGTTTCCAAAAGAGAATCGGGAACGCCGATTTCTTTTAAGGTAGCTGGCAATCCAAGTTTTTTACTAAAATCAGCCATGAAAGCCGCGAGATCATCTTTCGCGCCAATCCCGACCGCCTGTTTTAATCTTGGATAGGTCGAATTGCCCCCAACCGCCTCGTTAAAGCGCAACACCGGCGGCAGAAGGATCGCGTTAAGCGTTCCATGGTGCAACCGTAATTCTCTATATCCACCAAGGGGATGGGAGAGGGCATGCACCGCACCAAGCCCCTTTTGGAACGCCAAAGCGCCCTCCATCGCGGCAATCATCATCTCGCGTCGAGCGGGTAAATTCTTAGGATTTTCAACCACTTGCGGCAAAGCCACCATCGCCCGCTCCAACCCATCAATCGCAATTGCCGCCGCCACCGGATTATCAACAGGCGAAATAAAGCATTCAATACAATGACTTATAGCATCCATGCCGGTCGCAGCGGTGAGCATAGGCGGCAAGCCGAGCGTCAATTCCGGGTCACAAATCGCCCGTTTCGGGATCAAAAACGGCGATAAAAGCCCCAATTTCCGACCATCCTTAAAACTGATAATCGCCCCTCTTCCAACCTCACTCCCGGTCCCGGCAGTCGTCGGAATCGCCAAAACCGGCGCTGTTTTAGCCGTAATCTTGGCCATTCCACCGTTAATTACCGCAAAATCAGCCAGATTTCCCTCGTGATGGGCCAAGACGGCAACGGCCTTCGCCAAATCCATCGCCGAGCCACCGCCCAAGGCAATCATCCCGTCACATTTTTCCGCCCGATACACTAAAAGCGCCTCAAAAGCCGCTTCTTCGGTCGGGTTGGCCGGAGTTTCATCAAAAATCGGGGTCTTTTGATCAATTCCGCCGTCTTTTAGGACATGCTCCAACACGCCCGCAGCCACGATCCCGCGATCGGTGATGATCAAAGGCCTGTCAATGCCCGCCGCCCTCAAATCCTCGGCCAAAAAACGTCGCGCACCTGAATCCAAGCGAATTGTGGTCAAATAGGATATCAAAGCCACGTTATTCCTCCCATTTTTGGCATTTTCGACGCATTTTACACGCCCGTCGCGCCACCCTTTAAACCCGATGTGATCTTATTCGTGTCCGCCTGACAAGTCTTTGAAAGCGCATTCAGAAAAGATTGTCAGCGCCCCATATTTGGTTTAATGACCCGCTTGCGTCACATCGACACCCTTGGAGGCGTTGACGCACCCAACCGGCCGTCGGATCGGCTCGATCCAGGCGGCTTCTTTTTTGAAGGAATATGATCATGTCCAATGCTGCAAAGCAGATTGATGCGGCGGTCCGCGCGTCGAACGGCAAGGGGGCCGCTCGTGCAGTTCGTCGTGAAGGCCGCGTCCCGGCCGTTATCTATGGCGGTGGCGCTGAGCCAACCTCCATTTCGCTCGATTTCAACGCGACCAAGAAGTTGATTTTCGCTGGCCACTTTCTTACGACCGTTTTCGAGGTCAATGTGGACGGCAAGAAGATCCGCGTCATTCCGCGCGATTATCAACTCGACCCAATTCGCGACCAACCGCTCCACGTGGATTTTCTTCGCCTGACGGCAGGCCAGAAGATTAAGGTCGAAGTTCCTGTTCACGTGATTAATCAATTGGCATCACCAGGCATTAAGCGCGGTGGCGCTGTAAACCTCGTGCAGCACTCGATTGAAATGATGGTACCGCCAGACGCAATTCCCGACGGCGTGAATGTTGATTTGACCGGCGTTGAAATCGGCAAGTCGATCCATGTCTCCATGATCAAGTTGCCAGAAAACTGCACGGCCGTTGATAAGTCGGATTTCACGATCCTGACGATCGTCGCAACCGGCGGCATGAAGGACGAGCCAGCTGGCGACGCGGCAGCCCCTGCTGCTGCTGCAGCAAAAGCGGCTCCTGCCAAGAAGTAATCAGCGGCTAGCCGCATCGATTAGGCGCGCCGCGGGTCTCTCGCGGCGCGTTTTTTATGATCATTGCAACGCATGATAAGAAGCTCCAATGCTCCTCTTTGTAGGTCTCGGCAATCCCGGCTCACGCTATGTCGGCAATCGCCATAATATCGGCTTCATGGCGGTCGAGGAAATCGCGCGCCTTTATAAAGCTGCACCTTGGCGAAGGCGCTTTCAAGGCGCTGTGACCGAGGTAACAATTGGTTCGGAAAAAACGCTGCTCTTGTTGCCCGAGACCTTCATGAATGAATCCGGCCGTGCCGTTCAAGAAGCCATGCAGTTTTATAAAATTGCACTTAAAGATATTATCGTCTTCCACGACGAACTCGATCTGCCGCGCACTAAAATGCGCGTGAAGTTAGGTGGAGGCAATGCTGGCCATAATGGCCTTCGTTCTATCACCGCCCAATGTGGCAATGAATATCGCCGCGTTCGGCTCGGCATCGGCCATCCGGGGCACAAAGATGCCGTTCATGGATTCGTCTTGAGCGATTTTTCTAAAGGCGACCGCGAATGGGTCTCGGACCTTTGCCGCGCGGTTGCTGATAACGCTCCACTGCTAACGTCGAGCCAAGATTCAAGCTTTCAAAGCAAAGTACATCTGCAGATGGAAGCACGGGGATGGGGCGAGGAGAAGGAACAATAGTCGTCCTCCTTGCCTTTTGTCTCATTTCCCGACACAACCACGCTCAATCATTTCATCACACGGGTTTTAAATCACCATGGGTTTCAAATGCGGCATCGTCGGACTGCCTAATGTCGGCAAATCGACCCTCTTCAACGCACTCACGCAGACAGCGGCGGCACAGGCGGCGAATTATCCGTTTTGTACCATTGAGCCGAACGTCGGCGACGTTGCCGTTCCTGACCCGCGTATTGAGGCGCTGGCGGCCATTGCGGGCTCAAAAGAAATAATTCCTACCCGCATCACCTTCGTCGACATTGCCGGTATCGTACGCGGGGCGTCGAAGGGCGAAGGTCTTGGCAATCAGTTCCTCGCCAACATCCGAGAGGTCGATGCCATTGCCCATGTTGTGCGCTGTTTTGAAGATGGCGACATCACCCATGTTGAAGGTAAGATTGATCCGCTGGCTGATATTGAAACGATTGAAACCGAGTTGATGCTTGCCGATCTCGATAGTCTCGAGAAGCGCATCGTTCCGCTTGAGAAAAAGGCCAAGAGCGGTGACAAAGACGCGAAAGAACAGGTCGACATTATGTCGCGTTGTTTGGCTCTCTTGCGCGAAGGCCGCCCTGCCCGCTTGGTCGAGCGCTCGACGGAAGAAGAACGCACTTTCCGCATGTTAACACTACTGACCGCCAAACCAGTGCTGTATGTTTGCAATGTCGAAGAAGCCTCCGCACATGATGGTAACGCCTTCTCGGCCCGCGTGATGGACTACGCCAAAAAAGAAGGCGCAAAAGCCGTCGTCGTGTCCGCACAAATCGAGAGTGAAATTGCGGTGATGGAAGCCGTTGACCAGAAAGATTATCTCGACGCTGTTGGCCTTGATGAGCCCGGCCTTAACCGCGTAATACGTGCCGGGTACGAACTCTTGGATCTCGTGACTTATTTCACCGTCGGCCCGAAAGAAGCACGCGCCTGGACGATTTCAAAAGGTACAAAAGGCCCAGCAGCTGCAGGTGTTATCCATACGGATTTCGAAAAGGGCTATATCCGCGCTGAAACCATCGCTTACGACGACTACATCGCCAACAAAGGCGAAGCCGGCGCGCGCGACGCGGGCAAGTTCCGCTTAGAAGGAAAAGAATATGTCGTCGCTGATGGCGATGTATTGCATTTCCGTTTTGCCAATTAAGGCATCAGCTGCCCGCCATTAACTTCAATAACCTGCCCGGTAACATAACCGGACAGGCTGTCGGAGGCGAGATAGAGAAACGTTCCCGCGCACTCTTCGGCCACTCCTAAACGTCCCATCGGGATCGATTGCCGCATCGCTTCAATCTGTTGTGCATTGGAATAGCGTTCATGAAACGGAGTCGCAATCGTGCCCGGAGACACGGCATTCACGCGGATGCGGGAGCTGATCAATTCTTTCGCCATGCCTTTTGTGAAGGCTGAAACAAACGCCTTTGTGGAAGCGTAAAGTACAGCACCACCACCGCCGCCGTTACGTGCGGCTATCGATGAAACATTGATTATATTGCCCGAGCCTTGCGCTTTCATGATGTCAGCAGCGGCTTGCATGAATTTAATCACCGAACGAATATTTAAATCCAACACGCGATCATAATGATCATCGGTAATTTCAGCGAGCATTTTGCGCCCCAGCATCCCACCCGCATTATTAATCAAAATATCAAGGCGACCAAACTGCTTGATCGTATCGGCCACAACCCGTGCAGGCACTGCTTTATCGATCACGTCACCATGACATAGCGCTGCTTCACCACCCGCTGATGCGATATCAGCCGCAACGGCTTCGGCTTCGGCCTTTGATGCATTGTAATGCACCATCACGTTAGCACCATTTGCGGCAAATGCTTTGGCTGCAGCGGCACCAATACCGGTAGAGCCACCCGTTACGAGCACGACTTTATTGTGAAGGTCCACAATCATACGCTTTACTTTCTCATCACATGAAACGCTGTGAATTAATGCCCGTCAAAGGCAATTAATGTTCTAACCGGTACGCCAAGTGCCTCTAATTTCGCTCGTCCGCCGAGCTCTGGTAAATCAATCACAAAACAGGCGGCTACCACTTCCGCACCCATCTTCTGTAAAAGCTTCGTCGCACCTTCGGCCGTTCCACCCGTCGCTATTAGGTCATCAATCAAGATGACCTTTTCACCGGGCTTCACCGCGTCAGTGTGAACTTCCATTTCATCGACGCCATATTCAAGCGAATAGGCAATCGAAACGGTTGTGTGCGGAAGTTTGCCCTTCTTACGGATGGGAATAAATCCTGCGGAAAGCTGATGTGCAACCGCGCCACCTAAAATAAATCCACGCGCTTCCATACCGGCTACTTGATCGATTTTACTACCCGCAAAGGGCTGTACCAACTCATCAATGGCACGACGAAACGCCCGGGCATTACCGAGCAAAGTGGTAATGTCCCGAAACATGATGCCGGGCTTTGGATAATCCGGAATAGAGCGGATCGAGTCACGCAGGAAATTCGTCGTCGATTGTGTCATTAATCTTATCCATCTCTTTTATCCGCACGCTAGCACAGCCTTGCGGATCAATCACGCGTTCAAAACCCGGCCGGCCACGGCATCAAGCTTGGCCAATAATGCAGGATCGCGCGCTTGTGGCGTGGTCATAATGGCAAACTCCAGCGCTTTGTGCGAGCCCACGGGGCATTCTTCCCGCATAATGGCAAAATCCTTTGCCAGACGTGCCACCAATCGTCGCGCCTTCTCCGTATTGCCATGCATGACTTGGATAACCGATTGCACATCCACCACGTCATGATCGGGATGCCAGCAATCAAAATCTGTGACCATCGCAATTGTCGCATAGGTGATTTCGGCCTCACGCGCCAATTTGGCTTCCGGCATCGCCGTCATACCAATCACCGAACAACCTGCTGCCTTATAGGCAAGACTCTCGGCGAGGCTTGAGAATTGCGGCCCCTCCATGCACAAATAGGTACCACCCTTTATAGCCGTGATATTCTCGATCTCCGCCGCCATGCCAATTCGTTCAACCAAACGCGGGCCTACCGGATGCGCCATCGACACGTGGGCAACGCACCCTTTGCCAAAAAAGCTTGATTCTCTCTTATGCGTTCGATCGATATATTGATCGACAAGCACAAAGGTGCCAGGCGGCAATTCCTGTTTGAAGGAACCGCAGGCGGAAAGCGAAATAAGATCGGTTACGCCCGCGCGTTTCATCGCATCGATATTCGCACGATAATTGATATCAGACGGTGAGAAGCGATGCCCACGCCCGTGACGCGGTAAAAATACAACTTCGATCGAGCCAATCGTACCCGAACGCAAAACGTCTGATGTTTCGCCCCACGGACTGGTAATGCTCAATTCGTGTAAATTCTCGATCCCCGGCAGGTCATAAACCCCCGAGCCTCCGATGATACCTAGCTTGGATTGGGACATAGATTGACGCTCCGTTAGATGCGCTATTAGGCCTTAAGACAGCGGCATAACGCAACAAGAAAAAGGGCTCCGTTTCCGGAGCCCTTTTCAATACGTTGCACAATCACAAAAGCTTTATGCGTGACCTTCGACATTTGCCCAGATCTTCTTTTTGGTGAAGTAAAGAAGACCGGCAAAGACGAGCAAGAACACGAGAGCGCGGAACGCGATTTCCTTACGTTGTTCCATGTGAGGCTCAGCGGCCCACATCAAGAACGCGGACACATCTTTGGCATATTGCTGAACCGTCTCGGGAGCCTGTGGCTTTCCATCTGCACCCTTGAGATACGTTACAGCGCCATCCTGCAAAGGAGGTGGCATCGCAATGATGTTTCCAGGGAAATATTTGTTATAATATTTGCCATCAGGAACGGTTACGCCAGCTGGTGCTTCTTCATAGCCCGGCAAAAGCGACGCGATATAGTCAACGCCCTGCTCTTGGTATTGCGTGAAGATATCAAACACAAACCATGGGAAACCCCGTTCATAGGTGCGTGCCTTAGCTATCACCGAGAAGTCTGGTGGTGCGGCGCCGCCATTTGCAGCTGCCGCGGCTTGCTTATTTGGAAATGGTGCCGGCCAAAAGTCGGCCGCACGAGCCGGGCGCTCGAACATATCACCGGCATCATTTGGCCCGTCCTTGACCTTGTATGTCGCAGCAAGTGCCGTCACCTGCTCTTTGGTGAAACCCGGCCCACCCTTTTCCGCCAAAGTGCGGAAGGCAATCTTGTTCAGCGAATGACAGTTCGAGCAAACCTCGTGGAAGACTTTAAATCCACGTTGAAGCTGAGTTTCATCATAGGTGCCGAAAGGGCCTGAGAACGACCATGTTACACGCGGCGGAATTTCGCGTTCGTGGCTCTGGGCGAATGCCGCGCTGCTAGCAAGACCGGCAAGTGCGACTACTGCGATAAGGGTTTTGATCGATTTCATCGTCATATTTCCTGATCTCAACCTTTGGTGCTCGGCGAAGCTGCCGCGCCCGAAGCCATTGCTGAACCCGAACCACCCTTGCCGAGAACCGAGTCTGCAATCGAAGCAGGCAAGGATTTTGGCGTCTCGAACAGACCGAGAAGCGGAAGCACGAGGATGTAATAAGCGAAATAATAAACGGTGCAGATGCGCGAGGCGACAACATACATGCCTTCTGGTGGCTTTGAACCGAGCCAGCCAAGGATCACGGCGTTGATCGCAAAGAGCCAGAAGAAAATCTGGAACACAGGACGATAATTGCCCGAGCGAACCTTCGACGTATCGAGCCACGGCACGACAACCATGATCGCGATCGAGCCGAACATCGCCAACACACCAAGGAGCTTGTCAGGGATTGCGCGCAAGATCGCGTAGAACGGCAAGAAGTACCATTCCGGCACGATATGCGATGGCGTGACCGCTGCGTTTGCTTCGATATAGTTATCGGCATGGCCTAAGAAGTTTGGAATGTAGAAAGCAAACCAGACATAAACCATCAAGAAGCAGGAAAGCGCGAAGGCATCCTTCACCGTGAAGTAAGGATGGAAAGGCAGCATGTCCTTGTCGGTCTTCTTTTCAATGCCGGTCGGGTTGTTCGAACCCGGAACATGCAAGGCCCAGATATGCAGGACAACAACACCTGCGATCATGAACGGCAGCAAGTAATGCAGCGAGAAGAACCGGTTCAACGTTGGGTTTGAAACCGAATATCCGCCCCAGAGATAGGACACAATCACTTCACCCACGCCCGGAATGGCTGAGAACAGGTTCGTGATAACGGTAGCTCCCCAGAAGCTCATCTGGCCCCATGGCAGCACGTAACCCATAAACGCCGTTGCCATCATCAACAGGAAGATGATCACGCCGAGGATCCAGAGCACTTCGCGTGGCGCCTTATATGAACCGTAGTAAAGCCCGCGGAAGATATGCACATAGACGGCGATGAAGAACATCGACGCGCCGTTGGCGTGGAGATAACGCAGCATCCAGCCATAATTCACATCGCGCATAATCAATTCGACAGAGTTGAACGCCATGTCGGCGTGCGCTGTGTAATGCATCGCTAGCACCACACCGGTGATGATCTGTGCGACGAGCATAAATGCTAGAATACCGCCAAACGTCCAAAAATAGTTGAGGTTCCGAGGATTAGGAAACACAACAAAGGACGAGTGAATGAGGCCCATAATCGGCAGGCGGCTTTCGAACCACTTGCCTACGGCGCTCTTGGGTACATAGGTGGAATGTCCGCTCATGGCTTTATCCCTGAATGCTTGGAGCCGTTAGCTCCTTAAACCGTTTGTAACTGACTGAACCAGAAAGGCTCAGCCGATGCGGATGGCCTTGTCGCTCGTGAACGCGTAAGGCGGCACGGGCAGATTGATCGGGGCTGGCCCCTGGCGGATACGGCCAGAGGTATCAAACACCGAACCATGGCAAGGGCACTGCCAACCATGGAAGGCGCCTTCATTGCCAAGCGGTACACAACCGAGATGGGTACAGTTGCCATACACGATCAACCATTGATCCTTGCCTGGCTTCACACGGACCGAATCAGGCTCGGGATCGCGAAGGCTCGCAACATCCGTGTCTTGCGCTGCTTTAATTTCGGCCGCCGTCCGGTGACGAACGAATATCAGTTTGCCGCGCCAGAAAAGTTTGACGATCTGGCCTTCGGCGACGGGAGAAAGGTCGAAATCAACCGGCGCGCCGGCTGCAATCGTTGCCGCATCTGGCGCCATCTGGCTGATAAACGGCCAAATGGTCGCTGCCAGGCCGACCGCACCGGCGGCGCCTGTCGCTATAAAGAGAAAATCGCGTCTCGTGGGTTCGGCAGAGGCCGATGCGTGAGTTGTTGCCACTTTGTCATCCTCGCACCCAGCGCCCCCTCGGCGGGTCTCCGTGAAGAGATGTTCGCCTCGGTGATTCCGGAATTCGGCTGGCGGCGCTGGTTGCCAAGCCGGTCCTCAAACGTCATTGATCGCTACAGGTCGCAAAAGCTCCCTATATCGAGGCGTCATGTGACATGAGGCGCAGCACTTGTCCATAGTCCGGATGGATGTTGGTTATGCGTTTTTAAAGCATTTTGCCGCAGATGGTGGATAAAAGGAAAATATTGTCGTGCAATTGGCGCTCTACCAACCCGATATCCCCCAGAACGCGGGCACCATGCTCCGGCTTTGTGCCTGTCTCGGTGTTACGGCCCATATTATTGAGCCAACCGGTTTTCCGGCGTCTGACAGGGCTTTTCGCCGCGCCGGCATGGATTATCTCGATCAAGTGACCATCATAAGGCATATTGGATGGGCAGATTTTGACAATTTCCGCCGGACGGAGGGCTTAAGGCTGGTCCTCGCCTCGACAAAAGCCGAAACCCGTTATACCGATTTTAGTTACGCTAAGACCGACATCCTGCTCATGGGACGCGAATCGGCCGGCGTGCCTGATGAAGTGCACGAAATGGCCGAAGCCCGGATCCTGATCCCGATGCGGCAAACGTTACGGTCGATGAATGTGGCGGTGACGGCAGCAATGATTATGGGAGAGGCGTTGCGTCAATTGGACGCTTTTCCGTGAAGGTTTTGAATAAAGAGAGACGGCGGCATGACGAATTCTCCGGATATTGAGGCACGCAAGTCGCGCGCAGAGGCCTGGTTTCAGTCCTTACGCGATAAAATCTGTGCCCATCTCGAGCAATTGGAAGACGAGGCGACCGGCCCCTTTTTCCCGGAGGCGACCTCTCCCGGCCGATTTGTCCGCACCCCTTGGCATCGGACAGATCATTCAGGTGCGAAGGGCGGCGGCGGCGTGATGTCCATCATGAAAGGTCGCGTTTTCGAAAAAGTCGGCGTCCATTGCTCGACGGTCTATGGCGAGTTCGCGCCTGAATTCCGCGGCCAGATCCCCGGCTCCAACGAGGACCCGCGCTTTTTCGCCACCGGCATTTCGCTCATCGCCCATCCTTGGAACCCGAATGTGCCGACCGTGCATATGAACACGCGCTTCGTGGTCACGACCAAAGCCTGGTTTGGTGGCGGCGCTGACCTCACCCCCGTGATGATGCGCCGTCGTACCCAAGAAGACGCTGATTCCATCGCCTTCCACGCGGCGATGAAAGCGCCTTGTGATGCCCATTCCTCCATTGCGCCTTATGAAAAATATAAAGCCTGGTGCGACGAGTATTTTCATCTCAAACACCGTAACGAGCCGCGCGGCATTGGCGGTATTTTCTATGACTATCTCGACTCAGGCGACTGGGAAGCCGACTTGGCCTTCACGCAAGATGTCGGCCGTGCGTTTGAGGCAGTCTATCCAGCTATCGTCCGTGCGAATGTCACAACCCCTTGGACGGATGTCGACCGCGAGGAACAACAGATCCGCCGCGGCCGATATGTTGAGTTCAATCTGCTTTACGACCGCGGCACGATCTTCGGTCTCAAAACCGGCGGCAATGTCGACTCGATCTTGTCGAGCATGCCGCCGACGGTGCAGTGGCCTTAAAAAATCAATAAACCGTCATTGCGAGCGATAAGCGAAGCAACCTAGTTGATGTTGACGTTTAAAACACAATCTAAACATTGCACCTTATCTGCATGTATTAGCTAGGTTGCTTCGCTTATCGCTCGCAATGACGATGGCTCAATTCCCCTTCGCATATTCCGCATAAAGCTCCTTCGCTTTGCGGTAGTGCGGCCCGGGTTGCAGATCACGCTCATCGATGCGCGTGATCGGTTGAACCTTGCCATAATTGCCCGCCGAGAAGAGTTCATCGGCACTCTTGAAATCCTTATAGGACAAAGCACCCTGCACCACTTTCTGGCCAGACGCTTCAAGAAGTGTAATTGTCCGTTGTCGGGTAATACCATTTAAAAACGTACCATTTGGTACAGGCGTAAATACAACTCCGTCTTTCGCCATAAATACGTTCGCCGTTGCAAGTTCAGCGACATTGCCAAGCATGTCGGTCAGCAGACAATTATCAAACCCGCGCGCCCGACATTCGAGCAAAGCGCGGCCATTGTTCGGGTATAAACAACCGGCCTTTGCGTCGAGCGGCATCGTTTCCTGCGTTGGCCTGCGATAGGGCGACAACGTAATCGACGAGCCTGCTTCTGTAGGCATCGGTGCTTCGTAAATCGACAAAAGCCAGCGTGTCGACTCTGCATCGGGCGCTACAACGCCCCCGCTGCCCGTTTCAGGCCAATACATCGGGCGAATATAAAGCGCCATGTCTTTGTCAAATTTAGCAATGCCCTCCCATGCAAGCTTCACCCACTCCTCAACACTCACCAACGCTTTCAAATGCATGGCAAGAGCCGAGCGGTTTACACGCGCGAAATGCAGGTCAAGATCAGGGGCTACGCCCTCATAATAACGCGCACCATCAAATACCGAGGAGCCGAGCCAAAACGCATGGCTGCGTGGCCCCATAATCGGCGGATTGCCCTCAAGCCAAGCGCCTTCAAAAAAAGTCCAGGTTTTTGACCAGTTCATGTGTGTTTCCCTTTTTTCTTCGGCAGTCGGCAGTCGTCAGTCGATTGCCGAATTCCGATTGCCGTCACCCCGCCAACGCCGCCAAAATGCGCGCCCAAGAACGCGCACCTTTTTCAAAGCTCGTCAGATCGTATTTTTCATTTGGTGAATGGATCCGGTCATCATCAAGACCAAAGCCAATTAAGAGTGTATCAAGCCCTAAAATTCGCTTAAAGTCACCGACAATAGGAATCGATCCACCCGAACCAAGGGTGACGGGTGCAACGCCCCATTCCTCCTGCAAAGCCGTTTTAGCAGCCACAAGATCGGGCATATCGAAAGGTAGTGCCAAAGCGGGCGAACCTTTATGGCTGATAAATTCAACACGACAATCCTTCGGCAGACGTGCATGAACATGAGCATGAAACGCATCGCGAATTTTTGCAGGTTTTTGATCACCCACCAAACGAAAAGAAACTTTCGCGCTGGCCTCCGCTGCTATCACCGTCTTAGCGCCAACGCCCGTATAGCCCCCAATGATCCCGTTCACATCGCATGTCGGACGAGATTGAATCATTTCAATCAAACCGCGACCTTTTTCACCTGCAGGCTCAGACAAGCCAACGCCACCTAAAAATTCTTCCGCCGTTAATCCAAGCGTATCCCATTGCGCAAGAACTTGAGATGGCGTCTCAGGAACGCCATCGTAAAAATCCTTCAGCGTCACTCGACCATCCGCATCATGCAGATCAGCTAGGATTTTGGTAAGCACGCGAATGGGATTTTGCGCGCCGCCGCCAAAGAGGCCGGAATGTAAATCACGATCCGCCGCTTTGATCGTCAATTCCTCATATACCATGCCACGCAGTGATGAGGTTATTTGTGGGGTGTTTCGGTCCCACATCGATGTGTCGCAGACAAGTGCCACGTCCGCTTTCAGCGCTGCCTTTTCTGCCTCAACGAATGCGGGTAAATGTTTGGAGCCGTCTTCTTCCTCGCCCTCGATCAAAAACGTCACGCCAATCGGCAGCGCGCCAACCACTTCTTTGTAAGCACGGCAGGCTTCAATAAAGGTCATGATCTGGCCCTTATCGTCCGCCGATCCGCGCGCGCGGATCACCTTGCGGCCATCCGGCAGTGACGTGATCACCGGCTCAAAGGGCGGCGTGTCCCACAAATTTAAAGGATCAACCGGCTGAACATCATAATGGCCATAGAAAAGGGCATGTCGTTTTGAGGAGCCATCCACGCGTGCGGTTACGGCCGGATGCCCACCGGTTGGCTTGACCTCTGCCTGAATGCCAATGCTCTCGAGTTCAGCCTTTACCCATTCGGCTGCATTGCGACATTCGCCGGTATAAGCAGGATCGGTCGAGATCGATTGGATCTTCAAAAAATCGAACAACCGCGCCAAGGCGGCATCACGGTTTGCATCAAGACGGGCAAGCACGGCATCAACGTGGGACATGGTCAATCAATCCTGTGAAAGGTTTCCCTCCATGTCTACCCGTCCTCGCCGAGAGCGCAAGGGCTCTAGCCTTTCACAACGCCTTTAAGCAGAGGTATTTTGGCAAGAAGAACCGCTATGGCACATGAAACAATCCGGCTCTCGAGCGTGTCCGCACGACTCGTTAAAATAATCGGCACCCGCGCGCCGACGACAATTCCAGCGGCTTCCGCATGCGCCATAAAGGACAATGTCTTTGCCAAAATATTACCCGCTACAAGATCCGGCACAACAAGCACATTCGCTTTGCCCGCGACATTGGAACGAATATGCTTTTGCGCGACCGCTCCCATATTAATCGCGTTATCGAGTGCCAAAGGACCGTCAAGCAACGCACCCATAATTTGACCCCGGTCTGCCATTTTACACAGTGCCGCAGCATCCAATGTCGATTGAATTGCAGGGTTGATGGTCTCGGCTGCCGACAGCAACGCAACCCTCACCTCCTCTATGCCAATCGCGTGAGCAAGATCGATGGCATTTTGAACAATATCCGCCTTATCATGAAGATCGGGCGCTATATTGATCGCTGCATCGGTTACGATCAAAGGCTCAGCATGACCCTTTGTCGCCATGACGTAACAATGACTGATGCGTCGTTCGGTTCGTAAACCACAGTCGCTATCAATAACAGCTTCCATTAATTCATCCGTATGCAGGCTTCCCTTCATCAGCGCATCGACTTTACCTTCGCGCACAAGTGATACCGCTGCTGCGGCAGAAGCATGGCTATGGGGCGTCTGCGTCATCGGCCATACAACCGAATCGATCCCCGCTTCTTGCGCAGCCAGACGAATTCGGGCTTCAGGACCAACGAGGAAAGGCTCGATCAACCCAGCTTTAGAGGCGGCAGCAACACTCTCCATCGTCACCGCGTCGCAAGGATGGGCAACAGCCACCCGCAAACAGGGTTGGCCTTTGGCACGTGATAATAAGGCCTCAAAAATCGGATGCATGGAATAGGCCTTTCTGATCGACTTAAGGGAGTGCACTCGGCCGCGCTGAAACCTCATGATGCCATCGCAGCAAATGTACCATTTCATCTGGTACACGTGTCTTTGTCGGTTTCATAAAATCAATGGCGCACAGGGCCGTAATATCGGCAATCGAATAGGCGTCGCCCGCCAAAAATTGCGACCCGCCGAGCTGTTCATCCAGCAAAGCCAAACCTGCCATCATTTTGGGCCGGTTGGCTTCTGCCCATTCCGCGACTTGCGGCACCTCATGTTTTGCCATGCCCGGATGCCCGTGTCGGAAAACATGTGCGATAGGCACAAAGAGTTCGAGCTCCGCCCGTCGATTCCACATCTCCACCCGCGCCTTTTCGATCGCCGTCCGCCCAAACAAAGCGGGCTCTGGCCGAATTTCCTCAAAGTAGCGGCATATCGCAACCGATTCCGTAATAACCGTCCCATCATCAAGCTCTAAAGCGGGCGTTCGCTGCAGCGGATTAACCTTTGAAAACGCTGCATCCCTATGCTCAAATGCCCCCAAATCGACCGTGACGGTGGGAATTTCGATGCCCTTCTCCTTCAGAAAAATCCGAACGCGGCGCGGATTCGGTGCTCGAACACTGTCATATAGCTTCATCTGTCACCCCTTGGTTCGGCTTTTAACGGTTCCACGCCTCAAGGCGGACGTCAACCACACGCGATAAACAGTTTAGTTTCAATTTGAGGTTTTTAGACAGTTTGAATTTAACCCAAGGTTGTTAGCCTTTGAAGAATTGAGGCAGGTGTTTATCAATGATCGCGGAGCTTAACAGCCTTATCGCACACAGTCGGCGTGTCACCCAATTCGCCTTTGGGATGGATCGTCCGACGGCCGTGCCGTCGGGACTATCCAATTGGACGGCACGCGGGTTTGATGATGAGCTGCTGATGACGTTTGCGCGGGCAAGGCCTAAGGCAATTCTGCTGCAATTACTCATGCTGATGCCAATCCTCACCATCAGCGCCTTTAGTCCCCCGATTTTGCTCATTCCATTCGGAGCATTCCTTATTGGATTAGGCCTCGCCGCGTCGCTCATTCTTGCCGATTACTGGCCTAAATTTAAACAGCTAACGGCAAAACGGCTTTTCCTTATTTTTGAAGCGCTACAGGGCACCGGCTGGGCTTTAATCAGTCAAGCTTCTCCAACGCCTGACTTCATCCCCGATATGGCCTTTTTGGTCTTTATACCCGTTGCCCTAGGCGGCTCATCCTTGGTCTTCTCGTCCGCCATTCGGGGAGCACTCGGGTTTCATCTTTTGCCAATTCTTATCGGCGATTTTATTGCTCTCGGACTATCCTCCGGGCGATCAACACCGGATGCCCTTTATTTATCCATCGCGCTGATCGGCTTCTTTCTTTATCTCGCCGGTCGAATAACAGAAACAACACTCGATCATCTCACCATTCGCGCGGAAAAAGATGCTTTGATCGCCGACCTCGAACAAGCCAAAGCGCATTCGGATGAAGCGCGTCGCCGTGCGGAAGAACTCAATCTCGCCAAATCGCGTTTCCTTGCGACCATGAGCCATGAGCTTCGCACGCCGCTCAATGCGATTCTTGGATTTTCTGAAGTCATGGAAGCGGAACTTCTCGGCCGCCATCGGGTCAAGGCCTATCGCATCTATGCGCGCGATATTCATGAGAGCGGGCAGATGTTGCTCGGTATTATCGATGAAGTCCTAGACCTCTCACGTATCGAAGCCGGACGCTACACGCTCGAAGAACAAATATGCCAATTGGCTCAATCCGTGTCTGAATGCGCGCACCTCCTACAGCTCCGTGCCCATTCACGGGGCGTTATCATGATGATGACGGTTGATCCGGAATTAGAACCCATCGTTGCCGATGAACGCGCGCTGCGGCAAATCACGCTGAACCTTCTGTCGAATGCTATTAAATTCACACCGTCGGGTGGCGAAATTTCAATCCTCGTCGGCCGCAATCCGTTGGGCGGCCAATTCATTCAAGTGACAGATACAGGACCCGGCATCCCCGCGCATGAAATTCCGATTATTCTTGAAAGCTTTGGTCGCGGCTCCCTCGCCGTAAAAACCGCCGAGCAAGGCTCCGGCCTTGGCCTGCCAATCGTACGCGGTCTCGTGGCGATGCATGGCGGTGAATTTTCAATTCAATCCCGTGAGGGTGAAGGAACGTCGGTTACGATCACGTTACCCGAGCACCGGGTGATCCGCAGTAGCGCGCAAGCATCGATAATCGAAACCCATGATCGCGTCGCGGCCTAATCAATCGGCCCGGTCATCAACCTTGGCTTCACCAAAGGTTGCCATGCCGTCATGGCAAGCAGCCGCGGCCTTGATCACGCCAATCGCCAACGCGGCCCCTGAGCCTTCGCCGAGCCGCATGCCGAGATCGAGGATGGGCTTTTTACCAAGCCTGTTCAGCACATCACGATGGGCGCCTTCCGCAGACACATGCCCCGCCACGCAATGATCAAGCGTGTGTGGATCAATCGCATGCAAAATAGCGGCTGACGCTGTTGCAACATAACCATCAATCACGACCGGAATCCGCTCCATACGGGCCGCTAGAATGACGCCCGCCATCGCGGCGATTTCACGTCCACCGAGACGGCGTAAAACTTCCAAAGGATCGCCTAAATGATCCTTATGAAACGCCAATGCTGCATCAACGGCTGCAATCTTGCGCTTCAATCCTTCATCGTCAACGCCCGTTCCACGTCCAACCCAATGCGCCGTATCACCACCATAAAGAGCCGCATAAATCGCTGCTGAAATCGTTGTATTACCAATGCCCATTTCACCGATGGCGACAAGATCATGTCCGCCGCCAATCGCTTCCATTCCAAAGGCCATGGTGCCGACGCAGGTCTTCTCATCCATGGCGGCTTCAATGGTGATGTCACCGGTGGGAATATCCAACGCGAGATCATAGGCTTTAAAACCGATATCGAAGGTCTTGCAGATTTGATTGATGGCCGCGCCGCCTGCCCCAAAATTGTCGAGCATCTGCTGCGTAACGCTCGCCGGATAGGGGGATACACCCCGCGCCGTCACACCATGGTTGCCGGCAAATACAGTCACCAAAGGCCGCATAATGGCAGGCCGTGATTTGCGCTGCCAAGCAGCCAGCCATTCGACGATCTCTTCTAAACGGCCCAGACTACCCGGTGGTTTCGTCAAGAACCGATCCCGTCCACGAACGGCCTCAACGGCGGCCAAATCAGCCTCCGGCATCTCGGAAATGACACGGCGGATATCGGCGAAAGGGCTTTCGGATGTAAAGGCTGCCATGGTCGACTCACAAAGGGTTGAAATTGAGGTGCGCCCTTAGACGCCTCTCATTCTAAAGACGCAAGTAGAAAACGGACATCATTCAGCCCGGACGCGACCTTGGATTAAAATTCCAAATCGAGCCGCTCCAGCCCGTGGAAATGATAAACATCGCGATAAACCGGCTTTTGAGCCAGCCTCAGTCTCGGCAACCGCTCAAACAAGACGTTCAACGCTACCCGCATTTCAAGACGCGCCAAGGGTGCGCCAACGCAAAAATGAATACCGCCACCAAAACTTTGTTGCGGGTTAGGATCACGCGTCGGATCAAGCCGATCAGGATCGTTAAAGCGGGCCGGATCGCGATTGGCTGCACCCAGCATCAAGCCAATTTCATCGCCCTTTTTGAGCCAAAGACCGTTCCATTCCAAATCTTCTAACACATACCGTGTGAAGAGATGCAGCGGCGCATCAAATCGCAGCACTTCTTCAACCAGCCTTTCACCACCGGCCTCGTCCGAAAGTGCCGCGCGCGCATCGATGCCTTCCTCGAGGATGGCTTTCACACCATTACCCAACGAATGCACGGTCGCCTCATGTCCAGCATTCAACACCAAAATGCAGGTAGAAATCAGCTCATTTTCGGTGAGCTTCATCCCTTCTGCTTCCGCGCTGATCAGGTGGCTGATCAAATCATCCGCGGGCGTTTTCCGGCGCTCTGCAATATAGGCCGTTAGGTAGGCAACGAATTCCTGCGTCGCTTTAACGGCCTCATCTTCCGCCGCACGACTACGGCCAAACTGATACATCGCCACCATTTTATGCGACCAGTCGAGCAATTGCGGTGCCATGTCGGTCGGCACGCCCAACAATTCTGCAATCACGATAACTGGTATGGGCGTTGCAAACGCTTCGATAAGCTCAACACTACCCTTTGCCTCAAACCCATCAATCAATTCATGAGCAAGTTTCTCAATGCGTGGTGCTAAACGCTCCACTTGGCGCGACACAAAGGCGCGATTGATCAAGGTACGAAGCCGCGTATGATCAGGTGGCTCAAGCGATAGAAGCGAATGGTCTTCAACATCGTAGAATGATTTGACGTGTGCCGGAATTTCCGGCCATCCTAAGTCATTACGCGTTGCAACATGTAAAATTTGTCGCCCGAAGCGTTTGTCACGAAACAAAGCCGTCACATCGGCATGAGAAGCAAAGCACCACATGCCGAATTGCTTCCAGAAAAATGCCGGCGAACGCTGCCTTATCGCATGATAAGCAGGATAGGGATCGTTAAAAAACGTCGGTTCGCGCGGATCAAGATCAAGAATCCGATCAGGCGATAGCGGCGTCATCTCAATCAGCAGGCATGGAGGCGCGAATGTCCTGCCGAAGCGTGTCAATCACAACCAATTCGCTGCCCTTTTCAAGGTGCCAGAAGGTCCAGCCATTGCAAGCAGGCAGGCCTTGCGCGAGAGCGCCGATTTTATGGATCGATCCGGTTGCCGGGCCAAGCACGATTGAACCATCGGCTTTCACTTTCGCGCGAAAGCGACGCTTAGTATCGACCAATTCAACACCCGGCGCGATGAGTCCTGCTTCAATCAGCGCGTTAAACGGAATACGCGGCTCACTGCGCTTGGTGGGCGCGATCGCCAGTGCCATATCCTCTAACGGCTTAACCGCCGCAATGCGGGCACGAGCTGCTTTTGCATAGTCGGGATCACGCTCAATGCCGATATAATGACGGCCAAGGCGCTTAGCGACAGCCCCTGTCGTTCCACTTCCGAAAAACGGATCGAGCACGATATCGCCTGGATTAGAAGACGATAATAGAATGCGCGTTAATAAAGCTTCGGGCTTTTGCGTAGGATGAACCTTATCACCCTTATCATCCTTTAAGCGCTCGCCTCCCGTGCAAAGCGGCAAATACCAGTCGGAGCGCACTTGCGTATCTTCATTACCTGCCTTCAGCGCATCATAATGAAACGTGTAGCTTTTTGCGCTCGCACTTTTCGAGGCCCAGATCATGGTTTCATGGGCATTGGTAAAACGACGACCGCGGAAATTAGGCATCGGATTGGCTTTGCGCCACACAATATCATTAAGCAGCCAAAAGCCCAGATCCTGCATGATCGAGCCAACGCGGAAAATATTATGGTAAGAACCAATCACCCATAAGGTCGCATTGGGCTTCATCACGCGCTGGGCGGCTTTCATCCAATCGCGTGTAAAACGATCATAATCGGCAAAGCTCGCAAACTTATCCCACTCATCATCCACTGCATCGACAAGCGATTGATCGGGGCGATTTAAGGCGCCTTCAAGCTGCAAATTATAGGGCGGATCCGCAAAAATAAGATCAACGCTTGATTCAGGTAAGCTGTTTAACAGGGCAATGGAATCACCGAGCAAAACGGTGTCTCGTACCAATAAGGCAGGTTCGCTGCGCGACACCACATGTGGCGTCGCGCGACGCGGAACTGATAGAGCTGCAGAAGCACGCAACGCGCTCGTACGCGGAGAACCCATTTTGAAACCGTCCTGTTAATCGACAGGAGGAATCCTAAGGTTCGCATGGTAAACAGAGCGTTTAGCGATCGGATTCAAAACGAATTGATTTAATTACCTCGTATCATGGTTACCGGAAGGTTAACCCTTCAACGGTGCAAAACTGAAGCGATGGATAGGGCACGCCCCGAGCATTTTAATCGCTTCCAAATGTTCGACGGTGCCATAGCCCATATGGCGTTCAAGGCCAAAGCCCGGCCAGAATTCTGCGGCCCTTACCATCAGCCGATCCCGCGTCACCTTGGCTAAAATCGAAGCCGCAGCAATTGAAACCGAGCGTGCATCGCCCTTCACCAAAGCCAGGCCTGGACATGGCAAGCCATCAGGCACATCTCGTCCGTCGATCAACACATAAGCCGGTTGAACCGCTAATCCGCGAACCGCATCTGCCATGCCCCGCAAGGTTGCAGCCCTTATATTGATCGCATCAATGGTTTGCGCTGAAACGCTGACAATCGCAGCATGGCTCGTGGCAAGGATATGCTCATAGAGCGCTTCCCGTTTTGCCGCCGTCAATTTTTTAGAATCATTGAGACCGATCGGGATATGGTCCGGATCCAGAATACACGCAGCCACAACAACGGGACCCGCGAGCGGGCCACGACCGGCTTCATCGACACCTGCAACAGGTGCAACTCCACGAACCATCAAATCGGCTTCAAAGAAATAGTCGGGCTGATGGGTCACGCGAGACTCAAAATAAATTCAACTGATCGCCAGCTCGTGCAGGCCGCTCGAACAAATCATTACGTAGGCGAAGGCGTTGCCTATTCAATCCCAGCCGTTCAGTCGCAAGCCTAAACCGTTGTGCAATCAATTCGGCATAAGGCCCCTCGCCGGTCATTCGCTCGCCGAAGCGGGCGACATAATCCTTGCCACCACGCGCCGTTTGCACCAGCGATAACACGTGCCGCAATTTTCCGGGATGGTGCTCCAGTAACCATTCGCGAAACAAATCGCGTATTTCGAGTGGCAGCCTTAAAAAAATATAATTCGCTTCAAGCGCTCTTGCGCCCGCGGCAGCTTCTAATATTTTCTCGATCTCATGATCATTCAACGATGGGATAAGGGGAGCCACCATCACACCCGTCGGTATGCCGGCCGCGATTAATTGCCTCACAGCATCAAGCCGCTTTGAAGGAGTGGCGGCGCGCGGTTCCATTTGCCGTGCGAGCACAGGATCAAGCGTTGTGATCGATAGATGGACCTTCGCAAGGCCTTGCGCCGCCATCGGTGCCAAAATATCAATATCGCGCGTAATCAAGCCGGATTTGGTTACGATACCGACGGGATGCTTAAATCGCGCCAAAACTTCCAACACGGAGCGCATAATTTTTCGCTCACGTTCAATCGGTTGATACGGATCCGTATTGGTTCCAATCGCGATCATGCGCGGCGTGTAATTGGACGCCGATAATTCACGCTCCAATAATTCCGCCGCACCCTCTTTGGCATAAAGCTTTGATTCAAAATCAAGCCCGGGTGACAGTCCCATATAAGCATGCGTCGGACGCGCGAAACAATAAATGCAACCATGCTCGCACCCGCGATACGGATTGATCGAACGATCAAACGGCACATCGGGCGATTCATTGCGCGTGATAAGCGTACGCGGCTTTTCAACCGTCACGCTCGTTTTAAAAACTGGAAGATCGGCCATCGAGTCCCAACCATCGTCTTCCGCAAGACGCGCAATCGGTTCAAAACGGCCTGAAACATTGGTCACAGCCCCGCGTCCGCGCCGCCGATCCCCATCGACGCCGTCAACGGCGAGCCTTTCAGCCACAAGCTCATTCTCGTTTGCGCGCGCCATCAAAGCCTCTTAATCAGAACATTATGAGAACATCACGAAGCGCTATGATTCATCAAGCCCGAATTGGGTATCGGATGCCAAAAACAGAGGCAGGCATGTTTCATTTCTCTATGCTATTCGACGCGGCATGATATCCGTGATCCTCCCCGCTCTTACCGAAGAGCCCGCAGCCATTGAAACGCTCGCCGCATTGGTCGAGGGCGTGGCCGAAGGCGTGCTGCGCGATTGTGTGTTGGTCAGCAGGAAGCCGTCGGACATGCTTGAAGGGTTTGCCGATGCCGCCGGCTGTGGCTTCACCGTAGAGGCAGGCCCTCATGAGGCCTTGGTTAAAAAAGGTGCCGAGCTGATTCGCGCCGATTGGTCCTTGGTCATAACGCCCGGTCTCGTCCCGTCTGGTGATTGGCTAACCGAGCTTGCCGATTGGATCGCCGATCGGCCGAGGCCAATGCATGCCGCACTCATCCCGTTCTATACCCGACGACATTGGACGGCCCGTCTCAACACCTTGATGATCAATGGCCAACCCATCGTCACAGGTAAACCGCATCCGCTACAAGGTAGCGTTGTCGCAACGGCGTTGCTGCGGCAAGGTACCTTGCCGCGGCTTGATATGCGCGCCCTTGATGCGCGAATGGTCGATCGCCGAACAATCTTTTAAGACACAGCTTTTGGACAGTTTATCCACAAGGCATGCACAGGCTAAGCCTGATTTATCCTCAGTCGCGCTTGAACGCCTTAGCCATGTTTCAGCGCCTCACCCGGCCATAGCGCCTTTCGCGCGCGGTCATATTGCGGCGGCCTTGGCAGGTCGACGCCGAGTGCATCGGCTGCGTGCCAACCCCAGCGCGGATTGTCGAGGAAGGCGCGCGCCAACGCGATTTGGTCAGCCTTACCGTCCGCTAAAATCTGCTCGGCCTGTTCCGGCGAGACGATCATACCAACCGCGCGCGTCACGATGCCCGTCTTCTTCTTGATCGCATCGGCAAAATCAACTTGGTAGCCCGGGCCAACCTTAATGCGGGCCGCCGGATCAAGACCGCCCGAACTCACACACGCATAGGCCGCTCCTTTTGCCTTCAGCGCGGCAGTTAACTGAATAGCATCGTCAACGGTCACGCCGCCATCGATCCAATCCGATCCAGCAATACGAACGCCAACGGCAATGGTTGCGGGCACGGCTGCTTTTACGGCATCCATCAAATGCAAGGCGAACGCCATGCGTTTTTCATGGGTGCCGCCCCATTGATCCGTCCGCGTATTTGAAATTGGCGAGAGAAATTGGTGCACAAGATAGCCATGCGTCATATGAAGTTCGATCACTTCAAATCCAAGCCTTACCGAGCGTTTCGCTGCTTGCACAAAGGCTGCAACCGTATGCTCAATCCCCGCATCATCCAGGGCTTCTGGCGTATGCCAATTCGGGCCAAAGGCTTTCGCGGAGGCGCTCACGGTCTGCCAAGGATCTTGCGCAGCCTGTAGCGAACCGCCGCCTTCCCACGGGCGCTGCGAGGAAGCTTTACGTCCCGCATGGCCCAATTGAATGCCAAACAACGTACCGGGCAAGGCAACTGCACGCGAAGCCGCTAAAACCCGCGCCATCGCCCGCTCATTCGCATCCGAATACAGACCAACGCAACCATGCGTGATCCGGCCTTTCCGCTCAACGCCTGTGGCTTCCACCATCACAAGGCCCGCACCGGACATCGCCAAATTCATAACGTGCTGAAGATGCCAATCGGTCATCGACCCATCATCGGCCGTATATTGGCACATAGGCGCAACGGCGATGCGGTTAGGAGCCGTGACGGGACCAATGGCGAGGGGTGTGAAAAGATGGGGTGTAGTCATTAGGCGTTCGTCCTTTTTTGGGGAATGGCGAATGGCGAATAGGGAGTAGAAGGTTTAACGGCAGCCGATTAGCCCTTATTCGCTATTCGCTACTCACCATTCGCTAAGCGCTTCTTCTCTTCTCAATCGCAATATCCACCAAGCTCAACAGCGTGAACAAGGTCTGGGCACCGGCCTGCGCGGTATTGCTGGTGGCATCATATTGCGGGGCAACTTCCACAACGTCCGCTCCCACAATATCAAGCCCAGCAAGGCCGCGAATGATCTCGAGCGTCTCGCGCGTGGTAAGCCCACCGACTTCAGGTGTACCGGTACCGGGCGCAAAAGCCGGATCAAGACTATCCACGTCAAAGCTGACATAAACAGGGCCATCTCCGACAACGGAACGGGCCTTCGCGATAATCGCTTCAATCCCCATCTTAGGGACTTCCTCGGCATGAATAACCGTCATGCCGCTCTCATAGGAAAATTCCCAAAGATATTCAGCACCCCCTCGAATACCGATCTGGATGACACGCTCAGGGTCGAGCACGCCATCAAGCACCGCTTTTCGAAAGGGTCCGCCATGATGAAATTTTGAGCCTTCATAGGGGCCGGACGTGTCACAATGGGCGTCAATATGAACCATGGCAACAGGCGCCTTGCGGCCGATCGCTTTAAGAATCGATCCCGTAATCGAATGATCGCCCCCGCATGAAACAGGAATAACGCCCGCGTCGAGCACTAAATTGTAATAGGTCTCAATATCCTCATGGCAGCTTTCAAGGCTGTAGCGGCTCCGGAACGGGATATCGCCCACATCCGCGACGCGGAGCGAGGACACCGGCATCCGCTTCAAAACATGTTCATAGGGCCCAACCCGTTCAACGGCACGTACGGCACGCGGTCCAAGGCGCGCGCCAGCACGGTTCGTGACGCCCAAATCCATCGGCACACCAATCAAGGCAACGTCAAGATCCTTGAATTTCTCGGCGTATGCCTCAGGCTTATAAGGCGCCCCACAGAGCGTTCCGGGTTCGGCGAATGGCCATTTCCGACGTTCACCTGTAAAAACCGTATCGGCTACCCGCTTAAATTCAGGATCAAAAATATCCCCGCCGGAAGCAGAGCCATATTTTTCGCGTAAATCGGCAAGATGTTTATCATTGGCCATATCAGGCACCCTCATTGTCGTCGAATCTTGGATCCGGTCCCAAACTAGCCCATCAGCACCAACTTGGCGAGCACGGGCGGGAGCGGCAAAACATACCCTCGCGCATCACCCGACGCTGCGCTAAGGTCAGGCCAACACGTCACCCAATTTTGGTTTTACGCATGATTCCGTTTAATCCGCATGTCCGCGATACAGGTACCCCGCCCATCCCCGAAGCCCAAGGCTGGGCCAGACATTATGATGGATCGCGCGGACCTTTGATCGATCTATCGCAAGCTGTGCCGGGCTACCCTCCTCATCCCGATCTTTTAAAGCGTCTGGCCGAAGCGGCAGGCACGACAGCAGCGGCTAAATATGGCGATATCTACGGCGACCACTCCTTGCGCGAAGTTCTCGCGGCGGAACTAACCTCCCTTTATCGCGGCAAAGTAGAGGCTGACGAAATCGCCATTACCTCAGGCTGCAATCAAGCCTTTGTTCTTGTTGCAATAGCGTTAGCAAAAGCGGGGGACAACATTCTCCTGCCAGCGCCTTGGTATTTTAACCATCAAATGACGCTGAATATGCTTGGTGTTGAACCGCGCGCTTTGCCCGCCCATGCGACAAACAACTTTATCCCCGATCCGATTGAAGCCGAAGGTCTGATCGATTCATCAACCCGTGCGATCGTTTTGGTTACGCCCAATAACCCAACGGGTGCCATCTATCCGCCAGCAACCATTGCCGCCTTTGCGGCCCTTTGCCGCCAAAAAAACATCTGGCTGATCGTTGATGAAACCTATCGCGATTTTCTCCCCGAAGGTTATGGCCAACCCCACGCGCTCTTTAATGAGCATGGTTGGCAAGGCAATGTTCTCTCGCTGTACAGCTTCTCGAAAAGCTATTGCATCCCGGGGCATCGCGTTGGTGCGATAATTGGCGGACAAGCCATTCTCGATGAAATCGGAAAAGTAATCGACTGCGTACAAATCTGCGCCCCACGCGCCGCACAGACGGCGCTCACTTGGGCCATTCCATCGTTGAATGATTGGCGCGCCAACAATACGCGCGAGATTACCCTTCGCGCCGCAGCCTTTCGTGAAGCCATTGCTGCCTCACCCGGCTGGACGCTCAATTCGATTGGCGCCTATTTCGCTTATGTCACCCATCCGTTTAAAGATACATCGGTCTTTCAAGTCGCCGAAAAACTCGCTGCCGAGCGGGGTGTTTTAGGTCTTCCCGGCCCTTGGTTCGGGCCAGGGCAAGAACACCATCTGCGCCTTGCTTTTGCCAATGTCGCCATAGACCCTATCCGTGACATTCCAAACCGTTTGGCAGGATTTCACATCTGACCCATCCGATTCATTTAAAATACCGTAAAAAGATATCATTCTTAACGTGTCTATAAACGCTAAAGGTTCCCATGCGCCTGCTCTCAATTGTCATCGCCCTCTTCGCCCTCCTTTCCATCGGCCTCGGTGCTTCAGGGGGCGGCATGCAAGCGGTTGGCCTCGGCGTTGTGGGCGTTTTGCTCGCCGTCACAACATGGCGGGCACACAGCATGTCCCGCTTCCTACAAATCTTCGCGACGATCTTTGCGACAGAATATCTGGCCTTTGGAAGCATATTAACGCTCGAAGCGCATGATTTGTGGCCCGCCGCGCTCGAAGCCATAGCGGTGCCCGAGAGCCTGCCGATCACCGTCGGCGTGTTTGGTCTGATTATTTACGCCATTTCCTTTGTGCCGGGCATCATCGCCATCATGCGCATCGCCGACCGCTTCTTTGATGGGCGCGATCGGGTCACTGTTCGTCTATGGCCCTTGCCTGCCTTCACGATCATCGAGCAAACCTTGGCGCGCGGCTTCGTGGTATTTCTTGTTGTCGTCAATCAAGCGCAAGTCGCCATCTCGGTTCGGCTTTCTTATTTTAACCGCGACTGGTTCAATGCCATTCAAGAAAAAAACAGCGACGCCTTTTGGTCACTGCTTTACACTGTCTTTTTGTTTTGGGCCGTCATCTATATCGTATCGGCCATCATCGAATATGTCGTGCAGTCGCAACTCATGATCCGTTGGCGTCGTTGGCTTACTGCTCGTTATGTGTCGGATTGGCTGGATAACGGCAGCCATTATCGTATGTCACTTGCCGGCAGCGGGGCAGATAACCCCGATCAGCGTATCGCTGACGATGTCGATATGTTTATCAATAAAACCTATAGTTTCTCGATCTCGCTTTTATCGTCCACAAGTTCGCTCGTTTCCTTCTCGATTATCCTTTGGACGATCTCGGCGAATTTCACGATTCCCGGCACCGAAATTGCCATTCCTGGATTCTTGTTCTGGGTCGCCATGGCCTATTCGGGCTTTGGGACACTTGTGACCCATCTAATTGGTCGCCGCCTCATCGGGCTCTATTTCGATCAACAAAAATACGAAGCCAATTTCCGCTTCTCGCTGGCTCGGTTACGGGAATATGCCGAGCAGATTGCCTTGCTCAAAGGCGAGCCAGCCGAACGCGGCCTCTTAATGCACACGTTTGGTGATGTAATCCGCAACTTCCTATCCATTGTTTCACTTCGCAAAATGTTGATGGCCTTCACTTCGGGCTATGGTCAAATTAGTCCCCTTATTCCGTATGTTGTCGCTGCCCCGTTTTATTTTATCGGTAAGATCCAGCTCGGCGTTTTAACCCAAACCGCGAGCGCCTTTGGTCGCGTGGAAGGATCGCTGAGTTTCTTTATCGATGCCTATACCTCGCTTGCTGATTACCTCTCGGTTATTCGCCGTCTGACAGGTTTTGATACATCGATCGATAAAGCCCGCCATCTCGGTAAGGCACCGCTAACGATTGCAACGCGTCGTGCCGATGATAATCGCCTAACCACCCATCAGCTCCGTTTAGCCTTGCCGGATGGCACCGTGATTGTCGAAGCTGATCTTGCTTTCAACGCTGGCGAAGCCGTCTTGATTTCCGGCCCTTCCGGATCAGGTAAATCGACCCTTCTTCGCGCGATTGCGGGTATATGGCCTTATGGTGCGGGTGAGATCACTCTTCCAACCCACGCAAGCGTGTTATTGCTCCCACAAAAGCCTTATTTGCCGCAAGGCACTTTGCGGGCTTGTGTTGCCTATCCTTCAGACACCGCAGACTATAGCGATGCCGAGCTCACCTCAGCGTTGAGCGCCGCAGGGTTGGGCAAGCTATCGCAATCGCTCGATGAACACGGCAATTGGTCGCAACGTCTTTCTGGCGGCGAACAACAACGCATCGCCATTGCACGCGCTCTGCTTGCAAAGCCCGATTGGCTCTTTTTAGATGAAGCAACGTCGGCGCTTGATGAAGATAGCGAAGCAAGATTGTATGCGGCACTGAAAGATCGCTTGCCTAACACCACCCTAATTTCCATCGGCCACCGTTCAACGCTTAAAGCATTTCATAAGGCAGCCATCAGGATGGAACCCATTGAAAAGGGCGGTTTTAAAGCCGTAGCCATTTAAAGGCGCGGCCTGTTGCTTTTTTAAAAAAGCGCGCGCTCAAATTTCAGCTCGCTCTTTTCACCAAGCAGATAGAGAAAGCCATCTTTGACCTGCCATTGCAACGAGGTGCGAAGGCTCAAGAGATAGGCCTTCTCAAATTCATTCGTCGCCTTGTCGCATTCCTTTTTCGTCAATGCCAAAGGCCCAACGGCAATCCCCTGATTTTTAGCGGGATAGGCCGTGGCCGAATAGGTATTGCATCCCGCAAATCCGCGCATCCGCAATTGCGAATCCAGCAATAGGGTTGGCTGGTTATCGCCCGCAGGCTTTCCATTCAGCGTTGACAATATCCACTGTACATTGAGCGGGAATTGCTTTTGCGTCATCATGGCAGCGCCATTCGATGCGCCACCTTTCGGCATCTCCTGCGCGGCAACCGGTGGCGTGATGGCGAGACACAAGCAACCCAGTGCAACCCATGCGACGTGCTTTATCTGTTTCATCCCAATACCCTTCAATCAGATGAGCCCTAAACGAGCCTCAAGCCGCTCGATTAATATATTTGTTGCCGTAAACACATAATCGGCTTCGCTAACCGAAACACGCAGCGCGCCCTCAGCCACGAGCCATTCGGAAAGGTCAAAGATTAAGCCCTTCTTGGTATGAAACCCAATTTCTTCGCCTTGATCCCCTAAAACCGCCACGCCAAACCGTTCCACGCTGCGCTGCGCAATCGATTTAGGCATACGCGCAAAACTAGCCCGCACGACGCGATGGGTCCGCGCTTCTTCCTCAGCCGCAATCCGTGCCAAGATCGTGCGTGCCGATTGCAGGTTTATTTCGCTCCAGTCGGCAGCAAGCGAAGCCACAAGATTGGCTTCGCTTTTCAGCATTGTGCCATCGTCCAATACCTTTAACGCATTGGCAACCAGTGTGGCTCCCGTGGTCGTAATATCCACGATGAGTTCAGCAGCACCTGAGGCTGGCGCACCCTCGGTTGCGCCAAGGCTTTCGACAATGCGGTAATCGGTTACGCCATGCTCGGCAAAATATCGCCGCGTTAGATTGATGTACTTCGTTGCAACCCGCATCTTGCGGCCATGGCGCAATCGAAACGCCGACGCCACATCTTCCAAATCCGCCATGGTGCGGACGTCAATCCATGCTTGCGGAACGGCTACCACAACATTGGCATGTCCAAAACCTAACGGCGTCAACATATCCAGCTTTTGATCCGCATCCGGAATGGACTCGCGGATTAAATCTTCGCCTGTAATGCCAAAATGCGCGCCACCTTGCGCCAATTCTCGCGCAATCTCGGAGGCTGATAAAAATAAAACTTCAACACCCGGCAAACCGGCTATCGAACCGCGATAATCCCGTGCACCGCGCGATTGCGTCAACGGCAAGCCAGCACGCGCAAAAAAGCTAAAGGCATTTTCTTGCAAACGGCCTTTAGACGGAACGGCAATCACCAGAGGACTTGGCGCAGAAGGCGTCTTCATGCCGCACCTCCCGATAGCCGATCAATAAACACGGCGCATCCAACGGCCGGAACCGGAGATGCCGCGCCAAGTGTTTGCAATAAACGATCATATCGCCCGCCACCCACCAGCGGACGACCATTCGCATCGCCCGAGCGGCGAAACTCGAAAACAGCGCCTGTATAATAATCGAGGTTCCGACCAAACCGCGCCGAAAATGAAATGGCGTTTAACGGTACACCGCGCGCTTCAATAAATCCGGCACGCGTTTCGAAGGCGTCCAATGCAAAACCAAGATCAAGCTCGGCATCATCCACCAATTTTCGTAAAGCTACGGACGCCGTATCAGGATCGCCCTCAATCGCCGAATAGCATTCCAAAACACGCAGCGCTTCGTTCGGTAATGCGCCCTCTGTCGCGTTCGACGCTTGCGCCAAAAAGCGCTCGGCAATTTCACCTGCGCTACGGCCGCCAACGGTCGATATGCCTGCAATTTGTAAAAGATCTTCAACAAAGGCGCGAGCCGCTTTCGGGTCTTGGCCCTCAAGCGCATTTAACAGCCCCGCATGTTTCATCGCCTCAGGCGCCGTATCGGCCATCGATGAAAGCGTTGCGGCGTCAAGTAAGCCCTTCGCAAAGGCCCGCTTTAAACGGCGTTGCCAAACAGGCTGCAAGCCAAGGGCCCCAAGCAAAGCACTAAACAACCCCATGTCGCCAAGCTTAATGTCAATTTTCGTTTCGCCCGTCTCAGCCACGGCCTCATAGGCGCGTGCCAGAATTTCGGCGTCCGTCGCTTCACGGTCTTGCCGGCCGAACGACTCGATGCCCGATTGCACGAATTCGTCAGCCTCGCCCTGACGCACCCGGAAAATTGGACCCGAATAACAAAAGTTCTTGGCTTTTCCAGCATCGGACGACGCAAGGTAGTCGATCGCGACCGGGATCGTAAATTCGGGTCGGAGCGCCAATTCTCGGCCCTCACTGTCGCTGGTAACGAACAAACGGTGCCGAATTTCTTCGCCCGAAAGATCGAGGAAAATATCGGCGGGCTGCAAAATCGACGGCTCGATGCGCGCATACCCTGCGCGCTCAAAAACCGACAGCACTGTTTCGGCATTTCTAATCGGTGTCACAATCGCATTTTCCGTTGGTCGGGCCGCTCTTTAGCAGGCCCGCGCCTCATAGGCGACTAAAAACGCGCAAGAAGCGTTAAACTTCACTAAACACCGTTAAAATTGGAGGAAAAACCATTTATTCGCCTTAGGCATATTACCCTCGGAAATGGAATAGATGGCCGAGTAAATGCCCAATTTCCAGCCCTCTTTGGGCCTTTTTAAGCCAATATAGAGGGAGTTTTGGGCTTTTGGGCTCGTGAGAGGGTCAAAAACGCGCTTGACGATCGGCTCGCCATCAGGCCCGATAATCGCAAAGGTCTGAACATCGCCCTTTTTAACCCCCATCACACGAACATAGGCAACGATCGCCTGCGAGTCATGGTCAGGCAGACGTGATTTTAAGTCACCCTGTTCGATATCTTCGCCCGATACGGGCCCATCGACAAACCCAAAGTTCAACACAATCCGATCATGGTAGTCGAAGGTCAGATCTTTTTCATCAAACAAGGTTGGGCCCTGCTTCTCCGAACATGAGCCTGGGGCAAGGTTAGGTGCAAAAGGATCAACCACCTCGCCATTATGACGAACCGTCAGATGGAGATGGGGAAACTCTGTGGCGCCCGAAAGACCCACGCGCCCAAGAACGGCACCGCGCACAATGCGACTTCCGGGTTTAACGCCAACGGAGCCTTGCGCCATGTGGCAATATTGCGTTTGCCAACCGTCTTTGTGATCAATCACAACACCATTGCCACATTCTTCACCCGCTACATCGGCCTTGGTTGCCGATGTCAATATCGCGTCCGGCACGCCATCCCGAACCGCCTTCACCCGACCATCCGCGACAGCCAGAACGGAAACACCCTGCTTTTGAATTTTGATCGATGGAATCCGAAAATCCGTCCCATCATGGCCCTCATAGGTCATCGCGCCACAATGATAATCGCGGTAGTCGGAGCCAGTGCCGTGATCGACATAATTTTGAACAAAGCAATCGCCACCCAACGTACATTCGAGCGGAATGGCAAGATGCAATGGATCAGCCGCCGCTTTTCCGCTCCACGCCTCCCCCAAAGTAAGGGCCATTCCGAAAATCAGGAACGCCCTCAAATAAATAGCCCATCTGCTCGCCATACCATCAAGCTAGCAAAACTTTTTGCGAAGGCGTAGCAGAATATTGACGTTACGTTAATTATTAAACAAAATTTCACAAACCGACTGGCGCTCTTTCTTCGGAGTTATCCGTAAGGTTATGGGGGAATCCATCTCGATTATTGATATTTTTTAAGGAAAAAGATCGTTATTATGGATTGATAAGGAAAAATACGCCAAAACGCGTGGCCTGACGTGATCTGGCTTTTTAGTCCGTTCTGCGTGTGAGACGATGAGCTCAAAGCGCTGAATGGCGCGCCAGTACACGCCGCACTGCCTCAACCATATCGCCTTCGGCCACGGCAAATTGCGCCTCGGCCTGTTGCTTTAAATAGGCGTCACGATCAGGAGCCGAGGAAAGCGTCGCGCCGAGCACGAGGTCCTTGATCAGCACTTGCCCCTTTTCGCGCTCGTCCGAGCCCTGAATAACCACGCAGACCGAGCCGCGCTTATCAGCATATTTCATCTGCGCCTTCATGCCCGAGCCACCGAGATAGAGTTCCGCCTTGATGCCCGCTTGCCTCAGCGTTGAGACAAGCCGCTGATACTGCGCGATCTGGTCCTTATCCATGACGAGCACGACCACAGGGCCTTGCGCCTCTGCCTGCCCACCCAGCTTGCCGAGCACTGAAAGTGCCGAGAGCAAACGCGACACGCCGACTGAGAAGCCCGTGGCAGGCACTGGCTCACCGCGAAACCGCGCAACCAACCCGTCATAGCGCCCGCCGCCTGCGACAGAGCCGAAGCGAACAGGCTTGCCGTCATCGCCCTTCACTTCGAAGGTAAGTTCGGCCTCAAACACGGGTCCGGTGTAGTATTCAAGGCCGCGCACGACGGATGGGTCAATCACCACGCGGCCATCTTCATAACCACCTGCAGCAACAAGCGAAGCAATGTCCGCGAGCTCATTGACGCCTTCTGCACCGATCGACGAACCGGAAACAACAACCGCCAAATTTGCCATTGTCTCAGAGGCCGTCGCGGCCTTTGCCGACGTAAACGCTAAAATGGTTTCGATGGCCGTGGCATCTAACCCCGCGCCCTTGGTAAAATCACCGCTTTCATCTTTGCGGCCTGCGCCTAACAAGGCTGCAACGCCCTCTGGTCCAAGACGATCCAGCTTATCAATAGCGCGCAACACAATCAGCCGCCGCGCCGCGTTCTCCTCGCCTGCCAAGCCAATGGCTTCCATCACGCCGTCGAGCACCTTACGGTTATTGACCTTGATCACATAATCGCCACGCTTAATGCCAACCGCCTCCAGCGTATCGGCCATCAACATGCACATTTCGGCGTCCGCCGAAACACCCGGCGCGCCTACCGTATCCGCGTCAAACTGCATAAATTGCCTAAACCGCCCCGGACCGGGCTTTTCATTCCGGAACACATAGCCATTGCGATAGGAGCGATAGGGCTTTGGCAGCGCGTCAAAATGCTCGGCAACATAGCGGGCGAGCGGCGCCGTTAGATCATAGCGCAATGAGAGCCATTGATCATCATCGTCTTGAAACGAGAATACGCCTTCATTCGGGCGATCGAGATCGGGCAAAAACTTGCCCAATGCTTCCGTATATTCAATAAAAGGCGTCTCGACCGCTTCAAATCCATAAAGTTCGAAGGTCGTGCGGATCTTCTCCAGCATGCCCCGCATGGCGGCGAGTTCGGCGGGTCCCCGATCCCCAAAGCCCCGCGGCAAACGGGCCTCGACCTTACGAGGTGCGGCGTCTTTGGCAGAATCGGCGGGCGAACTCATGGGGCAACCTTGGCTTAATCGATAAACATCTAGGCCAGCGTCCTAACGCAGGCCACGCCAAGCGGCAAGGGTTGCGTTTGCCGATCTCTGCAATCGATTGTCACCTGTCTTTTATGGCAGGTACGGATTTCGCTGAAATGCACGACATAAGAATGATGGCAAAGCACTTTCAGAGGCAATAGAAGGCTTTTATAATGCTTCGCGTACTCCGTCGTATTCTCCGATCCGCGTCACCGCATAACGACCTGTCATTGCTCCCGCGAGAAGTGACGATCGTCTTCGGCGCGGCCCTCACCGTCGCGCAGGCCACCCGCTATTCCCTTCATCGCAAGGGCGGCCGCCATCGTCGAAAACTACGGCTTTTGGCACGCCAAATGGAGGCCGAAACAAACGCCCGTCCGCCCCTCCCTCAGCCCACGAGCCCCGCCGATCTCTTGCTCAGCCCTTCTGAATAGACTAGTCTATAGACCAGTCTATTTTGATCAGATATGGCCATGACAAAAAACATTGAAATCGGCGCCTATGAGGCCAAAACGCATCTGCCCAGACTGTTGCTCGAAGTAGCGGCAGGACAGAGCTTCACCATCACCCTTCGCGGCAAGCCCGTGGCGGAGTTGAAGCCGACCCAACCCCACACAAGGCGCACCCACGCGGAAGCGGTGCAGGCTATGATTGAATTTATGGATCGCCCCGATCGTCCAATCATCAGCGACAAGGACCTGAAAGCCATGATCGAGGAAGGTCGAAAATAATGACGCTTGTGCTTGATGCGTCTGTCGCGATGCGATGGCTGGCAGATGGCGGAAGCGACGCCGATAAAGCCTATGCGAAACGCGTGCTGAAAAGCATATTTACAGAAGATAATATCGCCTATGTCCCCTCTCATTGGACACTTGAAATTGCACATATCTTATCACGAAGCGAGAAGAAAGGATCAGTCGCAGCGGATGACGCGGAATACTTTCTGAACGTCTTGAACGCGATTAAATTTGTTACTGATTTTGAAACGAGTTCGCTTGCCTTAACATCGATTTTATCTCTTTCACGACGTTACGGATTGCCGAGCTACGACGCAGCCTATCTCGAACTCGCGATGCGTCTATCCGTACCCTTGGCAACACTCGATAAAGAGCTACGCCGAGCGGCGGAACGTGCCGGTGTCCCGCTCGCATAAAAAAGGGCCAGGTTTCCCCGGCCCTTTTGTCCATTAAAATTGAAGTGAACGGCTCAAGCCACCGCCAAGATCACTTTCATCACCTTGTCCAACAATTCATCCATTTCATTGTCGGTCATGATCAAAGGTGGCGTTAACGCCAACGTATCCGCCGTAATACGGATCATGATACCATGATCGCGGAAGCCCTTATCCATCGCATCATAAGCGCGCTTGCCGATGCCATCCGGGTGCGGCGCAAGATCAATCGCGGCCACCAAACCGATGGTGCGAATATCGAGAACATTCGGCAAAGGTTGCAGCGTTGACATCAACGCATCCATCCACGCTTGCTCACGCTTTCTGGTCTTCTCAAATAGATCTTCTTCACGATAAAGATCGAGCGTTGCAAGGGCTGCCGCAGCGGCCAAGGGATGGCCCGAATAAGTATAGCCATGGAACAATTCGATCGCATGCTCTGGGCCCTTCATAAAGGCGTCGTGCACGGTCTTGCTCGCAATCACGCCGCCCATCGGCACGGTGCCGGAATTCACGGCCTTTGCGAAGCAGATAAAGTCAGGCGTTACGCCAAAGCGCTCAGCAGCGAATGCATGACCAAGACGCCCAAAGCCCGAGATCACCTCGTCAAAGATCAACAAAATATCATGCTTGGTGCAGATTTCACGCAACCGCTTCAAATAGCCCTTGGGTGGCGGTAGCACGCCGGTTGAACCAGCCATCGGCTCGACAATAACCGCCGCGATGGTTGAGGCATCATGCAATGTCACAATCCGCTCGAGTTCATCGGCCAAATGCGCGCCCCATTCAGGCTCGCCCTTGGTGAAGGCCTGCTCCTTGCGGTTATAGGTGTGCGGCATATGGTCAACGCCGGTCAGCAAGCCACCGAAGAATTTGCGGTTATTCACGATACCGCCGACCGAGATGCCGCCAAAACCGACGCCATGATAGCCACGCTCGCGGCCAATCAGACGGGTTTTCGATCCCATTCCCCGGACATTCCAATAGGCAAGTGCCATTTTAAGCGCCGTATCAACGGCTTCCGAGCCGGAATTGCAGAAAAACACGTGGTCGAGCGTCTCGGGCGCCATCGCCGCAATCCGCGACGCTAACGCAAAGGCAGTAGGGTGGCCAAAGTTAAAAGAAGGCGAGAAATCAAGATCAGCTGCCTGTTTTTGGATCGCGTGCACAATCGATTCACGGTTATGCCCAGCATTGCAGCACCATAGTCCCGCAGCGCTATCCATGATTTTCTTGCCTTCCGGCGTCAAATAATACATGTCTTTTGCCCCGGAAATCATTCTGGGGTTTTTCTTAAAGGCCCGATTTGCAGTAAAAGGTAACCACCAAGCTTCTAAATCATTCGGAACCGCGTCATGGCGGGAAGATTGATCAAATGCTAGCGACATGGTGTACCTCTTCTTCAAATTAATGTGCGTTGTGTATTTTGTAGCCTATTCGGCGCGTATCCACCCTATCAGCGCTTGCCGGGCGCGGGAAGTCCCTCGTTTACAACTCGTCGCACCCCTTCGCGCGCGGGTTTGAGGGATTCGCTGGTAAGGACCGCAGGAATACGGAGTATGCACGAACTAGCGCCCGAAAAGGTGGAACAGAAGGAAGCCTTGGAGGCGCTCAACAAAATTCTTTCGTCCGAAGAATTTACGGCCTCGCCGCAACTCGCCGCATTCTTGACATTCTCTGTGCAACGGACGCTCGACGGCCAAGGGCCTGCGCTCAAAGCCTATACCATTGCCACCGAAGTATTAAGTCGCCCCCCCAGCTTTGACCCGCAAAATGATCCGATTGTTCGGGTTGAAGCGACCCGTTTGCGCCGTGCCATTGATCGCTATTATGTCAACGATGGCGCCCGCGACACTCTGCGAATCATCATGCCGCGCGGCGGCTATTCAGTTACCTTTATCGTACCGTCCGATAATTCCTCAGAGGCTTCCCCGCAGCGCGCCCCTAAAATAGCGCGGCGCCAGAGCCGGCTTAATTTTAAAACGCCCATCATTATCGCAGGCATTTTTATCGCGTCGACGGCGGCAGCGACCATCAGTTGGAAAAATTGGTCTACGATTTTTCCTGACACGACGAACACTGCGGCCCTCTCAACGGATAGCTCGCCCGTAACCCGTATTTCGCCCAATGCAACCAAACCGAATGCTGGTCCAAAGCCCGCGACTTGGAAGCCACGCATGGCAGCCTTTTCAATTTCGTCTGATCCCGCTGCCAATAATCTCGTGCATGAAATCGGTGACGTACTCTCACGCTTCGATGGGATTATGGTTTTTGATGAGACAGCTTTGGCCGACCAAACATCCGAGGATTTATATCAACTCGACGGACGTGCCAAAGCCGGCAAACCTGATCTGATCGATATCCGATTGATCCATACCGCTTCCCATCGCACCGTTTTTGTTCGAACCACGCCGTTGCCAAAGGATGAAGAATCCGTTCAGGAATTAGCGAAAAAAATAGCCGTTTTAATTGGCGGTCGCGATGGCATCGTCATTACGGATGCCATGCCCGCGCGCATGGACGAACTTAGTCAACCGATTAACCCGCGAACCTGTCTATCCGTCGTTAATGCGGCCATCAGGACACAAGAATCAGATCTCGTCGTATCTGCGCGTTCGTGCCTTGATGTCATGCTCAAACATGCAAGCAATAGCGGAATGCTTTTATCCATTTCAGCGGATTTACGACGACGAGAACAGCAAGGCGATTTGGCAAAAGCGGAAAGCGAAGCTCAATTGGCGCTTGCCCTAGACCCCCACAATGTGCGCGCGATGCATGTCTTAAGCGAACTCGTCGATACCAAAAATCCGGGGCTCGCTTTAAGGCTTGGCGATTTAGCCGTGGAGCTCAATCCATACGATCCGGTTATTGCTCATTCGCAGGCGGAACGGTTACGCGCAGCCGGCCTGACAGGACGAGCCGATAAGCTTCAATCCGAACTCGTCGGCGCGGAATAATCGCTCGATCTTTAGGCGCCGATATGCGCCGTATAGCCGGCCTTGGTAACAGCTTGAGCGAGAATATCCGACGAAACAACCGAAACCGCCTCGACACGGCCCGATCCCAAATCAATTTCCACCACCGAGGATGGGTCCGCCTTGCGGATGACCCGCTTCACGGCTTCCACACAGCCGCCACAGGTCATACCCTCGACATTTAAGACAATTTTCTCGGGAAGATTGGACATGATAAAGCCTTTTAGCCTGATATAGGAGGCATTTTAGTTTACGCAACGATATGTTAGTTTATCGAATCATATCGTATTTCAATCAAAATCGTTTCTTTAAAATGTCATCTTGTTCGTGATATGCAAGGCATGGAATGAAATTAGACCTACCCGTTTTCGCAAGGCCGTCGGAAAATACCCTATTGGGGCTGGTCTTTGCGGCTATTTTCATTACCGGACTAGGTATTTTCTCTCTTTCGGCATCGATTATCGTATCCTCCGCGTTTCTGGCGGTGTCCTCGCTTGCTGCCTATAGCGTCGCCAAGCGGCGCAATGATCTCCATGCTGCCCAGACAGACAATCGGCCTGACGTGATCGAAACGCTTAATCGCCGTCTTGCGAGCGTCGAGGGTTCGGTGAAGGGCATTGAAAACCGCATCGCATCCATCGACACAGCGGTCCATGCTCAAGTAACCCGTCAAATGGATCCACTCATTCAGACCGTCCAATTATTGGCTGATATTATCGGTCAACACCATCAAAATGCGCCACCGAAAGTAAATGCCGAGCCTGAGCCTGTAAGCGCCCCGTCGTTTAATCCTTTACAACAACGCCGCAGTGAAGCGCTTATTCGGGAGGGGCTTCAATCCGGCCGGCTGATAACAACAACTCAAGATATCGTTGCTTTGCCGACCTCCCGCCCCGCCTATCGCCTGTTTCATGCCCAGATTGAAAATTCACCCGCTGCTCCCATGAGCGAGGCGGGATTGCGGGCCGAAGGGCTAGGTGTGACTATCATTCGGCTATTTGACCGTGTTCGCTTTGCACATGCGTTTGAATTAGCGGCCCAATTGGCCCTCTCGGCCGACAGTCCGCTGCTGGTCTGCCCGCTTACGCTTGAAACTTTGGATGATGGGGTTGCGGGCGCAGAAATTGCTGACTTGCTGGCTCGAAGGCCCGCTATGGCCAAACGCCTTTGTTTTTTATTGAACGAGGATACTCTTTTTCTGGATACCGGTATTGCCGGCCAGAATATGAGAAACCTTTTGCGAGCCGGTTGCCGTTTTGCCTTCGAGCTTAAAACCGATATGCGCATCGATCCGTTCATTCTCCAAAGCCGAGGTGTTTCGCTTTTATTATCGCCCGCAGCCCTCATTCTTGCCGCTCGAGATGGCAAAGTAGGGATCGATATCGATCCTATGGATCTCGTTCATTTGCTCGATCGCCATGATATTGATTTAGGCATTTCTCATATTAAATCGGATGGCGAACTTCGTGCCATCCGCGCAATGGGCATCAACCTCATTTTGCGGACGTCCGAACCCGACAATCGGCAACGAATTGTTAAATTACGCCCAGAACCAAAAATGCCATCGCCCCGGCTAGCCCGAACAAATGAACAGGCGGGGCACCCAAATGACCCCATACGCCTCGAACCAGAACCTCTGAAGGCCAGATTACGCCGCATGTCCGCTTGACAGTCAGGCGTGTCCGGTCGATAGCCGCCTCTCCCTTCTTCGACCAACAGCGGCGGCCAAACCATGAATGATTCATCCCATACGCCTGTCATTTTAAGTGGAATCTCGTCGATTTCGTCGCGCTACGACGTTATTTTGTGTGATATTTGGGGTGTTTTACACAATGGCGTAAAGGCCTATGCATCCGCCAGCGAGGCTCTGACCCGGTATCGCCAACAGGGCGGAAAAGTTATTCTAGTATCGAATGCCCCACGCCCCGCACTCGACGTCGTTGGACTTCTGGATGGAATGGGTGTTGCACGCTCGGCCTATGACGGCATCGTTACTTCGGGCGATGTAACCCGCTCGATGTTGTCAACAGGCACTTGGAAACGCTATTTTTGGCTGGGCCCTCAACGCGATGGCGGTCTATTCAACGGCTTGCCTATCGAGGCAACGACCCTCAACAAAGCAGATGTGATTGTCTGCACAGGGCTCTTTGATGATGCAACAGAAACGCCCGATGATTATCGTGATTTTATTGCTGAGGCGCGCGCGCTTCATCTGCCCTTCTTGTGTGCGAACCCGGATATTCTGGTCGAACGTGGTGGCGATCTGATTTATTGCGCAGGCGCAATTGCTGGCCTTTATGAATCAGCGGGCGGTGAAACGCTTTACTCCGGTAAGCCTTATCGCCCCATTTATAAAGCCGCGCTGGAGGTGGCAGCATCCCTCTTAAAGCGCGAGCCTGACCTTACCCGGACACTCATGGTCGGCGATGCCATTCGTACCGATGTTGCCGGCGCCAATGGCATGGGATGCGATTCCCTCTTTGTGCTGCGTGGTATTCATATGCACGAACTAGGTCTCGATAAGGGGGCATTAGACGATGGCAGCTTCGCGGCCTTTATCGCGCGTTCGCCGTTTCAACCAACCCACGCGATCGATACGTTAAGCTGGTGAGCTAGCGACGAAGATTCATCGATTCCAATTTTGAGGCCAGAACCTGCGTCGAAAAAGGGGCAATGGCGTAGGCATTAACGCCTGCGTCCATCGCCTCAAAAAACTGCTTTGGCTCAGGATCTGTGGTGACGACCATCACGGGTATCGTAGAGAGTAACGGATCTCCTCGCACCGTTCGCAATAAGTCATTGCCTCCCATCGGCTCCATGTTCCAATCCGTGATCAAAATATCGGGCTTTGTCTCGCGTAACCGTGCCAGCGCATCAACGGGGTTTGTCATGCCCTCCATTTGGACAATGCCTATTTCACCTAGCATCCGCTTTAAAACGGGCGTCGCCGTCTCTTTGGGATCAAGAATCAGCACCGTAAATGTAGGATCCATCCGCAACATCACCATACTCCCTATCGATACGCAGGAAGCTCATATAGGCGAACAGCGGTAAACGAAGCGCCAGCCATTTCGTTCAAATACGATCCAAGCCATACCAAAGAAACATCCGCCAGGCTCTTGACCAGCGGCGTCTCAGACGCCACCGTCCGCCGCGTTTATGATTTTACACTGCATCCGATTGGTTCCGATGTCTGATTCCGCCTTGCCATCCCCCTCAAAAGCCTCCCCGCTGATCATTTGGCGAGGAAACGACCCCTTGCCTGCTGCGCTCACGCGCCCAATTGTGGTGATCGGTAATTTTGACGGACTGCATCGTGGCCATCGGGCGGTTATCGAAGCGGGGCGCTCCCTTGCCTTGGCATCAGGTCGACCGCTAACGGTCTTGACGTTTGATCCGCACCCCAGAAGCTATTTCCGCCCCGACGAGCCCGTTTTTCGGCTGACGCCTGACCCGTTAAAGGCCGCCATTCTCGGTCATTGGGGCGTCGACGGCCTCATCATTCTCACCTTTAATCCAGAGATGGCCGCCACAACGGCCGAAGATTTCGTCGAGAAAATCCTTTTTGGTGCAATCGACGCCGCAGGCATAGCTATCGGTCATGATTTTCATTTCGGCAAAGGCCGTCAGGGCTCGCCAAGCTTCATCGCCGAGCGTGCCAAGGTAAAACGCCGCGCCTCCATCATCGTTCCGCCACTCACCGCCTTTGACGAGCCGGTCTCGTCCACCGCCATCCGCACGGCCTTGGCCGAAGGCGACCTGCAACACGCCAATCACCTTTTGGGCTATCGTTATCTCTTTCAGGCTGACGTCCGGCATGGCGAGAAAATCGGCCGAACGCTTGGTTTTCCAACGGCCAATCTTCGTTTACCCCCCGAAAACAGCCTCATGGAAGGCATTTACGCCGTCCGCGTCGAAGTGGATGGTCACGTGCATAACGGGGTTGCGAGCTTCGGCCGGCGCCCGACATTCGACAATGGCGCGCCTTTGTTCGAAATCTGGCTGATGGATTTCTTAGGGGATCTTTATGGCAAAACGCTCACCGTCGAATGCGTCAAACGCCAGCGTGGCGAGCTGAAATTTGATGGCGTCGAGGCGCTCATCGAGCAGATGCACAAGGATGCGGCGGAGGCACGGGCAATTTTGGCCGCCCCTCCAGCAGAAGATGCACCGAGCCTGTTGCCGCTGTAACAAACCTTCCTTCTCCCCGGGAGAAGGTGTCGCGAAACGCGGCGGATGAGGGCCTAATGCTCCCCGCGATCGCTCAAAAATAGCCAAACCCAAATTTGTACCTAGGCAATCGCCGTTAGAACCTCATCCGGTCGCGTCCCGCGACCACCTTCTCCTTCAAGGAGAAGGGCTCTTTCCTGAATTTTCTATCGGCCCAAGCCTGATATTCCCGTTCGTACTCCGACCTTCTACCCCATGGCATCTTACCCAAGAATGCGCTATTCGGCTGGTCTCGTTAAATTTGAAGCCGTCCTTGAGTAGCCCAACGCCATGACCGATACCGCCCCTAAGCGCGATTATTCCGAGACCCTGTTTCTCCCGCAAACCGAATTTCCGATGCGCGCGGGCCTGCCGCAGCGCGAGCCGGAGCTGATTGCGCGCTGGAACAAGATGGATTTGTATAAGCGCCTGCGCGAAACCTCAGCCGGTCGCCCGCGCTTTGTGCTGCATGATGGCCCTCCCTACGCCAACGGCAACATCCATATCGGCCATGCGCTCAACAAGGTGCTGAAGGATTTGGTCACGCGCAGCCAGCAAATGCTGGGCTTTGACTCCAATTACGTCCCCGGCTGGGATTGCCACGGTCTGCCGATCGAATGGAAGATCGAGGAGCAATACCGCGCCAAGGGCAAAAACAAAGACGAAGTCCCCGTCATCGAATTCCGCAAAGAATGCCGCACCTTCGCCGAGCATTGGCTCTCCGTGCAGCGCGAAGAGTTCAAGCGTTTAGGGATTACGGGCGATTGGGATCATCCCTACTCGACGATGGCCTATCACGCCGAAGCGCAGATTGCGCGCGAGATCATGAAGTTCAAGGATAACGGGCTTTTGTATCGCGGCTCGAAGCCCGTGATGTGGTCGGTGGTTGAGAAGACGGCACTGGCCGAGGCGGAGATCGAGTATCACGACCATACGAGTGATATGGTTTGGGTGAAGTTTCCGATTGTGCCACGCAATGACGGAACAATTGGAGGTATTCTTCGAGAAGATGATACAGACCTTGCTAAAAAAATAACAAATGCGATGTTAAATTCGTCAATTGTTATTTGGACAACAACACCTTGGACACTTCCAGGCAACCGTGCAATTTCTTATTCACTTAAAATTGAATACGCTATCTATGAAGTTGTAAGCAATGATCGTGATTTTGGCCCGCGGATTGGCGAAACTTATGTTATCGCGAAAAAATTATTTTCGGCTGTAGAGCAATCTTCAAAAATAGCTTTGAAACATCTTTATGATCTTCGGCCCGCAGATTTGTCGGGTTGGGTTTGTGCGCATCCGCTCGCGTCCCTCGGTTATAATTTCATGGTTCCCCTTCTCGACGGCGATCACGTCACAGATGACGCTGGCACCGGGTTCGTCCACACCGCACCGGGCCATGGTCGCGAAGATTTTGAAATATGGATGTCAGCCTCTACTCAAATTAAATTACAAATGTTCGGCATCGACACCCGCATCCCTTTCACCATCGATGATGACAGCATCTACACCAAGGAAGCCCCCGGCTTTGAGGGCAAGCGCGTTATCACCGAGAAGGGCGACAAGGGTGACGCGAATGAAGCCGTTATCAAGGCGCTCATCGACCAAGGCAATCTGGTTGCACGTGGCCGCTTGAAGCATCAATACCCGCATTCATGGCGCTCGAAAAAGCCGGTGATTTTCCGCAACACGCCGCAATGGTTTATTGCGATGGATAAGCCATTTACCCTCGATGCTTCCTTCTCCCTGAGGGAGAAGGAAAGCGCTCACACGCTTCGCCAAACCGCCTTCAACGCGATCAAGCAAACCGAATGGGTGCCCGCAACAGGTGAGAACCGCATCACGGGCATGATCGAGAACAAGCCCGATTGGGTGATGTCGCGCCAACGCGCATGGGGCGTGCCAATCACGGTATTTGTGCATAAAGAAACCAAAGAACTTCTGCACGATCAACGCGTCGATGAAGCCATTGCCGCAGCCTTCGATATCGATGGTGGCGATGCGTGGTTTGCCGATGGTGCTAAGGATCGCTTCTTAAAACCTTTCGGCCATAATCCCGACCACTATGACATGGTCATGGACGTGCTTGATGTGTGGTTTGATTCAGGCTCCACCCATTCCTATGTGCTCAACACGCCCGCCTATTTCCCGACGCTCGCGGGCATCCAACGCATCGTCGATGGCGGTAAAGACCGCGTGATGTATCTGGAAGGTTCCGATCAGCATCGTGGCTGGTTCCAGTCGTCGCTTTTAGAGAGCTGCGGCACGCGTGGTCGTGCGCCGTTTGATGTCGTTCTCACCCACGGTTTCGTGCTCGATGAGAAGGGCCAGAAGATGTCGAAGTCTTTGGGCAATGTCACCGCCCCGCAAGACATCATCAAAGACTCAGGCGCCGATATTTTGCGCCTCTGGGTGGCGGCAGCGGACTATTCGGACGATCTGCGCATCGGCAAAGAAATCTTGAAAACCTTTGTCGAAACCTACCGCAAACTGCGCAACACGCTGCGCTGGATGCTGGGCACACTCGCTCATTACGATGCCGCCCACAGCATCAAGGCAGCCGACATGCCCGAGCTTGAACGCTTGATGTTGCACCGTTTGGCAGAACTCGCGCCGATCATCAGCAAAGCTTACGAGACCTATGATTATCGCAAGGTCATC
>CAIRGA010000147.1 GCA_903877935.1 uncultured Hyphomicrobiales bacterium
CCCATCGCTTTTGTTGAAATTGAATTGAAGCCGGCTAGCCTTTGATCAAATCGTTCATGGAAAGTGACATGCGTACGGTCAAGGGTGGCTTGATATTACTTTAAGTTCCCACAATCGTTATTTGACGGTCTAGCGTATAACAGAAAGCTAATGTTTGTTATTTTCCAATTATTTCAATAACATAAACGTTATCGTCTTCATATCCACTGGCGCACCATTCCGCCGCCCGGCGTGCGGGTGGCTTGATTTTCATGCGGTTTATGAAAATTTTATCGGTCAGTTTAGACCCATCTTCAACCATAGATTGTTGAACTCTCCCACAGCGCAGAACGCGCTTGAGGTGGCCTATGGCCGTTATCGGGAGAAATTCGATGCATATTCAGATCGATGGATCACTATGGGGGCAAGCTGGCGAAATTGGCCCCGACCGTTTCACCGAATGGGGGATTGGCGCCTCGCTCGGCCGCGATTGCGCATTAGACCGCGTCACGGCGCATAAATGGTTCAACATTGCCGCGGCCAATGGCTCAAGCGAGGCCGCGCGGCTACGAACCGAGCTGGCCGCTGAAATGACGCGGGATGAAATCGCCCAAGCGCAACGCTTGGCCCGCGAATATCTGGCAGCCCATCGGTCAATCGGGTGAGGCTAAAAAGCTCGGCTGTGAGTGGTTCAATCGAGACGCTTGTCATTTTGTCTCGCATCGGGCATATCGGTCGAGTACGGAGAGGTGGCTGAGAGGCCGAAAGCACTCGGTTGCTAACTGAGCGAACCCTAACCCGGTTCCGTGGGTTCGAATCCCACCCTCTCCGCCATACTAGCCTTTTGCTTCTCACAAAATTTAATGGTTGATCGTCAAAATAGCACGGGTCGTTTCATCTCCCTCCAACTCCCTTGGTTAGCTCCATGTCCTTTCAAGCCTACCTCGACAACATCAAAGCCAAGACGGGCCACGCGCCAGATGACTTCAAACGTCTGGCCGAGAAATCGGGTATTCTTAAGCCATCGATGACCGCTACCGACTTTATTCATTGGATGAAGGACGAGTTTGACCTTGGAAGGGGACACGCAATGGCCATTTTTGCGGTGTTCAAAGAGAAGGGGTGGATTGATAAAAAATAAAGCGAACACCTGGTCGGCTAACGCGTCGTCAAATCTATTTGACAACCGCGATGATCTAACCGAAAATTAGCAGCTCAGCATCCAAGGCCCGCCGCGCGCCGGCCTTTTTTGTTTCGGTCGAGCGGTTCCGGAGCGAGCGCTGAGGTCTTCCCTAAATCTGATTTAAAAGGGGGTTTCCGCTCATGATCCGATTCTTAACGGCATTTTTTACGCTCATTGCCCTCTGCTTGCCGATTGCAGTGCCCGCCAGTGCCCAAACCACGCCTGTCACCATCTTCGCCGCCGCCTCGTTGAAAGATGCGCTAGAAGAGGCAGGCAATGCGTTTATGGTATCCGGCGGCCAAGCGGTTCGCTTTTCTTTCGCCTCATCAGCCGCCATTGCCAAGCAAATTGAGAATGGTGCGCCAGCCGATCTCTTCGCTTCAGCCGATGTTAACTGGATGGATTATCTGGCGGATAAAAAACTCATCCAATTGGAGACCCGCACCCATCTTCTCGGCAATCGTCTCGTTGTCGTTGCGCCCTTGGCGTCAAAGATATCGGAGCTTGCACTAACGCCTGCGGCTCTCACACAGGCGCTGGGCGACGGGCGCTTGGCGTTGGGGGAAGTTAATTCGGTCCCGGCGGGCATTTATGCGAAGGCCGCCCTTCAAAAACTCGGCCTATGGGGGATCGTCGAAAACCATTTAGCTCAG
>CAIRGA010000148.1 GCA_903877935.1 uncultured Hyphomicrobiales bacterium
AGTCGTAGCTGGTCTTTCTTGCCTAATTTACAACGTCTTAGTCCCATATTGCCATCCTAGATAACTTTCGTTATCTACGACAGCCCCTAAATTTATCGATCTGCCAATTGTTACCGATATACAACCCACCTAAAATACCAGCGGCATCACTAAACCCATTGCCGCCATTATTACCGTTAGCCAATGTGTAATCCGTATTACTCGTCTTCGCCCCGAACCCATACCCGGCACTTGCGCCAATATAAGGCCCGGCCCAGCTAAATGCCGGTTGTAAGGGTGCAGGCATCGCATCTGCCATTTTCGGCGTTACGGTAACGGCCGGCGCCTTGGATTTCTTCACCGGCATATTTGTGGCAAATGCCGTTTAGGACGCTGCTAAAAAAGTAAGAGCGGCGAGACCGATTTTAAATCTCATCGTAAATTCCTTGATATAATTTCTATAGTATAAATAGTGTGATAATATACAAGTTCAGCCAATATTTAGTAATAGTCGTATTTTTAAACTAAAGGTTGTAAAATACGGAAAATATTATTATTATTTAATTATTCAACGTATTTTTATTCAGTTTATTTTATATTGAATTCAAATTTAAACGTATTTAATGAATCGCCGGGCGCTGGCTTTTAGCGAAATGCCCATTTTATAAGAGTGTTTGATAGTTTGTCTTTTCTGCTTTCCTTGCGGCTATATTGTAGAGCTTCGAGAGGTCAAAAATAATCGCATGGAAAATCCTGTCACTTGTGACAGATCTGAGGGCTTTTAAGGCTATTCCAGCCCCGTTCGTGAAAATAGTTTCCAATTTTTTAGGATCTGTTTACGAACGGGGGGTAACCCTCAGGTCATGGTTATAAAACGTCGATTCCGCGGTATCGCGCTCCCCTTCATGCTCTACCTCGTATCCGGGGTGGCAGCCGTGTTCTTCATCAACGAAGCCGGAAACGGCAGTCGCGGGATAGAAACCCGTAACAGTTTGCTTTCGGAAATAGCGCGTCTTTCGACGGAGCTATCCAAGGTTACGGCTGAACGACTGGCGCTCGAAAGGCGCAATGCGTTGGTAGGACTATTTCATGTCAATGCCGAATTTTTAGAAGAACGCTCTCGGGTTGTTTTGAATCGGGGTAACCGGAATGATGTTGTCATTATGACGGTCGACTGAGAGGCCATCTCTCTTTCCAATTCGTTTAATTTGCACCGAACCTACTTTGAGTTCTTTTTTATATCTCATTGAATAGTAACGATTATTCCTTACAGTTTTTGTTATAAAAACCTAAAAGCCCCTCTCGCCAAATGGCTTCCGTTCGGCTATGCTTAAGTCGATAATAAAATCGGAGGTCGCCATGGCTTTGGCCGCTCGTAAATCCGCCGCTGGGAATAAGGCTGCATCTTCTGCACGTCCAACGCCAGCTCGCTCAACGCTTCGTAAGAACTCAACGCCGACTGATTTTACTCGGGATGAGGACGTTAAGGCCTATCGTGAAATGCTCTTGATCCGCCGCTTCGAGGAGAAGGCGGGTCAAATGTATGGCATGGGCCTCATCGGCGGCTTCTGCCATCTCTATATCGGGCAGGAAGCTGTCGTTGTCGGCATGGAAATGGCCCAGAAAGATGGCGATCAGGTTATTACCGGCTATCGTGATCATGGTCATATGTTGGCGTGCGGAATGGATGCCAAAGGTGTCATGGCCGAGTTGACCGGCCGTCGGGGCGGTTTGTCGAAAGGCAAGGGCGGTTCGATGCATATGTTTAGCGTCGAAAAGCAATTTTACGGCGGTCACGGGATTGTCGGCGCCCAAGTTTCGCTCGGCACCGGTTTGGCTTTTGCTAATCACTATCGGAACAATGGGCAGGTCTCGATTGCCTATTTCGGTGATGGAGCAGCTAATCAGGGGCAGGTCTACGAAAGTTTCAACATGGCAGAACTTTGGAAGCTGCCTGTTGTGTATGTTATTGAGAATAACCGGTATGCGATGGGTACGGCGGTTAGCCGCGCATCCGCGCAGACGGATTTTTCCAAGCGCGGTATCTCTTTCAATATTCCGGGCGAACAAGTGGACGGCATGGATGTGCGCGCCGTGCGCGATGCAGCCGAGCGCGCCATCCAATGGTGCCGTGACGGTAAGGGTCCTTACATCCTCGAAATGCAGACCTATCGCTATCGTGGTCACTCGATGTCGGATCCGGCGAAATATCGCTCGAAGGATGAAGTGCAGAAAATGCGCGAAGAGCATGATCCGATTGAGCAGGTTCGGGCTCGCTTACTGAGCGCTTGGAAGTTGACGGAAGACGAGCTGAAGGCGTTTGATGCTGAGGTTCGCGAGGTCGTTAACGAGGCAGCTGAATTTGCAACCCATGATCCAGAGCCCGATCCATCGGAACTCTGGACGGATATTTTGAAATAATCCCGGTTCACCGCAGCTCAAGGTTAGCGCGCCATGTCGATTGATATTTTAATGCCCGCCCTTTCGCCTACAATGGAAAAGGGTAATCTTGCCAAATGGCTAAAAAATGAGGGTGATCGGATTAAGTCCGGTGACATTTTGGCGGAAATCGAAACCGATAAGGCGACGATGGAAGTAGAAGCCATTGATGAAGGCATTCTAGCAAAGATTTTGGTGCCAGCGGGCTCGCAGGATGTGCCGGTCAATCAGGTGATTGCGATTATTGCCGCAGAAGGTGAAGCTTTATCGACTGCGCCTAAATCGGCGCCATCGACACCTTCGCCTGTTGCATCGCCTTCGATTGCAGCATCAATTGCTGCTCCTATTGCATCCGTTATTGCGCACGATGCCTCGTCCGAAGTACCTGCCGGAACGGAGATGGTCCAGATGACCATGCGCGAAGCACTTCGCGATGCGATGGCGGAAGAAATGCGATTGAACGGTGATGTCTTCGTCATCGGTGAGGAAGTGGCGGAATACCAAGGCGCTTATAAAATTACGCAAGGTTTGTTACAAGAATTTGGACCTATGCGTGTCGTTGATACGCCAATTACCGAGCACGGTTTTGCTGGTATGGCGGTCGGTGCAGCACTTACAGGTTTACGCCCCATCGTCGAATTCATGACGTTTAACTTTGCCATGCAAGCGATTGATCATATTATCAATTCTGCAGCAAAAACGTTGTATATGTCGGGCGGACAAATGGGTTGCCCTATTGTGTTCCGTGGACCAAACGGTGCCGCAGCCCGCGTTGGTGCCCAGCACAGCCAAGACTACACGGCGTGGTACTCTCAGGTTCCCGGTCTGTTGGTGGTTTCTCCTTCCAATGCCGCTGATGCCAAAGGCTTATTAAAGGCCGCGATCCGTAATCCTAATCCGGTTGTGTTTTTGGAAAATGAAATCTTATACGGCCAAACCGGTCCTGTTCCGAAGATGGATGATTTCATCGTTCCAATCGGCAAAGCTCGTGTGGCCCGTTCTGGCAGCGACGTCACGATCGTATCGTTCTCGATCGGCATGACCTACGCGCTCAAAGCCGCTGATGAATTGGCAGCTCAGGGCATTGAAGCGGAAGTCATCGATCTTCGCACAATCCGTCCGATGGATATCGAAACGGTGCTCGCTTCCGTTCAAAAGACAGGGCGTTGCGTGACCGTTGAGGAGGGATGGCCGCAATCGGGTGTTGGTTCCGAGATTTCGGCACAGATCATGGAACGCGCGTTTGATTATCTCGATGCTCCTGTTAAGCGCATTACCGGTAAAGACGTGCCGATGCCTTATGCGGCGAACCTCGAAAAGCTCGCTCTACCCAATGTGGCTGAAGTCGTAGAGGCGGTTAAATCCGTCTGCTACCGTTAAGCGGGAGGCAAGAATGGCTGTTGAAATTCTCATGCCTGCGCTTTCTCCTACCATGGAGAAAGGCAATCTTGCCAAATGGCTGAAAAAGGAAGGTGACCGGATCAAATCTGGTGACATTCTGGCCGAGATCGAAACCGATAAGGCGACGATGGAAGTCGAAGCGGTTGATGAAGGCATTTTGGCCAAAATCGTCGTGCCGGGCGGCACGCAAGATGTTGCCGTCAATCAAGTGATCGCTCTCATTGCGTCCGATGGCGAAGATGTATCGAAGGTTGCGTCAGGTAGCGCTTCGCCATCATCAACACCAAAAGCATCTGTTGCTATACCTCCATCGGTTAGTGTTGCGCCTGCGCCGATGGTATCGGCGGCTGCAGCGCCGGTATCGTCGGGTGCTAAACTTTTTGCCTCGCCACTTGCTAAGCGAATGGCAAAGGAAGCTGGTCTTGATCTGTCATCGATTGTTGGTTCGGGTCCCCATGGTCGTATTGTGGAGCGCGATGTAAAGGCAGCCCTAACGGGTGGTACGGCAAAGCGGGCTGCGCCTGCGGCACCGTCAGCTTCTGCTACGCCATCCATGGCAAGCGGTATGTCGGATGAGACTGTCAAGAAGCTTTTCGAACCCGGATCGTTTGAAGAACTCCCGCACGATTCAATGCGTAAAACAATTGCGCGTCGTTTGCTGGAAGCCAAACAAACCATTCCGCATTTCTATGTGTCGGCGGATTGCGAACTCGATGCGCTGATGGCAGCTCGCGAGGCAATCAATGCGTCGGCGCCCAAGGGTGCGGATGGCAAGCCTTTATACAAGCTCTCGGTCAATGATTTCGTGATCAAGGCTCTGGCCGTTGCACTGATGCGCGTGCCGGATGCCAATGTGACGTGGACAGAGGGCGCGATGCTCAAGCACAAGCATGCGGATGTTGGTGTTGCCGTGTCGATCCCGGGCGGCTTGATTACGCCGATTGTGCGCAAGGCCGAGTTGAAGTCGCTGTCGGCGATTTCGAACGAGATGAAGGATCTGGCCTCGCGCGCCCGCAATCGCAAATTGAAGCCGGAAGAATATCAAGGCGGCTCAACCGCTGTGAGCAATCTCGGCATGTTTGGCGTTAAAAACTTCCAAGCGATTGTTAATCCGCCGCACGCGACAATCTTGGCGGTTGGTGCGGGCGAACAGCGTGCCGTCGTGAAGAACGGTAGCCTAAGCGTTGCTACCGTGATGACCGTTACCTTCTCAACCGACCACCGCGCGGTGGATGGCGCTTTGGGTGCCGAGCTTATCCAAGTATTCAAGACGCTGATCGAAAATCCGGTCGGTATGCTGGTTTAAATGAAGGTTATTCCCTTCTCCCGGACGGGAGAAGGTGTCGCGGGACGCGACGGATGAGGGCCTAAAGCTTCCGGTACAAGCGAAACCCCTCATCAGTCGGCTCCGCCGACAGCTTCTCCCTCAAGGAGAAGCGGGCTTTAAGTGGTTTTTTCGTCCCTATAAAGGTTTGCAACCTATGAGCACTTCCTACGACATCCTCATCATTGGCGGCGGACCGGGTGGTTATGTCACCGCGATCCGTGCAGCACAGCTTGGCTTTAAAACTGCCGTGGTGGAACGCGAGCATCTGGGCGGCATTTGTCTGAACTGGGGCTGCATCCCGACGAAGGCGCTGTTGCGCTCCGCCGAGATCTTCCATCAGGCAACGCACGCCAAGGATTACGGCCTGACGCTCGAAGGCAAGATGGGCTTTGATATTGCCGATATCGTCAAGCGCTCGCGCGGCGTATCGGGCCAGTTGAATGGCGGCGTGGGGTTCTTGCTCAAGAAGAACAAGGTCGATGTGATCTGGGGCGAAGCCAAAATCACCAAGCCGGGTGAAGTCATCGTCGGTAAAGCCACAAAGCCCGCGGTGCAGCCGCAGCATCCCGTGCCAAAGGGCGTGCTAGGCGAGGGGACTTACACCGCCAAGCATATCATTGTGGCGACTGG
>CAIRGA010000149.1 GCA_903877935.1 uncultured Hyphomicrobiales bacterium
CTCTTTAGCTACCACCCAATTTGGTGCAGGATTACAAGTATGAAACTTACGACTCATGTTCTCGACACCGCGCACGGGCGTCCAGCGGCCGGACTGACCTTAACGCTAACGCGCCTATCGGATGGGAAGCTTTTGACCCGTTCTGTAACGAACTCCGACGGGCGCGTTGATAAGCCACTTCTCGACGGCGATGACTTTCACTTCGGCGTCTTCGAGCTTTTGTTTGATGTTGGCGACTATTTCAGAAACACCGGCGTCGTTCTTCCCGATCCAGCCTTTCTGGACCAAGTGCCAATTCGCTTCGGCATTTCAGAAAATCGCCATTATCATGTGCCATTGCTTGTTTCGCCATTTAGTTTTTCGACCTATCGGGGGAGTTAATACATGCCTCGATCGATGATCAGTTTTATTCGCCGGGGCCAACGGATCGATGTGAGCCATATAGATCCGAAAATGACGCTTCTCGATTGGTTACGTTTGCATGAGAGGTCTACTGGAACAAAAGAAGGCTGTGCCGAAGGCGATTGCGGCGCGTGTACCGTTGTTCTTGCACGTGAACGCGATGGAAAGCTTGTTTATGAACCAGTCAACGCCTGTATTTTACTTTTGGGTCAAGTAGACGGGACTGAAGTTATAACGGTTGAAGATTTAGCATCATCAAGCCAATTGCATCAGGTTCAAAAGTCGATGGTTGAAAACCACGCTTCACAATGCGGATTTTGCACTCCTGGTATTGTTATGAGCCTATTTGCCTTGTCACATTCCAGAAATACAATCATTGATCGTTCCGAGATCAATAGTGCCTTAGCCGGAAATCTCTGCCGATGTACTGGGTATCGTCCAATTATTGATGCCGCGCTCGAAGCGTGTTCGAACCATTCTCCCGATCAATTCGATGCCAGGGCGGAGCAGACGCTTCATTTATTTAAACAATTCCGTTCGCTTGAAGATGTATTTGTTGGCGACGATGACGCATTTTTTGCTGCACCAGCAGCTGAGTCATCGTTGGCATTTTTGGTTCAGAAATATCCCGATGCGACTTTGATTGCTGGCGCAACCGATGTTGGGCTTTGGATAACAAAGGGCTTGGCGCCGATTAAACGATTAATTTGGCTCGGGCGTATTCGCGCATTGTCAGTTATCGAGGATACGGAATCAACGCTTAGTATTGGCGCCGGCGTGACACATGAAATCGCTGCGCCCTATCTTGAGAAAATCGATCCGGACTTTAAAGAAATTGCCAGTCGGTTTGGCTCGAAGCAAGTCAGATCATCAGGAACAGTCGTTGGCAATATTGCAAACGGCTCGCCAATCGGTGATTGGCCACCGTGTTTTATTATTCTCGAAGGCGAGATTGAATTACGCGCTGGCTTGGTGGCGCGTACGGTTGCACTCGAAGACTATTTTATTGCCTATAAAAAGCAAAATCGTGAATCCGGAGAATATTTAAGACGGGTGCTTCTCAAAAAACCTGGTCCAAACGATCACATCCGTCTTTTTAAAATTACCAAACGACGTGATGAGGATATCTCATCGGTTATGTCGGCGTTTCGGATCACGGTTGAGGAAGGATTGGTAACGCAAGCCCGCATTGCTTTCGGAGGGATGGCTGGCACACCAAAACGCGCACGCTCCGCAGAAGCAGCGATTATAGGACTTCCCATAAAAGATATCACAACCTGGCGCGCAGGCGCCGAGGGTTTATCCATGGACTTTGAACCCCTTTCTGATCACCGGGCGTCGTCGGACTACCGAATGAGGGTTGCCCGTAATTTGGTTATTAAAGCTTTGGCTGAAATAGCAGGCGTCCCCTCATCGTCGACTCGGATTTTCGGACTAAGGGAGGCCGCCCATGCCGCCGAATGATGCGACGGATAGCGTGCAACTGCCATTACGGCATGTTGGTAAATCTCTGGCGCACGACTCTGCAGCGCGTCATGTTCAGGGATCGGCAATTTACATTGATGACATGCCTGAACCTGAGGGAACGCTTCATATTGCTATTGGTGGTTCACCAATAGCAAGGGGCACTGTGACCTTACTTGATCTTAATGCCGTTCGATCCGCGCCCGGTATTGTAGCCGTGCTGACCGCTGATGATATACCCGGTAAAAACGACGTATCGCCCGCAATGGGCGATGACCCGATGTTCGCCCACGACCGAGTCGAATTTGTTGGTCAGGCGATGTTTGCCGTGGTCGCGATTACGCGAGATGCGGCGCGCCGTGCTGTAAGGCTTGTCAAAAACGCATTTGACGAAGAACATCCATCTGTAACGGTAGATGACGCGATTGAGCGGAATGAAACAGTTTTACCAAACTATGAATTTGGACGAGGCAACACAGCTGAAGCGTTAGCAAGTTCGCCCATCGCCTTATCGGGCCAATTTCATATTGGTGGTCAGGAACATTTTTATCTCGAAGGCCAGGTCTCTTTTGCCATGCCAGGCGAAGGTGACGAGATGCTCGTTTATGCATCTAGTCAACATCCAACGGAAGTCCAGCATGTTGTTGCCAGAGTACTGGGCATTGCAGATGCACAAGTGACGTGTGAGGTTCGCCGGATGGGTGGCGGGTTCGGGGGAAAAGAAAGCCAAGCCTCACAATGGGCCGCTATCGCTGCATTAGCTGCCAGAATTACACGTAAACCATGCAAAATCCGGCTTGATCGTGACGATGATATGATGTTGACGGGGAAACGTCATGATTTCCGGGTTGATTGGGAATTGGGCGCTGATGAGAATGGCACGATAAGAGCTGCCGAAATTTCCTTGCTGGCACGCTGCGGCTATTCTGCAGACTTAAGCCAGGGCGTTGTTGACCGGGCCATGTTTCACTCGGACAATTCGTATTTTATTCCCGATGTAAAAGTTTTATCGCGAAGGCTTAAGACCAACACTGTATCAAATACGGCTTTTCGCGGGTTTGGTGGCCCACAAGGCATGTTGGCAATGGAGCGGATGATTGATGCACTCGCATCAGCCACTGGCCGTGATCCGCTCGATATTCGTAGAGCTAATTTTTATTCACATGGCAAGGATAAAACACCGTTTGGAATGAGCGTTGAGGATCATGATGTTTTGCATCGACTCGTTTCACAATTGGAAGTCAGTTCGAATTATCGTGCGCGTCGATTACAGATCGATGCATTTAATAAAGAATCGCCGCTCATTCGGCGTGGAATTGCCTTAACACCCGTCAAGTTTGGTATATCCTTCACGCTTACGCAGATGAACCAAGGTGGAGCTCTGGTTCATGTTTATTCAGACGGCTCTGTTCATCTCAATCATGGCGGCACGGAAATGGGGCAGGGGCTCTTTCTAAAAGTTGCCCAAATCGTTGCCGAAGAGTTTGGGATTTCGCTCAGTCGCGTTCGGATTATGCCAACTTCTACGGGCAAAGTGCCAAATACTTCACCGACGGCTGCCTCAGCTGGTACAGATCTTAATGGCATGGCGGCAATGTTAGCAGCCCGGTCAATTAAAGAGCGGATGGCTATCTTTGCGGGGGATCAGTATGGTGTTTCCCCTAGTGACGTTGTTTTTCGCGATGACATTGTTTTGGTGGGGAATGAAACGCTCGACTTTGCTGCATTAGCTAAGGCTTGCCATAGCGCGCGGGTGCATTTGTCAGAAGCAAGCCATTACAAGACGCCAAAGGTCGTGTGGGATCGGCCATCGGCGGTTGGTCGGCCATTTTATTATTTTGCATATGGCGCGGCATGCAGCGAAGTAGCTATCGATACATTGACGGGTGAAATGAAGTTGGAGCGCGTCGATATATTACACGACGTGGGCCATTCATTGAATCCTGCGATCGATATTGGTCAGATTGAGGGTGGCTTTGTTCAGGGTCTTGGTTGGCTTACGACTGAGGAACTCGTTTACGATTCCAAAGGCTGCTTAAGAACTCACGCACCTTCGACCTATAAGATTCCTGTTGCTTCAGATATCCCCGCTGATTTTAGAGTTTCACTCTTTGATGGAGCTAATCGTGAGGATACGGTCTACCGCTCTAAGGCTGTTGGTGAACCTCCCGTTATGCTCGCAATTTCTGTGTTTTCAGCCATTTTGAATGCCATACAGTCACTGCAGCCGGGAACGCCTGTGCCACTGAACGCACCGGCAACGCCTGAGGAAATTCTCAAGGCCGTTCAAGCCCTTGGAGGCGGAGGCGGATTCTGATTCATAACATTAACGAACGTTGGCAAGCCTATTGGCTTCATCAATTAGGCAAATGAGCTGAATCTCTAAATGAACACCTTGAATCGGAACATTAAGTGATCAACTTTTGGACACAAGTCGTCGATTGTTTGGATCGAGACGGCGTCATTGCCATCGTATCGGTCACCAAGGTTGATGGTTCAACACCACGCGAAGCAGGTGCGTGCATGGCGGTTACGACGCAAGGAAGGATCATAGGAACGGTAGGCGGGGGTGCATTTGAGTTTGCAGCGCTGAACGAAGCCGTAACAGGTCTGTCTGAGAATAGGTTTGAAGCTTGGTATCGCGATTGGCCATTGGGCCCCGAGCTTGGCCAGTGTTGTGGTGGACGCGTTCGGACACTCACCGAAATTTTTACAAGCAACGATCGGGCTGAATTGCTTCAACGAGTCGAAACCGACCGTAATACAAAAAGAACAAGCGTGATGCTTTTCGGCGCCGGTCACGTGGGACGCGCCATTGTACTTGCTCTTGCTCCGTTGCCTTTTGATGTCCAATGGATCGATAGCAGGGCCGATGCATTTCCATCCCTTATTGTCCAAACTGCTCGGCCGGTCGTTTCGGATGCACCGGCACGCGAAATGGCTAAGGCGACGATGGGGACTTTCGTTCTCATCGTCACACATTCGCACGCCTTAGATCTTGAAATTACCGAAACTGCTCTCAAAAATGCTAAATTAGCCTATATTGGACTGATTGGTTCGGAAACGAAGCGTGCCAGATTCGAACGAAGGTTAACCACGCTCGGGGTTGGCGACGAAACGCTTGTCCGTTTGCATTGTCCCATTGGTCTGCCTGGAATATCGGGCAAGGAGCCGGCTACAATTGCGGCGTCTGTTGCTGCAGATCTCCTCCTACGCCAAGAGGGCTTGCGTAAACAGGCCGAACAGGCTTCATTCCGACATGAGATTAAGGACGAATTGGCATGAGCGGACCGACGGTATGAATGACGATGAAATCTTTTTGGCGCGGGCCATAAAATTATCCCGCGAGCGTATGGAAGCCAACCAAGGGGGCCCCTTCGGTGCCGTCATTGCGCGCGATGGCAAAGTGCTCGCTGAGGGATGGAATATGGTGACGTCATCGAACGATCCAACGGCTCATGCAGAAGTAACAGCCATTCGCCGGGCTTGTGAAGCCGTGGGTCATTTTGAACTTAAAGGGGCTACCCTTTACACAAGTTGTGAACCATGTCCCATGTGCCTAGCGTCGGCCTATTGGGCGCGTTTGTCGCGGATTGTATATGCGAATACGCGCGATGAGGCTGCAGCGATTGGGTTTGATGACGCCTTTATCTATAATGAGGTTCCTAAAACTCCTCGCGAACGATCTTTGGCGATGGAACATCATCCACGACAAGACGCGACCGACGCTTTTGCCGCTTGGGCTGCAAAGCCCGACAAAATCCAATACTGAGGCTCATTATGACCGCTTTTGCCCTAGACTGGCTTAATCTTATGATCCGCTGGTTCCATCTCATTGTAGGGATTGCTTGGATTGGCGCGAGTTTCCATTTCGTTTGGCTTGATTTCTCGCTTCGTGCCAGGCCGGAGCAACCGGGTGGTGTTTTAGGAACGTCTTGGCTCGTCCACGGAGGCGGATTTTATCATGTTGAGAAATATCTCGTGGCGCCTTCGACACTGCCGGATGATTTGCATTGGTTCAAATGGGAAGCATACCTGACATTTCTAACGGGTTTCGCGCTTTTAGCCGTGCAATATTATTGGAATGCGACGGCGTTTTTGGTTGATCCTTCTGTTCTGCCCATGACCGGAGGCGAGGCAATTCTTTTTTCGATCATTTTTCTGCTTGGTGGATGGCTAGCCTATGATTTGTTGTGCCGTTCACCAATTGGCGACCAAACAGGCTGGTTGGCATTTTCAGTTTATATTTTGATCGTTGTTGCTGCCTTTGTCTTTACGCATGTCTTTTCTGGGCGCGGTGCATTTATTCACACGGGGGCAATGGTCGGGACTATAATGGCGGCTAACGTATTTCGCGTGATCATTCCAAATCAGAAAAAGATCACTGAATCGTTGTTAAAAGGCGAAGCACCGGATCCTAAGCTCGGGAAAATAGGTAAGCAGCGGTCGCTGCATAATAACTATCTGACACTTCCTGTTCTGCTCTTTATGGTATCAAACCATTTTCCATTTCTTTATTCACACCCGATGAGTTGGCTCGTTGTCGCTTTGATTGTTTTAGCCGGTGGAATGATCCGGCATTTTCTTAATCGTGTCGATGCGGGTGACACGCCGCAAAGTGTGGCATGGGCTTTGCCGGTTGCTGCGATAGCGCTTACGGTAACAATTTGGTGGACAGCGCCGGTGGCCACCTTTGGAATCGGCAAGGTATCGGACGCCGAAGTATTAAGTATCACTCAAAAACATTGCGTCATGTGTCATCAAGCAGCTCCGACGCATGATGGATTTAAAGGTGGTGAGCCTCCTAAGGGAGTTTTGCTTGATACGATAGGCAGCATACAAAAGAATTCCGCTCAGATTTTGATACAGGCCGTTCAGGGCAATGCCATGCCTTTAGGGAATGAAACAGGTATAACAAATGAAGAACGAGCCAAGCTTGGGGCATGGATTGCTTCACAATGACCGATAGCTTGTCGATTGATGCTGTTAATGCACTCAATTCAGATGAATTCATCGTTCAGTTTGGTGATATTGCCGAGCACTCCAAATGGGTAGCCGAAAGGGCCGAGCTGTCTAGGCCATATGCTGACCACGCGGCAATGATTTATGCTTTTCAGCAGGCCGTTCTAAATGGTAGTTTTGACCATCAGACCAAGCTTATTTTGGCACATCCAGATTTAGCAGGGCGTACAGCGATCTCAGGTCAAATGGCTGATGAATCAAAACGCGAACAAAGTGCGGTAGGCCTCGACGCCTTAACTAAAGGCGAATTTGAACAATTTCATAAACTGAATGAAGCTTATCGATTACGTTTTGGTTTCCCATTTATTTTTGCTGTGACCGGCGCAAATAAGTATCAAATATTGGAAGCGTTTTCGAACCGTGTCGGAGGAACAATGGAGGAAGAACGTTTGACGGCGCTGGCTCAAATTTTGCGCATCATACGTTTTCGACTTTCGGCTCGGGTATTGTCATGAACACGGAATCCGAACTTCGCGACGAAATTTGTAAGATTGGTGCCTCGCTTTATTCGCGGGGCTATACCGTTGGCACTGCGGGAAATATTTCGGCTAGGCTCTCCGATGGCTTTCTCATCACACCGACCGATGCATGTTTAGGATATCTCGATCCTAAAAAAATTGCCAAATTAGACAACAACGGACAACAGATCTCGGGCGACCGTGCATCGAAGACAATCCGATTACACAGTGCAATTTATCAAATGGATCCTAACTTGCGCGGTATTGTGCATACGCATTCAACGCACCTTGTTGCGTTGTCGCTTTTGCAAGGAGTTGACCTATCGAACATATTGTCTCCGATCACGCCATATCAAGTGATGAAGGCTGGCCGTATTCCGCTCATACCTTATATGCGCCCTGGCGATCCTGCTGTAATTGAGTTGGTAACGCCTTATGTGCCGCAGGTTAGAGGTGTTTTGTTGGCTCGCATAGGCCCCACCTTTTGGCACGAAAGTGTATCAAGTGCTGCCTATGCTCTTGAAGAGGCTGAGGAGACGGCAAAGCTTTGGTTTTTGACGCAGGGGGCACGATTGCCGCACCTTGGGGATCATGAAATTTCCGAGTTAAAATCGATTTTTGAAGCGAAATGGTAGGGTGGCGATTATGTTATTAGGTGTCATTGCCGATGATCTCACGGGCGCAACAGATGTAGCCCTGATGTTGGCTCGTGAAGGTATGCGTGTGGTGCAAACGGTCGGTGTTCCCACATCGGCCACTGAGTTTCCGGACACGGATGCAGTCGTGGTTTCTTTGAAGTCACGGACTAACCCGGCTGTTGAGGCAGTTGAATGGTCACTGACGGCTTGTGACGCGCTTATCAAAGCTGGGGCAAAGCAAATTCTGTTTAAATATTGCTCGACATTTGATTCAACGGAAAAGGGCAATATAGGCCCCGTCATTGATGCGCTTATGAAGCGCCTTGGAGCAGCTTATACGATTGCATGTCCAGCCTTTCCGGCTAATGGACGTTCGGTCTTTCAAGGTCATTTATTCGTTGGCTCGACATTACTTTCAGATAGCCCGATGAAAGATCATCCATTAACGCCGATGAAGGACTCAAATTTGCTTAGAGTTCTTCAGCCACAGTCAGAATTGCCGGTGCGTCTCGTTCCCTTTGCTACCGTCGAAAATGGTCCCGATGCTGTGCGCAACGCATTCGACGTGCTAGCCCAAGATGGACCTGCGATAGGTGTTGCCGACGCCGTTACTAACGAACACCTCCGTATTCTTGGAGCGGCCTTTGCCGGACATATACTTTTGACAGGTGGATCAGGAATTGCGATTGGCCTTCCTGACAATTTTCGCAAGGCAGGATTGCTCGGCGTTAAAGTGGATCAATCTGTGTTTGCGGCTCCTGAAGGTAATTCTGCAATCATCGCCGGAAGCTGTTCTGCTGCTACGAGAGGACAGGTTGCTGACGCAAAGGCAAAGGGTATTGAGGCATTTGAAATAGATCCAATCGCGCTTGCAGAAAACAGATTATCGGCATCCACCATTTTGGAGTGGACTGCTCAAAGACTTGGACGAAAGCCTATCCTTATTTATTCTACAGCTGAACCTGATAGTGTCCGTTCGATCCAAGAACGCTATGGGCGCGATGAGGCGGGTATTATGGTCGAGCGTTTACTTGGTGATGTCGCAATTGGACTTTCAAAATTGGGCGTCACCCGTTTGGTTGTGGCTGGTGGCGAAACGTCAGGCGCCATTGTTTCGGCGCTGGGTATTTCAATGTTGCAAATTGGACCAGAAATTGACCCCGGAGTGCCTTGGACTCTGGCCGCAGATGGTAAAGTTTTGGCGTTAGCGCTTAAATCAGGCAATTTTGGAACGCCAGATTTCTTTACAAAGTCGCTTGAAATGCTCGGGTGATTGCAATTTAACTTTGGTATCTGTTTTTTGTGAATAATTGAACGACAAACGTCTACTCAAGCGGCAGCGCCGGATTGAGCTTGGCCTCGTTTGTTCCGCGCCCGCTCATGATAGCCAGTGTAAAGGCCACCGCCGACAATCAGTGCAGCACCTAGTGCACTAATGCCAATTGGCACTTCACCGAATACGAAAAACCCCATAATTGCCGCCCATAGAACGACTAAATAACGTAAAGGTGATAAGATTGAGACATCCGCGCATCGATAGGCCGTAACCATTAGCGAATTTGCTATGGTTACAATGATGGCGGCGCCGAAGAGTAAAACGAATTCGAAATCGGTAGGCATGTGCCATGTTTCTGTTAAACCTAAGATTAGCCCACCACATGAAGCGAAAATAGTCGTTGTTAAGATGACAACGGCTGGAGGAACTGAGGCTTTTATTTGACGGGTGACCAAATCACGCAGCGCAACGAAGCTCGCTGATGCTAATGCTGAAAGGGTATAGAGGGTAAAATTGCTACCGCCTGGTTGCGCAATCAATAGGACGCCCCCGAACCCGATCAATACCGCCATCCAACGAGGCCAGTCGACGAGTTCAATGCGTAAGACCGCGCATAAAATTGTCATGATAATTGGTGTGGCTTGCATGATCGTCGTTAAGTCGCCGATAGGAAGCTGAGAAATCGCGGTTACATAGCAGAGTGATACCAAAAATTCGAAAGCGGCGCGCAAGAGAACAATAGGCTTAGCTGCCGACGAAATATGACGAATATTACCATAGCCAAAAATCAGTGCTAAAACACAAGCTATTGCAAATAGACCTCTTACGACAAGCAACTCACCAAGAGGCATTGTTTCGGTTGCTAGTTTGACGAGTGCGTCGTTGATCACGAATAAAGCGCCACCAAGGATCATGGCAATCACGCCTCTTTTTGTTTCCCCAGCCGGCCGCATTACTTCCTCATATAAAATTTTTATAATTTACCCGTGAATCTGGACATTCGAAACGGGGATAGGTCAAAGGGTGAAGGTCGATCCATTGCGAGGTCTGCTAGAATCTCGCCCATGACACTTGCAAATTTAAAACCATGTCCAGAGCATGGGGATGCAACAACAATTTGAGGAGCGCCGGGCATAAAATCGATGATGAAATCTTCATCGGGAGTCATCGTGTAAATACACACTTTGATTTGCAATGCGGTGCCCATCGCAGCAGGTAGATAGGTTGCTAAACAGTCTCGCATGCCCTGTTCATCAGACGGTCGATTTTCCCGGATCAACGTTTCAGGATCACAGGCTTCACGGCCATGGTGTGGCCCACCAACCTTAAGGCCGGGATGACCATATAGCGGAAAACCGTAGTAATGACCCTCCGGGATTTTTAACGTGAAACTTGGAAAATTTTCCCGTTTGAAAAGGTCGGGCTGAAGTGGCCTAAACCATCCAAAAACTTGACGATATGGCTGTGTAACCGCCTTTAATGCGGGTACAAATTTATTAATCCAAGGCCCTGGCGATAATACCAATCGACCCGCCTCGTATGTTCTAGCATTCGTCCGAACCTTTACGCCACCTGTTGGTGTGGGTTCAAAAGATAGAACTTGCTCTCTTGGATGGATTTCTGCGCCGGCGTCGATCGCTAGCGCCGTGTAGGTAAGGATAGCTTTTTCGCTTTTAACATATCCGCCATCAGGCTGAAAAAGGCCACGGTACTTGGGAGGTAAGCGGAATGCCGGGTAACGCGACATTATTCTTTTTGCGTCTAAAACCTCATAGGGTAAATCATAGGCCTTGCAAGCGGCTTCGCCACGCTCGACGATATCCAATCCGGGTTCGATAACATCGAGGGTCCCTGTAATTGTTAACAATTCATCGTCAATTTTTTTACCTATATCGCGCCATAATTGATGGGCTCTTAAGACCATCGGCACATAGGACTGCCCTTCAAAATATCCTAAACGCAACATCCTAGTTTCGCCATGTGATGAACCCATCGAATGACCAATGTCAAATCGCTCTAACCCGAGTACCCGTTGGCCGCGGCGGGCCAACTCATAGCAGGTTGCCGATCCCATTCCGCCAACGCCTACAACGATGACGTCAAATGTCGTATCACTCAAGGCAATTCACCCATCATTGATTAACCTCCCGTGACGCTCATATGACGTGATACGGAGGGACTAGAGCTGTTACGTTCAATCGAGAAATCATGTCCTTTTGGTTTACGCAAAATGGCATGATCAATAGCTTCCGATAATAATGTATTGCTCGATGAGGCTCGCAATGGTGCTCTCAGATCGGCGGCATCGTCTTGGCCAAGGCACATATAGAGGGTACCGGTGCAGGTTATTCTCACCCGGTTGCAGCTTTCACAAAAATTGTGGGTCAAAGGAGTAATGAACCCAATTCTTCCGCCCGTTTCTCGCACTCGGACGTAGCGAGCCGGACCGCCTGTTTGATATTCAATGTCATCGAATGTATAACGAGATTGAAGTTGCGCGCGTAATTCAGAAAGTGGCCAATATTGATCGAACCGATCCGGTTCAATATCACCCATCGGCATAACTTCAATAAATGTAATGTCCATGGCGCGCTCATGAGCCCAGCCGATCATCGCTTCAACTTCACTATCATTGACGCCCTTAAGTGCAACGGTATTGATTTTGATGGCGATGCCGGCTTTTTGAGCCGCTGATATGCCAGCTAAGACTTTATCCAAAACGCCCCATCGGGTAATGGCACGAAATTTAGCTGGATCGAGCGTATCCAATGAAACATTAATGCGTCTGACGCCGCAGTCTGCCAATTCTCCTGCGTATTTTTCGAGCTGAGAACCATTGGTTGTAAGCGTCAACTCTTCAAGCGGTCCGTCCAAACGCTTGGAAAGCGATTTAAACAATTTCATAATATCGCGACGGACGAGGGGTTCGCCGCCCGTTATTCGGAGTTTTTTGACCCCCTTATCAATAAAAACGGAACAGAGTCGATCAAGTTCTTCCAGCGTCAATAAATCCTGCTTTGGCAAAAAATTCATATCTTCTGACATGCAATAAACACATCGAAAATCGCAACGGTCGGTGACAGAAACGCGCAAATAGGAGACCATACGCCCAAAGGGGTCGATCATCGGAGGAGACCGAAAATCTTTGCCGTTAGATAAGGACATTCGACAATTTACTCCAATAAACCGAGCAGGTTACCAAGATTTATGATAGCAGGGTATTTCTGATTGGCGAAGCTGATTTCCTATTAAATATCTGAAGAGTGATCCTATGGAATTGCAGAATGACTGTTGGCCTACCGAAATTAGGCTTTCGCCGGACAAAACTTCATTAAAAATCGTGTTTGAAGATGGTTCAAACTATGAGCTGTCAGCCGAATATCTGCGCATTGAAAGCCCCAGCGCCGAGGTTCAGGGACATAGTCCTGCTGAAAAAAAGACTGTTTCGGGAAAGCGCAAGGTCCGAATTCTGGCACTCGACACTGTCGGTAATTACGCATTAAAATTGCGGTTTGACGATGGTCACGACACTGGGATCTACACTTGGCGCTATTTCTACGATCTTGGCGAACAGTTCCAAACCAAATGGAGCGATTATCTCGAGCGACTAAATTCCGCAGCCCTTCAACGCGATTAAGGCTCTATTATGACTTTGGCTCCCACAGGGACACGCTCGTAGAGGTCCATGATGTCCTCATTGGCCATGCGGATACACCCGGATGATACCGCTGTTCCAATCGTTTCCGGTTCATTTGAGCCATGAATTCGGTATAATGTGGCGCCAAGATAGAGTGCTCGCGCACCAAGCGGATTATCCGGACCACCGTCCATATGTTTTGGTAGGTCCGGCTGGCGCTTAATCATCTCTTCTGGCGGGGTCCAATCGGGCCATTGCCGCTTCATGGAGACCTTAAGCTCCGCTGACCACTCAAATCCTTCTCTGGCGACACCAATGCCGTATTTCAGGGCTCTTGAGTCACCAAGCACGAGATAAAGCCTCTTTTCTGAGGCCTTAACAATGACAGTTCCGGGCTTTTCGTCGCTCGGGAACCATGTTTCGTAACGACGAATGGGGGACTGAGCTTCAGGCAAGGATGCTACAATTTCATCAAATGCCTTTATGTCTTGTTTGCTAGTCGCAAAAGCAGGATCAGCCAAAATAAGTGCTGCAGCCGAGCTAAATATCAAGAAAATGCGCCACCAAGTCATCTTTGCTGCCTTTTTGTATCAATATTTATCCAGCTATGGCCTTTTTGAGAATCTCAAAGCCAAAATCTGCACCCATATATGTCGACTCGCCGATCCGACCAGTGAGTTGAATTACCCTTAAATGCGGTCTTTCTTCAAGCAAATGATAAGCTCATGTACAAACACTTCCGTGCTTTGTGTTGACTAGCTTCACGTGGATGCCTAGAACTCGGTCAGGCCGGGCGCGTAGCACAGCGGTAGTGCGTTCCCTTCACACGGGAGAGGTCACAGGTTCAATCCCTGTCGCGCCCACCATATAGCCTTCGAATGCAAAAACCGTTTTCGAGAGAATTCAAATCGGTATGAAACAGTTTTTGCGATATTCCGAGAGATACCTCGATAGATTTTCATTTAGTATGTATTTTAGGCGCGTTCTACTGGTTGGTTTGGCCTATGCGCTATCCTTATTCTTTGTAATATCTGTTTATCCTGGCACCGTTTATTCCCAAAGTTTGGAACACCGTTTTTGGTGTGAATCTGATCTTTATTTAGGTTCTCATTCTTTGCCAGCGGATGGAAATTCCCATTCCGGGCATGATCAAGGGCAATGTTGTCTGGCACAGACATCGTCGCCGGACCTGGCCGAACCGGCTGACATCATGCCCTTGATCAGAGAATTGATTTTTCGAATTGTTGCGGCCACTGGTCCGCAGGTTGAACGTCCTGCCCCGATAAATGTTGCTATTTATTTTCAATCGAGAGCTCCGCCGACTTATGTCGGTTGATTGAGAAAGTAGCTAAAACGTTCAAAATAATCGGAGCATTTACAGATGCAATTCCTCCCTAATACTCGAATTTTCGTCCTTTTTCTGTGTTTTTTATCGTCAAGCTTAGCCTTCGCACATGGCTATAAGGTCGGAGATCTTGACATTCATCACCCATGGACCAGAGCCACGCCAGCCGGAGCAGACGTTGCAGGGGGATATATGGAAATTTCAAACTCTGGGACGAGTGATGACCGCCTCGTAGCTGTTGAGGTGTCTGGCGTTCATATGTCGGCTATTCATGAGATGGCGATGGTCGATGGGATTATGAAAATGCGACCCTTGCCATCTGGCTTGGAAATAAAGGCAGGCCAATCTGTTGTCTTAAAGCCCGGTGCGTTTCACGTCATGATGATGGGACTTTCAAAGCCGCTGGTCGCCGGTGAAACGATTTCCGGAACGCTTCAATTCGAAAAGGCGGGCTCAATTGCCGTGGAATTTAAAGTCGAGGCCATGGGAGCTGAACCCAACGGGCAGCATAATCATAGCGCGGCGCCTGCGAATTAAACGATAACTTTCAATTTATCTGCTTTTTGATGAGCATTATGGCTGCTTCATAAAGGTGGTCGTAATGCTCGATAAAAACGTCTGGATTTAAAAGCCCAACAGCTGGGTCTGAATATCCAAAATTAACTGCAATAACCGGTAAATTGGCATTTCTGGCTGTATCAATATCGGTTCCGGAGTCACCTACCATAATCGCGCAAAGCTCGTGTCCGCCAGCTTGATTGATTGTCATTGTTAGATGCCGCGGATCAGGCTTGAAAAATGGAAAAGTGTCACGGCCACAAATGGCCGAAAATCGCTTCTTTATGCCAAGTTTTTCAAGCAAAATGTTTGAATGACGCTCCATCTTATTGGTGCAAACCGCAAAAATGAAACCTTCGTCTTCTAGACGGTCGAGGGATGAAATAACGCCGGGATAGAGCTGCGTGTGATCAGCAATATGATTTTCGTAATGAGCTAGAAACTGGACAAAAAGTTCATCAAGCTTGGGCTGATCGACGGTTATATTTGCGGCATTTAGACCCGCAACAAGTAAGGCTCGGGCCCCTTTACCAATCATTTGTAAAGCATGATGGTCGGGTAAAGGGGGGTGCCCGAGCGATGCGAGCACGGTATTCAACGTTGCAATTATATCGGGTGCCGTGTCAGCTAAAGTGCCATCAAGGTCAAAAACAAGGGTCGGGCGAGGTGAATTCATACAAATGATCTGATTGAATTAGGTGTCTGGGTCAATAGCTGAGTATGGCTGCTTGGTGCACGACAGATTTGTCGAATCTGGGTAGATTACGAAAATCGGAGTGGAGGCACCAATGAAGCATTTTATCACTGGTATTGTCTTGGTTATTTCATCGCCATTGATGGCTGCCCCCTTCGAGTTTGCTCCCGCGCCACAAACCGATCTTAATCGCATTTATCGGATCGATCGCGTGACCGGCGAAGTCGGTGCATGCCAATACGGCCAAAAGGATGGCAGCTATGGCGTTACGATCTGTTATTCGGCAGGAGAGGGCGCTGGGCCTTCGGATGCGTCCGAATATGGTCTGATAGCTTCCCGGCATGAGCATGAGGCGGGTGTTTTTCGGGTGGATTATAAGACGGGTGCGATGAGCATTTGCTATGTGTTTGAAGATCATGTGGTATGTACCGCTCCTGAAAAAACGAGCAAAAAGCCGTAAGCGAGCTTCATTATGTTTGGAATGGGCCAATGACACTTGACGAATTAAAGCGCGAAGCGGCGGCTGAGGCCCTAAAATTTGTTCAATCCGGGATGCGATTGGGTCTTGGAACCGGCTCTACCGCTAAAATCTTCGTTGATCTGCTTGCGGAGCGGATGAACGCTGAAAATCTGCACTTGTTGTGTGTTCCAACGTCTGAAGCTACTCGGATTCAGGCTCAAAGCCTCGGCATTCCTCTGACGACATTGGATAATACGCCGGAGCTCGATTTGGCGATTGATGGTGCTGATGAAATTGATCCTCAACTCAACTTGATTAAAGGCGGCGGTGCGGCGCATTTGCGGGAAAAAATCGTCGAAATGGCCGCCAAACGGTTCATTGTCATTGCCGATGAGACGAAATTGGTTGCGCATTTAGGCAAATTTCCTTTGCCGCTGGAATGTGCGCCATTCGGTTTAGAGGCAACGCGGCGGCAATTGGAAAAGGCGATTGGCGCGGCAGGATGCCAAGGTGAATTGGCACTTCGGCAGAAAGCTAATGGCGAAACGCTTTTTACCGATGGCGGCAATGTCATTCTGGATGCCAAATTAGGGCGTATTTCGAATCCTGCTAAGCTTGCCGATGCTTTAGATCATGTTACGGGCCTGGTTGAGCACGGTCTTTTTATCGGCATGGCGGAGCGGGCGATTTTAGCGACTTCTACTGGTATTCGTACCGTAACGCTTTGATTTAGAAGGTTTATGATGACCGCTTATGATGCTGATTTATTCGTTATTGGCGGGGGCTCGGGTGGCGTGCGAGCTGCTCGGATTGCGGCAGGTTATGGCGCAAAGGTTATGTTGGCCGAGGAATACCGCATGGGGGGCACCTGCGTTATTCGCGGGTGCGTCCCCAAAAAGCTTTATGTCTATGCGAGCCGCTTTGCGGATAGCTTTGAGGATGCTGCAGGCTTTGGCTGGACAGTTCCCGAGCCAAAATTTGATTTTTCAGTCCTAAAAGCTGCCAAAGATAAGGAAATCGCTCGGTTAGAGGGCGTTTATTCTCAAAATCTGGCGAAAGCGGGGGTTGAAATCATCCCGCAACGGGCGGTGGTTTCGGGGCCAAATGAGGTCACTTTGGCGGATGGCAGGGCGATTTCCGTCAAGACGATCCTGATTGCAACCGGAGGTCATCCGGTGAGGCCGGAGGCAACACCCGGCATTCATTTGGCCGAAAATTCCAATGATCTTTTTGAGTGGCCGACGCTTCCGAAGTCGGTTGTCATTGTCGGGGCTGGCTATATCGGCGTCGAATTTGCCTGTCTTTTGAACAGGTTAGGATCGCATGTCACGCTGATTTTACGGCGCGACCATGTGCTGCCGCGCTTTGACGAGGACCTTCGCAAAGGCTTGACGGAAGCGATGAAGCTTTCGGGCATCACGATTCTCAACCAGACCGATGTCGAGATGCTGGATGGCAGGCCCGGCCATGTGGCGGTTACCACGTTGATGGGGCAGTGCATTGAGGCGGAACGGGTGCTTTATGCCACGGGCCGCAAGCCCAACACGCATGGCTTAGGCCTTGAAACAATTGGCGTTTCTCTCGATCAAGATCGCGGAATTATTGTCGATGGTTACTCGCAATCGTCCGTGCCTTCGGTCTATGCGGTGGGGGATGTGACGAACCGGTTACAGCTCACTCCGGTTGCAATCCGGGAGGGGCACGCCTTTGCCGATAGTGTGTTTGGCGGTCGTCCCACGCAGGTTGATTTTGGCCCGGCACCGACGGCGGTATTCTCGACGCCCGAACTCGGCACCGTCGGTTTGACGGAGGAAGAGGCCCGCAAAACGCATCAGATTGAGGTGTATAAAACAAGCTTTCGAGCAATGAAAGCTACCCTTTCAGGTGGTCAGGAGAGGGTTATGATGAAGATAATCGTCGACAAACCAACCGACCGTGTGTTGGGCGTTCATATTTTGGGCGATGGTGCGGGCGAGATGATCCAACTGGTCGGTATCGCGGTCAGGATGGGTGCGACGAAGCGCGACTTCGACCAGACGCTCGCCGTGCACCCTACGGCTGCAGAGGAGCTGGTGACGATGCGGACGCCTTGGGTGGCGCCGACTAGTTGACAGAATCATTTAATGTGCATACAATAATTAAATGAAAATAGACTTCGACCCGCTCAAAAATGCGCGCAATATTGAGGAGCGTGGATTGAGTTTTGAGCGGGTTGCGGAGTTTGATTTTCATACAGCGATTTTTACTGTCGATAATCGACGGGATTATGGTGAAGATCGTATTCAGGCTTTGGGCTTTTTAGGTGATCGATTACACGCGCTGGTGTTTTTAGAAAAGCATGAAGGAATCCGTGTGATTAGTTTTCGCAAAGCGAATGAACGCGAGGTAAAAGGTTATGAGCAAGCAAAGCATCAAACACGCGGATGACGATAATCCCGAGTGGTCGGATGCCGATTTTGCACGTGCGGTTCCATTCTCAGGGCTGCCTCTGACGCTGCAAGCCAAACTGCGTGGGCGACCGAAATCGGCTGAGACCAAAGAACGGATAACGATTAGGCTTTCGCGCGATGTTGTTGAGCGGTTTCGTGCGACGGGTGATGGGTGGCAAACGCGGATGGATGCCGCGTTAAAGGATTGGCTCGTGACGCATCCGAAGGGTGTTTAACCCCTTCACCCCACAGGGCGCTCATCGCCCGTATCGACCGAGCGCTTATTGCCGTGCGCGATGGGTCCTTCGCGGTAGATGCGCCACATCGCGTAGGCGGTGATGGCGAAGTGGACGAGGGCGTTGTGGACGAAGAGCGCGCGGTCGCCATAAGTGGTCATGAGCCAAGCCACTAAAGTGGGACCAACAATCGCGCCCAAGCAATAGATGAAGAGCGTGGTGCTGGCGACAGGCACGGCTTTGTCGGGGCCGAGGCGATCGACTGATAGGGCTGTCATCAGCGGGTAGAGCACGGTGATGAGGCCGCCCACCAAAAAGCCGAGTGTATAGAGCCAGAACAGCGATGGCTTCGGCGTTACCGCCATTGCAATTTCGGGAAGCATTACGGCGACCGACATAGCGGCAATGACCATGCGGCGATCAAAGCGATCGGAGAGGCGGCCAACCGGGTAGGGCGTTAAGGCGGAGCCAATAATCGCGAAGGTCATGAAGCTTGCGACCGTATCCGGCCCCATATGCAGGCGTTGCACATAGGCCGGCACGATGGACCAGAAGGTGCCATTGGCAAGGCCAAGCAAAATGGCGGTGACAAGGCTCACAGGCGATAAATACCAAAGGTCGCCGATCACCAATCGCCCCTTCGCGGGCAAAGCGGGCGGGTCGGCTTTCGTCATCGCCATGGGCACCAGGGCCAACATTAAAAACGCGGCGGCAGCAGAAAATAGCGCGAAACTTTTGGCCTCAAACGCGCGCAAGGTTTGCTGGCCCAAGGCGGAGCCGGAAAAGTTGGCAATGTTGTAAATACCAAGCATCCGCCCGCGATGGCTTGCGCCCGCTTTGGCCGAGATCCAGCCTTCAACAACTGCATAAAGGCCCGCAAAACAAAAGCCGACAATCGCGCGCAAGATAATCCAGGGGAAAGGCGAAACCGCCAACGGGAAGATCAAAACCGCGACAGCGACAATCGCCGAATAGGCTGCAAAGGCACGAATATGCCCAGCGCGGCGGACAATGGCAGGCGCCGTCCATGTGCCACCCAACATGCCAAGGAAATAGGCCGAGCCAATCAGCCCCACCATCGTCGGCGAAAACCCTTCAACGGTTGCCCGATAGGGAATGAGCGTATTCAAAAGCCCGTTGCCCGCAATCATCACGAACACGGCAATTAGAACAGGAAGAACAGCGAGGATTAGTTTACGCAAGGCGGCACATCCGGAAAATGAGGATGACGCAGCATAAGCGGGTTTGGTGAATGGGTGATTAAGAGGGGGGACGCTAACGGACCGCGCGCCTCCCGGCGCGCTCTAAGGGATGCGAGCCGGCAGGCTCGCGGTCCCGGGCGTTGCCATGCGATGGAAAAGACCGAACTACACTTCAGGACTTGACAAATTACCATAAAAATCCACATTAGAATTAAATGGGTTGGCGGAGGTCGCCGGCCGGCGTGGAGCCTCAACGAAAGTTGAGGCTTTTCGCTTTTTAGGGAAATATTTTAATCATCGATCTTCAAAAAGCTCTCCGACATCCCTGAACCATATGAATGAGTCAGTGCACTAACTAGCAGTAAACTTTATAGTGGTGAATTAAAGGACTTCGCCATTGAAGCTGTTAATCGCTTGGCTGCTCGGATGACAGATGCGGAAATTGAAAAGGCAAGAAGTGCAGAGAAGCCTTATCGCTTAACACTTGGCTCGACGCTGCAACGTGGGATTGCGTCATCCCGTATTGTAATAAAGTGGAAATCTGATATCGATTTCATCTGTTGAGATGGTGAAAGGTTATCTTGATTCTTCGACTGTCAGGTCAAGGGATCCAAGAGCTTATGGCAATCTCAGTAAAATCAAATGGTTACAGGAAGTTGTACCTCGAATATTAATCTAGGGAGTAATTTATGATAAGCTTATCTAAAAAGTTTACGTCAATATTCTTTCTGGCAGCTTTCGTGATGGGGCTAGGTGCCTCAGAAGCCTCGGCTGATACGTTTAAATGCTGGGCAAAGAATTTACGTGGACAAGAATGGTGGGGCAGGTCTGGCAACATTGAGGAGGCTAAAGGTTTGGCCTTGGGTGATTGCCAAGGGCATAGCAAAGAGTGCCATATTACGCACTGCAAACACTTTTATTGAGTTATAAATCTGTGTCTCGACGGGACGATGAACTGCGAAGGTGGAGCAGTTTCTATCGACGACAGATTTTAGGCTTCCGGCCAAAGTTGGGTTAAACATTTTTCTCATCCTATTTGGCCGGAAGGACGCATCTCGAATTTGCCGTTCTTTTGAACGTAACATGACAAACATGAATGGCCCGAAACTCTCATTTAAAGGATTTGAAAATGTTCAAGAAATTGGCTTTGGTGGCCACATTAGCATTGATTTCAAGCGCCTCATCGGCCTTTGCCGATGACCGAGACTTCAAGCTCGTCAACAAGACCGGATACGAAATTACCGCAGTTTATATCGGACCTAACCACTCGGACGAGTGGGGTCCGGATATTATGGGAAAGAAAACGCTAGACGATGGCGAGGTTGTCGATATTTCTTTTAAAGGATCGGCCAAGGGTTGTCACTGGGACATGAAGGTTGATTGGGCAGAAGTTTATTCTTGATTACGTCGAACGCGCGATTGGGCTGGTCAGGTTTTAAAGTATTTAAAGCAATTGGGCGTGCGACAAGATCGGCTAATTGCAGTCCAGCCGAATTGGACTTCTTGTCCGCAAAAATAAGCTCAAAGCCCGATAATCGCTTCCCATAACGCAAGGGATGACGACCTTCAGAAATGCTTTTGAAAACGTCGGCTAATTCCAAATCTTCGCGACCCACACCACCATGCTCACGTGGACTCCGCGCCTCAGCGACAACATGCGTTAATTTTTCGCTTTGGCCAGCATTACGTAGAAATATTTGCGATTGTTCCATACAAAAGAGCAAGAGATCGGAAGAGCGTCGTGTAGGGAAAGAGTGTGTC
>CAIRGA010000150.1 GCA_903877935.1 uncultured Hyphomicrobiales bacterium
CGATGAAACAGCGAATGCCCGGGGGAACGAATGCATATTGCCGTCATTACTGAAACCGGCGCGCTTGAAACCCGGGTTGCCGCGACGCCCGAGACGGTCAAAAAACTCATCGCTCTTGGCGGGTCGATTACCATTGAAGCTGGAGCGGGTTTAGCCTCCGGCATTCCCGATGGCGATTTTGAGGCCGCCGGTGCGATGATCGCAAAAAATGCGAAAGACGCGCTGAAGGGCGCCGAGGTTGTTTTAAAGGTTCGCCGCCCATCCTCCGATGAGATCAAGCTGGTGCCGAAAGGCGCCTTGGTTCTGGCCATTATGGACCCCTATGACAATGTCGAGGCGTTATCCGCCATGGCAGAAGCCGGCCTTGTGAGCTTTGCCATGGAGTTGATGCCGCGTATTACCCGCGCTCAGGTCATGGATGTGCTCTCAAGCCAAGCCAATTTGGCCGGTTATCGCGCCGTTATCGATGCATCCGGGGAATATGGTCGCGGTATGCCGATGATGATGACGGCAGCTGGCACCGTTCCCGCTGCAAAAGTCTTTATAATGGGTGCCGGTGTTGCAGGCCTGCAAGCGATCGCCACCGCGCGGCGTCTTGGTGCCATTGTCACGGCGACCGATGTTCGCCCAGCTGCCAAAGAGCAAGTAGCCTCACTGGGCGCAAAATTTGTGGCCGTTGAGGACGACGAATTCAAACAGGCTGAAACCGCTGCCGGCTATGCCAAGCCAATGTCGGCGGAATATCAAGCCAAGCAGGCCGCATTGGTAGCCTCGCATATTGCCAAGCAAGATATCGTCATCACAACGGCCTTGATCCCCGGCCGGCCGGCACCGAAACTCGTCTCGGAAGAGATGGTCAAATCGATGCGTCCGGGCTCGGTGATTGTGGATCTCGCGGTGGAGCGCGGCGGTAACGTTGCGTTGTCGAGGGCCGGTGAGACGGTATTGACGGAGAATGGTGTCAAGATTCTTGGACCGCTTAATCTTCCGGGCCGTATCCCGGCAAGTGCATCGGCGCTTTATGCCAAGAACCTCTTCTCCTTCTTGGAAACCATGATCGACAAGAACACCAAGGCACTCAACGTGAATTGGGACGACGAGCTTGTAAAAGCAACGAATCTAACGCGCGACGGCGCAATCACCCATCCGGGCTTTCAGCCCAAGGCTTAACCGATAAGGGACGCTTTCTATGGCAAGCGATACCGCCCAAATGTTCTACGACAAAGCCGTCGCCGCCGCGAAAGCCGCGCGCGAAATGGCCGATGCGGCACAAGCCTTTGCCGAACAGGCAGGCTCGCTCGCAGGTGCCGCCGCGCATGGCGCATCAGGCGGAGCGATTGATCCTTTCGTCTTCGAATTTGCTCTCTTCGTGATGGCCGTTTTCGTTGGCTATTTTGTCGTTTGGTCCGTAACGCCGGCGTTGCACACGCCGCTGATGTCGGTGACGAACGCCATCTCTTCCGTGATCGTGGTCGGTGCGCTTTTAGCGGTTGGCGTTGATAGCTCGGTCGCGGGCGACGAAGGCTCTATCCTGGCGCGGCTTTTTGGTCTTGGCGCTTTGATCCTCGCCAGCGTGAATATTTTTGGCGGATTCCTCGTCACCCAGCGCATGCTGGCGATGTATAAAAAGAAGGGCTGAACCGATGTCCGGCAATCTCGCGGCTCTGCTCTATCTCGCCTCTGGCGTCCTCTTCATCCTCGCACTCCGTGGGCTCTCCTCGCCTGCCACCTCGCGTCAGGGTAATCTGTTCGGCATGATTGGCATGGGCATCGCCATGCTGACCACTTTGGCCGTTGCGCCCCCTGCCGGTATTTCGGGTTGGCTGTTATTGGCTCTCGGGCTGGCTGTCGGCGGTGGCTTTGGCGCCGTGCTCGCCCGCCGCATCGCCATGACCGCGATGCCGCAGCTTGTCGCTTTTTTCCACTCGCTTGTTGGTCTGGCCGCCGTGTTTGTGGCCGCTGGTGCGCTTTACGCGCCTGAAGCGTTCCATATTCTTTCAAATGGCGCGATTAAATCGGCGAGCATCGTTGAAATGTCGCTCGGCGTAGCGATTGGTGCGGTTACGTTCACCGGTTCGATCATCGCGTTCTTGAAGCTCAACGGCAATATGAGCGGCAAGCCGATCATGCTGCCGAGCCGCCATCTCATCAATATTGCCTTGGCCGCTGCCCTCATCGTGCTGCTCGTGCTGTTTGTTGCGACCCAGAGCACTCTCTTCTTCTGGCTCATCACGCTGACGGCTTTGGTGCTTGGTGTGTTGATTATTGTGCCGATTGGTGGCGCAGATATGCCGGTGGTAGTGTCGATGCTCAATTCCTATTCGGGTTGGGCTGCGGCAGGCATCGGCTTTACGCTGTCGAATATGGCGCTAATTATCACCGGCGCACTGGTTGGATCCTCCGGTGCGATCCTGTCTTACATCATGTGTAAGGGCATGAACCGCTCGTTCTTCTCGGTTATTCTCGGCGGCTTTGGCGGCGAAACGTCGTCTGCAGGCGGTGGCGCGGTAGAAACCCGTCCGGTCAAACAAGGCTCGGCAGAGGACGCGGCCTTTATGATGAAAAACGCCTCAAGCGTCATCATCGTACCGGGTTACGGCATGGCGGTGGCACAAGCCCAGCACGCTCTTCGCGAAATGGCCGACTTGCTCAAGAAGGAAGGCGTGGATGTTAAATACGCCATTCACCCGGTCGCCGGCCGTATGCCCGGCCATATGAACGTTCTGCTCGCTGAAGCAAATGTGCCATATGACGAAGTGTTTGAGCTTGAAGACATCAATTCGGAATTTGCCCAAGCGGACGTGGCTTTCGTCATCGGTGCCAATGACGTGACCAATCCGGCAGCCAAAACCGATCCGCAATCACCGATTTTTGGTATGCCAATTCTTGACGTTGAAAGAGCAAAAACCGTGCTCTTCATCAAACGCGGCATGGGCTCCGGCTATGCGGGCGTTGAGAACGAATTGTTCTTCAAAGACAACACGCTGATGTTGTTTGCCGATGCAAAGAAAATGGTTGAAGAAATCAACAAGTCGCTTGGACATTGAGGCCAAGCGACTAAAAAACGCGGCACGTTCTTATTTTACGAGACGCAAGGCCGCAAAGACAAAACCGCCAAGTGCAAGTTGGGTTAAAATAAGCCAACGAACAAGATCGACCTTAAGCTCAGCAACGGATTCTTTTAAATTAGTTTTGTGGCAAGGCTCGAACCATCGAGCGGCTCGGCTAGGACGGCAGACGTCCCCTTGGCCTGCCCCAGACAAAAGCCAGCCGTCTCAAGCTTCGATGCGGGATTTAACGTATCAAACGCTACCACGCTCATAATAGACCCCAAGCATTCCGTCTGGAATTTCGCTGATATTAAATAGAGTGTTTTTAGCGCGAGACTGCAATTGCTCCATCTGGAGTCTGCAAAAGGTGTCGCATCAAAACCACTTCTTATTCAAGAGATCGCCAAGTCCGCCACCAATGCTCGCGGGTGCCGCGGTGCCCGATAAACGGGCCATGCCCTCTTTCGCGCCAACGCTGTTAAAATCAAGGCTCAGTGCGCGCTTGTAATTCTCTTCAGCAGCCTTTTTATCACCCTTGTTTTCATTGGCCTGACCTAATCCGACCCAGCCTTCAACCAAATTGGCATCAACATTCAGGCACGAATTAAAATCCTCAATCGCTGAATCATATTTGCCCAGCGCAACAAGGCTTTGACCGCGCGCCAAATAAGGCGCTGCGACAAACGGATCGCGATCGATCGCGGCATCAAAATCATTGGTCGCTTTTTTATGCAGACCTTGCTTTTGGAAAATCAGTCCGCGTGAGTGATAGGCTTGGGCGGATTCCGGATTGAGTTTGATGGCGCTCGTCAAATCGGCAATGGCTTCTGGATAGCGGGCCATCGAACGATAGAGATTGCCGCGACCCAAATAGGCTGCGCCATAGGAAGCGCTAGATGCGATCGCATGATTGAAATCGGCCAGCGCCAAATCTTCTTCACCCGTCTGACGATAGGCGAGCGCACGATTGGTATAGGCTGCCGCATAGCCGGGCTTTAATTCGATGGCTTTTGTGAAGTCTGCCTCGGCCTCGACAAACTTGCCGATGCGGGCAAGCGCTGCGCCGCGCGTATTATAGGCCGTGGCATCGCTCGGATTTTTCGCAATAACGGCTGACAGCGATTCAATATTAATCGCCGCCGTCGCCTTGTCGGTATCCATTTCGGCAACCGAGGCAATGGGCGCTGGCGCATTGCCACCACCACTCACGCAACCGGCCAAAACGAGGCTCAAGAGACCAACACCCATCGCATGCGACAGAGCGTTCTTGCGAATTGTTCTACCGATGCCGAATGCCATGCCGCTCTCTCCTCGCGTCGTTTGGACGACTATGTAGGGATTCGCGGAGATTCGGGCAACAAAAAGGGCGCTTCGATTTTGAATTCGAAGCACCCGTTTAATCCTGATAGAGAGCGAAGGATCGCAGCGTTATTAACGCGCGAAAACCTTTGGCTTAGGCGCAGGCAGCAAGCCTTCACGCTGCAACTTCTTGCGGGTGAGCTTGCGAGCGCGACGGACGGCTTCTGCCTCTTCGCGAACGCGCTTTTCCGATGGCTTTTCGTAATGGCCACGGAGCTTCATTTCGCGGAAGATGCCTTCACGTTGCATCTTCTTCTTAAGCGCCTTGAGCGCTTGGTCTACATTGTTGTCACGGACGAGAACCTGCACGCGTGTTTTCCCGTAAATTAAAGGTCAATTCTGGAGTCGCCAACGCTTATTCCTTGGAAGCCTTAGCAACGTGAGCGCGCTTGGTACCAGAAAGGATCTCTGCTGTCCACGCCTCTAAGGGGTAAAAAGCTAAGGTTTTTGCAGCACTGGACGATTCTATCGAATAACGCGCGTAATATGCCCCATCTTACGCCCCGGACGCGCTTCCCGCTTGCCATAAAGTTCGATGATCAGACCCGGTTCGGCCAATAGGTCGGCCCAGCGTGCAACATCATCACCGATCAAGTTTTCCATCTCAATTCGGCCCAAACGCTTCACACTGCCCAAAGGCCAGCCCGAAACGGCACGAATATGCTGCTCAAACTGCGAGGTTTCGGCCCCACCCAAAGTCCAATGGCCCGAATTATGGACGCGCGGCGCAATTTCATTGACCAGCAAAACTTCTTGATCGCCCGAGCCAGCCACGAAAAACTCGACGGCAAAAACGCCAACATAACCAAGAGCCTCAGCAATTTTTTGCGCGGCCGCTTTGGCATGCGCTTCCGTGCGGGGTGAAACGGCGGCTGGAAGAAGCGTCTTATCAAGGATGTGATGCTTGTGCCGGTTCTCACACACATCATAGGCAACACATTCGCCCGCGAGCGAGCGTGCAGCCACCACAGACACTTCGCGTTCAAACGGAACAAAGGCCTCAAGAATGGCGGGTGCATGGCCTATCGCGTCCCATGCATCGCGGGCAGACACATCCTCACGGATCATCGCCTGGCCTTTGCCATCATATCCAAGACGGCGTGTTTTCAATACCGATGGACGGCCAATGGTCATCAACGCCGCCTCAAGCTCCTCAAGCGACGAAACAGCGATGAAATTTGGCACCGTTAAGCCAAGCTCGCGGATAAAGCTTTTTTCCGTAAACCGATCTTGGGTAATCGCTAGAGCACGAGGCGCTGGCAAAACGGGAACATGGGCGGACAGAATATCGGCTGTCGTAGAAGGTACGTTTTCAAATTCGTATGTGACGACCGAAACAGACGCAGCAAAGCTTTTCAGTGCTTCTGCATCTTCATAGCCGGCTACGGTGCGCGCAGCGGAAACATCAAACGCAGGGTTATCCCCTTCAGGGGCAAAAATATGGCATTTGAGTCCGAAAGGTGCGGCCGCCAGCGCCATCATGCGGGCCAATTGGCCACCGCCTAAAATTCCAATCGTATCGCCGGGTTTTAACATCGCCTCAGGCCTCATCGGATGGTGCTTCGGCAACCGAGGCAGACTGCCTAGCGCGCCAGGCATCCAATCGACCCGCGAGAGCATGATCATGAAGCGCCAAAACGGAAACCGCGAGTAAAGCAGCGTTGATCGCGCCAGCTTTACCGATCGCAAGCGTTCCAACGGGAATGCCCGCTGGCATTTGAACGATCGATAAAAGACTATCCTGCCCCGAAAGCGCTTTGGATTCGACGGGCACGCCAAAAACGGGCAGTGGCGTCATCGCAGCGGTCATTCCTGGCAAATGGGCGGCACCGCCGGCCCCCGCAATAATGACCTGAAAACCATTATCCTTTGCCGAATGAGCGAAATCATAGAGACGCTGAGGGGTGCGGTGCGCCGATACAATGCGGGAACTATAGCCAACACCCAAAGCAGCGAGCGTTTCGGCGGCGTGCCGCATCGTTGCCCAATCGGACTGACTGCCCATGATGATGGCAACGGGCGTCTTGGCTTCGGTCATTTCTATGCCTTTCCGCTTTAAAAGGCTCCCTATCGCTCGGATGCGGCGATGGCAAGAGCTGAGATCGGTATTCGCGCGATTATGCGATGATATCGGGCGTAATTTGATCCTCAATCTGCCGGATCAAATCTTTGAGCAATAATTTGCGACGTTTGAACCGGCGAATTTGAAGTTGGTCGGCTTGGCCAATCGCCTCTAAGGCGTCTACCGCATCGCTGATATCTTTGTGCTCGATCCTCAAGCGTTGCAGCTCGGATAGGAGCGCCGCAGGGTCGACAGGCAAATCGGACGAATCAGTCATTTCACGGCCTTTTCCGGCTGACCGGATTGCTGATCGACAAACTATGCCAGAGCACCAGCTATGCGCGCAAGTCGAAGGCAAAAGGAAAATGAAGCTGTTCAAAGCGTTCCGCTTGGTACGTGAAAGAACTAGCCCTTCAGAAAGATGAGTACTCGACAGAAGCTAATTTTATGACAGACTTGTGAAACCGGTCTTGAACCGGCCCCCATCAGGAGGAGCAGCATGTCGTTACAATCGCATTTGGTTGAACTCGAACGCCGCCATCAGGCTCTTGAACGCGAAATACAAACGGAACAAATCCACCCTTCGGCAAGTGACCTGAAAATTAGAGAGCTCAAGCGCAAAAAGCTCCATCTCAAACAAGAAATCGAAAAGCTGAAAGTGCAGACCGTCAAAACGGTGTTGCATTAAGCAAAACTGCCGCGTCATCTCGGCCGCTTAAGATTAGAATTGGCGATCCCGGGATGACTCGAACATCCGACCTACGGTTTAGGAAACCGTCGCTCTATCCTGCTGAGCTACGGGACCGCACCCTTTTGTGCATATCATGGCTTTTGTGATTTTGCAGCCGTTCGGTTCAATATTTTGTCGTCATAATCATGGTCAAAGCTTGAAACGCGTGCCCATGACGCGCTATCCCAAATCCATGGCAAAGATGTCGTTACGATAGCTAAGAAGACCGAGGAATCAAATGGCAATGGTGAGGCCCTTGAGCATTTGGCGGTTTGCCGTTCTTGCGGGCATTAGCATTTTAAGTTCTGGATGTATGAACCTTTCCGGCGAGCGCCCGAAAGCAACCATTCCGGCTGTCTCCGCCGTGCCCGATCAAGCCGTTAGTGCCGAACGAGAGCGATTAGTAGCGACATTCGGTGGCGAATATCGAGCGCCCGGTCCTGTTCTTGATCTCGTACGCGAAATTGTTGAGCGCGTCGTGGCATCAAGCGATGACCCGAATGCGCATTATCGCGTCGCTATTTTAAATTCGGCGTCAATTAATGCCTTCGCCCTGCCGACGGGCGATATTTATGTGACCCGGGGTCTTCTCGCTCTTGCCAATGACACGTCTGAACTGGCAGCCGTTTTGGCGCATGAAGTGGGCCACGTCACCGCTAAGCACGCCGCCCAACGCGCCGAGTTTGAAAAGCTCGCATCGTCATCCATGCCGGACCCGATAGGTGGAACCACTTCGGCCAATTCCCGCTTCTTGCTCGCCAGCTTTTCGCGGGGGCAAGAATTGGAGGCCGATGAAATCGGCATTCGAACGATCGCTAAAGCAGGATATGATCCCTATGGTTCAGCCCGCTTTCTGTCGTCTTTGGCGCGTCAGACCTCGTTTTCAGGTGAAACACGACCTGCCGCGCGCTTTAGTTTCCTTTCAAGCCACCCCTCAACGCCGCAACGAATGGCGGCAGCTCTCGAAGTAGCCCGTGGCAGCGTTAGTCCCTCGGCAATCGAGGCGGATCGGGTACGTTATCTTACGGCTCTCAACGGGTTATCCTATGGCGACGATCCGTCCGGTGGCGTGATCCGCGGCAGACGCTTCCTGCATCCCCGCCTCGATTTCACCCTTTTGGCACCTGAGGGATTTGTACTCGAAAATTCGGCACAGGCCGTTGTGGGGATTGCGGCGAATGGCAATCAGGCGATGCGGCTCGACACGGTGCAAGCAGGGGTTGCTAATTTAGAGGCTTCGCTCGCGGCAGGTTGGATCGAGAATGCGCCGAGTACCGACATTACCCCATTCTCGGTGGGCGGATTTACTGGCGCGACAGCGATTGCAAAGGGGCCGGAATGGACCTTCCGATTAGCCGCTCTGCAAAAGGGCGATCAAATCTTTCGGATTATTTTTGCCGCGCGGGATTTAACCCCTGCCCTCGATCGGGCCTTTTTAGCAGCGATCGGCAGTTTCCGATCCTTAGCGCCTGATGAAATGAACTCGTTAAGGCCACAACGAATTAGTGTCGTGACGGCCAATGCCGAGGATACAGCGTCGTCCTTGGCAACAAAAAATGATAGCGGCGATCAAGCACTTGACCGCTTCTTGATGATCAATGGTTTAGATCGGCCGAAAATCAAGCCGGATGAACTCTATAAAATCATCGTCACAGACTAAAAAAGGGCGCCAGTGGCGCCCTTTTTATTCACAACCCGGATCGTTAGCCGATCACGCAGCTTCTTCCTGCTCGTCCTCAAGATCCGATTCAACCTCGACTTCAGCTTCCGCCGCTTTGGTGCGCTTCGGCGATTTAGCAAGATGGGCTTCAACGAGCTTAAGTGCTTCGCTTTCCATCGACGCATTAACAGCGGCTACCTCGCGCACGAGGCGATCAAGAGCTGCCTCATAAAGCTGACGCTCGGAATAAGACTGTTCAGGCTGAGCGTCCGAGCGATAAAGATCGCGCACGACTTCAGCGATTTGAATGATGTCACCGGAATTGATCTTCGCTTCATATTCCTGCGCCCGACGCGACCACATGGTCCGCTTGATCCGCGCACGACCGCTAACCGTTTCAAGGGCCTTCGTAATAAGAGCAGATTCAGAGAGCTTGCGCATCCCGACAGCCGCCGCTTTGGCAGTTGGAACACGCAGCGTCATCTTATCTTTTTCAAAAAAGATCACGAATAATTCGAGTTTGAAACCCGCAACTTCTTGTTCTTCAATTGCCGTAATGCGGCCGACGCCATGCGTTGGGTAAACAACCGATTCACCGGTCTTGAAACCCTGGCGATTGGCGGTCTTCTTTGTTCCTGTCGTCATTGTGACGCGTACTTTCTATGTTGCGCCGAAAAACGGCGAAAAGCGAAAAAGTAACCCGCTATTTTCCCATTATTGGCTCGCTTGACCTTTAACGAAGCCTTGGCCAGCTCAGCGAAACGACAGCCTTGCTCCCCCAAACTAGCGGTCAATCGAACCAAGTCATGGGGAAGTGCCGAATGTTCCGATCAGTGGAAAAATAACCCGAACCCGTGTTTTCAACGGGATAGGACACCATATATCAGAAAAATGACGCTTTTCCAAGTGGTATGAGCGTCAGGTCAAAAGACGGTTAATCACCCTCGCCCGGATTAGGGGAGAAGAGGGCGAGCTTGTCTGCCTTCCCGTCAAAATCCTTGGCATCGGCCGCGGCATCCCGCTTGATCGTAATATTGGGCCAAGATTTAGCATAATCCGCGTTGAGCTTGAGCCAGCTCTCGAGACCCGTCTCCGTATCCGGCTTAATGGCATCGGCCGGGCATTCTGGCTCGCAGACGCCGCAATCAATACATTCGTCAGGATGGATGACGAGCATATTCTCGCCTTCGTAAAAACAATCGACCGGGCAAACCTCGAC
>CAIRGA010000151.1 GCA_903877935.1 uncultured Hyphomicrobiales bacterium
AGAATCGCCATGAACATGCCAAACACCATGCCGATAAAGGCAATCACCCGACGCGTTGTAACGACGGGCGGTGCAGGCGGCCATGCTGGCTTTGCGGCTTCGCTCATTGCGTAGACGTATCGATATCAGCAATGACGGAAAGGCCAGGGCGGAGTGCCATTTCTTTGAGATCATCCGCCGAGAAGGTAATCCGAACCGGAATGCGTTGGACAATCTTGGTAAAATTGCCCGTGGCATTTTCAGGCGGGAGCAGCGAGAAGATGGCGCCTGTTGCCGGCGCAAAGCTTGTGACTTTGCCGACAAAGGTACGGCCCGGCCACGCATCGGCATGAACACTGGCCGTCATACCCGGCTTGATGCGGCCAAGCTGCGTTTCTTTGAAATTGGCATCGACATAAACGGCATCAAGCGGCACGAGCGCGAGCAAACGAACGCCGGGTTCGACCAACATGCCGAGCTGGGCTGCGCGGTTGCCGACAATGCCATTGAAGGGCGCGCGAATTTCGGTGAATTCAAGATCGCGTCGGGCTTTGGCTAAAGCGGTTTCAAGCTCGGCTTTGGCGTGTTCGAGCTCTACCTTTTGGGCTTTTAGAACCTCGATCCCGGCTTCCGCTGCCGCAAGTCCTGCAGTCGCGCTGACGAGCGCCGCCGCCGTCCGGTCACGATCCGCTAACACTTGATCCAGACGGGCCCGGGTGTTGAAATCCGCTTCGGCCAATTTTTGGGCGCGCGCATAATCAAGTTCAGCCCGCATCGCATCGGCCTTCGCAGCCGTAATTTGAGCTCGCGCTTGGTCAATCACTGCGCTTTGCTGGGCGATTTGCTTATCAATGCGGGAGAGACTTGCGGTTTGGGTATCGATGCGCTCGCCCGCACTCTCGACCGCGAGGCGATAATCGCCATCATCGATCTTGACCAGTAGGTCGCCTGCATGAACCGCCTGATTATTGGCGACGGCGATTTCTATAATATGCCCTGACACCCGCGTCGAAATCGTCGAAATGGGCGCGCCGACATAAGCATCATCGGTCGAGACGATAAAACGGCCATGCGTCCACCACTCATAGGTCCACGAAACGCCATAGCCAAGAACGATGATCGCAACCGCACCCAGCACAATCGGGCGCAAGGGACGACGCTTTGGCACCGAGGCCTGAGGCGGGGAGGCTTCTTTGGAAGCCAATGGCATGGTCGTATCGTTCATCGTGTTATTTCCGTTTCGGCGCATATGGGGTGGTTCAGGCGGATGTCCAGCCGATATGCCTGTCTTTGAAGCTTGCGTAGTCTTTTTACGGCAGTGCAGCAATACCGGATTAAAAAGCTCTGGCTTGCCGAATTGCAAGGCGACCCTTCCGCTCCCTGGCACGACCTATCGGTTCGCCCTCTTGTGTAGGCAGGACGCAGCCTTCATACATAGAGGCATCGTTTTAAAAGGAGCGCATTATGGCCGTTGATCAGGCAAGCCGTGCATTGGACCATGCCCGTCATTTGTTGCAAACCATCCCCCTTGTCGATGGTCATAATGATTTGCCATGGGTCATTCATTCGAGCCCGGCCGCGCAGAAAAGCGTCAAAAAGTATGATCTCGCTCGCTTGCATTCCGAGTCTGACACGGACTTGCCGCGCCTCAAGGAAGGCATGGTCAGCGCACAATTTTGGGCAGCCTTTGTGCCCTCGCTCATGCCGCAGCCTGGACGCATGACGCTCGAGCTTATTGATATTATCCGGCAGATTTCTGAGACCTATCCTGATGATTTCATGTTGGCTTTGGAAGCCAATGACAT
>CAIRGA010000152.1 GCA_903877935.1 uncultured Hyphomicrobiales bacterium
CGTACTGACACACTCTTTCCCTACACGACGCACTTCCGATCTGCCCGTTCATTGTATTGTTACCTAATTTTTTTACGCGATGTCGTAAGATCTCGATCAATTCGTTTGCCGCACGTGCATTGCGATCCGCTAACCAAGAGCCAATCGCAACAAGGTCACGCTCGGCTTGTCAGGATAAGCGAACGCGCATCACATCGCGCGTCCAACCGGGTTAAGCGTTTTGAGAACACGATCAAACACTTCATCAACATCGCCAGCGTCGCCGCTTGCAAGCCCGTCGTCCCATAAATCGCGCAATCTATTTTCTGCCGCTGGCCGGTTTAGCCGCAAATCCGCGATCTCATCGCGCAGCCGCAATACCTCGCCATTCACGGCATGGAGATCAGAACGCAAAGCACCAATTTGTTCGAGAATAAGCTGCTCAATTTTTTCATTCATGGCTTTACCCCACGCTCCCCTCAAGCGAGATCGAAATGAGCTTTTGCGCTTCAACCGCGAATTCCATCGGCAATTGTTGCAGCACGTCTTTCACAAAACCATTGACGATGAGCGCCGTTGCCTCCTCCGCCGATAGCCCGCGCTGGCGGCAATAGAACATCTGCTCTTCGGAAATCTTCGATGTCGTCGCCTCGTGCTCAAACACCGCGCTCGCATTTTTGCTCTCGAGATAGGGCACCGTATGCGCGCCGCATTGCTCGCCGATCAGCAGACTATCGCAATTGGTGAAATTGCGCGCATTGCTGGCCTTGCGATGGGCCGATACCTGCCCGCGATAGGTGTTCTGCGAACGCCCCGCCGAAATGCCCTTCGAAATGATCCGGCTCGTCGTGTTCTTGCCGAGATGGATCATCTTGGTGCCGCTATCGACCTGCTGCATCCCGTTGGACACCGCAATCGAATAAAACTCGCCGCGCGAATTATCGCCCCGCAAAATGCAGCTTGGATATTTCCACGTAATCGCCGAACCCGTCTCAACCTGCGTCCAGCTGATCTTGGAATTGGCACCGCGGCAATCGCCGCGCTTGGTCACGAAATTATAAATGCCGCCTTTGCCATCCGCATCGCCCGGATACCAATTCTGCACCGTCGAATATTTGATCTCGGCATCATCCATCGTCACAAGTTCGACGACAGCGGCATGCAACTGGTTTTCATCGCGTTGCGGCGCGGTGCAGCCCTCAAGATAGGACACATAGGAGCCCTTCTCGGCGATAATGAGCGTACGCTCGAACTGGCCGGTATTCTTCTCGTTGATTCGGAAATAGGTCGACAATTCCATCGGGCACCGCACGCCTTCGGGGATGTAGACGAACGACCCATCGGTAAACACGGCGCAGTTTAGCGTCGCATAATAATTATCCGTCACGGGCACAACGGTGCCGAGATATTTCCGAACCAATTCCGGGTGCTCTTTGATGGCTTCCGAGATTGAGCAGAAGATCACGCCGGCCTTTTTCAACTCTTCCTTGAAGGTTGTGACAACCGAGACGCTGTCAAACACGGCATCAACCGCCACCTTCGATGTGGTCACGCCAGCCAGAATTTCCTGCTCGCGCAGCGGAATACCGAGTTTCTTATAGGCATCGAGAATAGCCGGATCGACTTCATCCAGCGTCTTAGGCGCCGCATTCAGCTTAGGCGCGGCGTAGTAATAGGATTCATTGAAGTCGATTTGCGGATATTGCACCCGCGCCCAAGTGGGCTCGGTCATGGTCAACCAGCGCTTGTAAGCATCAAGCCGCCATTCGAGCATCCATTCAGGCTCGCCCTTTTTGGCAGAAATAAAGCGGACAATATCTTCGGAAAGGCCCTTTGGGGCCTTGTCGACCTCCAGATCGGTCGAAAATCCATATTTGTACTGATCAACATCAAGCGTTTTAACCTGCTCGACGGTCTCTTTAACCGCTACCATTCCACTCTCCTGACATACCGGCTTCAAGGGCCTGGCGTCCAAAGTATATATACCCAAGTCACGAAGTGAGCTTGGGTATTCTATTCAAAAAAGCATTCTATTTCGCCTTAAAGAAATAGAAAATAATGCTTTTTCGATTCTTTCAGGCTATTGTCGGCTATGCCGACTTAATAGCCTTAGTATATAAGCCTATCACGCCGCGCGGGCGCTCGTCTTCCTCTGTTTTACCATATTATCTAATACGTCCGAGAAGCCTATTAGATCGGCTTCCGTGCTGGTCCAGCCAAAGCTTAGGCGCAACGCACAGGTGGCAATCGAGCTTGAAACACCCATTGCCTCAAGAACATGCGACTTCTTGACCTTGCCTGACGAGCAGGCCGATCCCGACGACAATGCCACGCCGCCAAGGTCAAAACCCATCAAAGCCGTTTCAGCCGATAGTCCGGGGATTGCAAATGCTAATGTATTCGGAAGCCGGTCCACGCCCGACCCAAAAATAACAGCATCTGGCGAAGCCTTTAAAACCGAAGCCTGAGCGCGATCACGAAAGTCCTGACTTACAAGCGCATGCTCGGTCAAACTGCTCAGCGCTACCTCAGCCGCAGCGCCAAACCCGACGATTCCGGCGACATTTTCGGTACCAGCCCGCGCGCCCCGCTCCTGCCCGCCACCGCGTAAAAGCTTATCCGAAATCGAAATTCCCCCGGAACGTAGCACGAGCGCACCGACACCTTGCGGCCCCCCAAGCTTATGAGCGGATAAAGCGAGCATATCAGCACCCGCAGTGACCTGATCCAATGGCAGTTTTCCCGCAACCTGAACCGCATCACAGTGCAATAATCCGCCAAATTGATGCACCATCATCGCCAATTCAGCGATCGGTTGAAGAATGCCGGTTTCGTTATTGGCTGCTTGAACAGCAACCAGTGCGCGACCGCCCTCGCTTTCAACCCGCTGCAACAGGGACAAAAGATAATCCTTACGCACGATGCCGCTTTGATCCACTCCAATTCGGAAAACCGAAACAGCCGGGAAGCGATGCCCTTCGAGGACGCAGACATGCTCAACATCGCTGACGAGCAGATGAGTAAAAGGCCGCGAATCTCCGTCAATCTGCAAGCCCGGCGTCAAGGCCAACACATTGGCCTCCGTCCCGCCGCTTGTAAAAACGACATCGCGCGATGAAGCACCACAAAGGGCAGCAACACAATCTCTCGCTCGATCCATCATGCCTCTGGCTTTGCGTCCTTCTTGATGAATCGACGACGCATTTCCAACCTGTTCGAAGGCACTCAAAAGGGCGACACGCGCCTCGGGACGCAGGGGCGAGGTCGCATTATGATCGAGATAATGGCGAATACCCGTTATCATGGAACAGCGTGCCCTTTACGTTCGTCCGTACAAAACCAAATGAATTCATCAAAAACCGAGTGATCAGCGGGAAATGCTTGCAATTGCCCCCAGCCAACGTGCTAAGAGCCAACTACACACAATTTGGCCGCGTCTTATAACCCTTAGAATTATTCTAAGGGTTGTGACGCTGGGAATTGCTCAAGTCAAGCAATTTGCCCATTTTTGAACGTTTTGAGATGCGCAAAGCAGCGCTTAGGGTGGGGATTGGAATGCCAGAGGTCATTTTCACGGGTCCGGCAGGACGGATTGAAGGACGTTATAACCAGTCAAAGACGAAGGGAGCGCCGATAGCGATTATCCTTCATCCACATCCTCAATTCGGCGGAACGATGAATAATCCCCTTGTTTATGCGCTTTACTACTCATTTTTGGAACGGGGTTTCTCCACGCTGCGGTTTAATTTCCGTGGTGTCGGACGCAGCCAAGGTGCGTTCGATCACGGCTCTGGCGAATTATCGGATGCAGCCTCGGCGCTTGATTGGGCACAGGCCATTAACCCGGATGCGCGGGCGTGCTGGATTACGGGCATTTCCTTCGGCGCTTGGATCGGCATGCAGCTTCTTATGCGCCGCCCGGAAATCGAGGGATTTATCTCGATTGCTGCCCCCGCCAACCGTTTTGATTTTTCCTTCTTGGCCCCCTGCCCGTCGTCAGGTCTCTTTGTCCATGGCTCGCAAGATCGCGTTGCACCATCCAAAGAAGTCATTCCGATTATTGAGAAGGTGAAGACCCAAAAAGGTATCCAGCTCGAACATCAGACCGTCGAAGGCGCCAATCACTTCTTCGAGAACAAGACCGATGAATTGATGTCCGTCGTCGATACCTATCTCGACAAGCGCCTCGGACCGAAAGAAATCAACGCCAAGTAAGCATCTTTTATAAAAAAATAGCCGCATGGAGCAATCCATGCGGCTATTTTTATGCGTTGAACTTACTCGCCGCCAAGTGTGGCCTTCGCTTTGGCCCACCAACCGCCCTTTTTAGGCTTGTTGGGGTCAGCCATCACAACAGGTTCGGTTGTGATGGGCTCCGGCAACTTTGCTACGACCGGCTCGGGAGCCGTCACAACAACCTGCTCCGATGAAGCGGATGCTACCGGTTCCGCCGTTGGTGCGGGTGCTGAGGCGCGCGGCTTGCGAGGTGCGCGAACCTTCTTAACGGTCTCAGGAGCCTCAACCACCTCAGCCATCGGAGCGGGTTCCGAGGCGGTCGAAGGAAGGGCCTCATCTGACATGTCGTCCGACGCTTCGCTTCCAATGGCGGCCAATTCACCTTCGGGACGATCACGGCGACCGTTACGACGACCGCCACGACGGCCACGACGACGGCGAGCGGCCTCGCCCTCGCCTAGTGGCTTATCGGTTACTTCCCGCTCGGTGACGATCTCGCCATCTTCGCCAATGACATGTGTGCCCGTGAAAGGCACGCCAGAAACCATCGGTTGCGGGGCATTGAGCGGCATAGGGGCCGAACCCTCCGCCGGACGTTCGCCACCTTGGCCACCGCGACGCCGACGACGCCGACGCCGACGTCTTCCGGCTTCACCGCACTCGCCCTCGGCATTCGACCCATTTTGACGCTGGTCTCGAGACTCAGCTTCCTCGTCGCTGGACGATTCACCTTCGAGGATTTCTTCTTCGTCCTCGATCTCTTCTTCAACCTCATCGATTTCCGGCTCTTCAACCGGAATAAATCCAGCTGGATTAACAGGGCGTGCGATTTGCACATCGCCCGGCATGACGATCTCACCGCGTTCGACGCTGAAAGGATGCGTTCCGGTCAGGCTATCATCGGCAATGACCATAATATTAACGAGGAACGTCTCCTCAAGGCTACGCAGATGCATCCGCTTTTGATTGAGCACATAGAGCGCAATGTCGCTCCTTGCCTTAACGGTCACGTGATGCGTGGCGCTCTTGAGCAAGAGCTCTTCAACAGAGCGCAACACATGCAGCGCAACCGATGGCGTCGCACGAACCATGCCTGATCCTACGCAATGCGGACATACAACGGTCGAGCCTTCCAAAACGCCTGTGCGAATGCGCTGGCGTGACATTTCCATCAAGCCGAAGGGCGAAATACGTCCAACCTGAATACGCGCGCGGTCATTCTTCAAGGCGTCCTTCAAACGCCTTTCAACCGCGCGGTTATTGCGGTTTTCCTCCATATCGATGAAGTCGATCACGATCAGACCGGCCAAATCCCGAAGCCTTAACTGCCGAGCAACCTCGTCCGCCGCTTCAAGATTGGTCCGAACCGCCGTATCCTCGATATTGTGTTCGCGCGTCGAACGTCCCGAGTTGACATCGATCGCAACCAAAGCTTCAGTCTGGTTGATGACGATATAGCCACCGGATTTCAACGTCACTTGCGACGAGAACATCGCGTCGAGCTGCGCTTCAACGCCGAATTTTGCAAAAATCGGTGTCGTTTCGCGATAAGGCTTCACATTCTTCGCATGGCTCGGCATGAGCATGCGCATGAAATCTTTGGCGTCCTTGTAGGACTCTTCGCCTGCAACAATAACCTCGTCGATATCCTTGTTATAAAGATCGCGGATCGCGCGCTTAACGAGCGAACCTTCTTCATACACAAGCGTCGGCGCAGTTGATTGCAAAGTCGTTTCACGCACGGTTTCCCAGGCGCGCATCAAATATTCAAAGTCGCGTTTAATCTCAGGCTTCGTCCGCGCGGCACCTGCCGTGCGTAAAATAACACCCATGCCGTCTGGAACCTCAAGCTCCTGAGCAATGGCCTTCAACCGTTTACGGTCGGCAATATTGGTAATCTTGCGCGAAATGCCGCCGCCACGTCCTGTATTGGGCATAAGCACCGAATACCGACCTGCGAGCGAGAGATAGGTCGTCAGTGCCGCGCCTTTATTGCCGCGCTCTTCCTTGACCACCTGAACCAGAAGGATCTGGCGACGCTTAATGACTTCCTGGATCTTGTATTGCCGACGCGACTGCCGCGGACGCTCCGGCACGTCCTCCAAGGCATCACCGCCGCCGACATGCTCGATGGTTTGATCGTCATCGGAACCAACCTCAACCGGGCCTTCGCCATGTTCCGAGTTTGATTCGCCACCAGAGGCCTCAGACTCTTCTGTTTCTGTTTCCGCATGCGCGGCATCGTCAACAGGCTCCGAGCTTACTGATTCAGCATCGGCGGCGTCCTTAGCCTTACCCCGCCCCCGGTTGGGCTTTGTTGCCTTGGCAGGTTTATCGTCATCGCCAAAATCAGCATCGCGATCCGCCCGCATATCCTCAGCCAAAAGCGCTTCACGATCAGCAACCGGAATTTGATAGTAATCAGGGTGAATTTCGCTGAACGCCAAAAATCCGTGGCGATTCCCGCCATATTCGACGAAGGCGGCCTGTAGCGACGGTTCTACGCGCGTTACTTTGGCAAGATAGATATTGCCGCGAAGTTGTTTCCTATTAGCCGCTTCGAAATCGAATTCCTCGACGCGGTTACCTCTGACGACGACGACCCGGGTTTCTTCGGGATGCGAAGCATCGATTAGCATTTTGTTGGCCATGAGACTCTCTCGATGGCGCCGGCGCTATATCAATCTGAACCCATGCAGGCCTACTCAACGTCACCCGAGACAATGTCACGGGCATTTCAGAGGTCGGACGGTGGGAATGGAAAGTACGCGAAGCGGCGCCCTGTTGACGCCGTAAACGGGCGAAGGGTTTACACGCTGATTGAGGGGTACGGACCAGAAAAGAACCACGAAACGCACGCGGATGCCGATTGGCAACTCCCGTCGTGCACTTTTCGCGGCCCCAAAACGACTGGCTCACGTCACTCACCTCACCTAATCTGGTGCCGAATGGCTTGAGGATTAACCTACCTGCCGCGCAGCAAAACAATCAAAAATAACCGGTAAACACAAATTATGTGCCACCAATTGTACAAAAACCGTTAAATCAGCACGCCGGATCAACGATCCGAGAACCCATCCTTGGACGGGTGACGCGCCGACCCGTCTTGACGACCAAATCGGTAACTGTACATCCCTAGATAGTGTGCCAAGGCATGCTTTGGCAAGAGCCGGGACATTTCCCGGTTGCATCGCCTCCCGGAACATGGCTATCCGGTCAGCCAGAAAGGGACGTTACGAACGATGAAACGATTCGCCAGCAGCTTAGTTTTATGCTTCGTCGCGCTCGGCCTACAGATGGTTTCCCCCGTCATCGCGGCCCCGGTGATTGCCGATATTCAAATTTCGCCCGGGGCAACATCGACCCGGATCAGGCTGATCGCATCCGAAGCCATTAATATATCCGCCTTCGTATTAACCGCCCCGGACCGATTGGTTATTGAAACACCCGACATTAATTTCCAGCTCCCCCCCGATAGCGGCCTATCCAGCGAAGGGGCGGTAAAATCCTATCGCTATGGCAAAATCTCCGCCGACAGAGCGCGCATCGTATTTGATCTTGCCTCCCCGTTGGTGCCTGGAGATATTGTGAAGAGCACGTCCATGGGCGGTGGCGCTTATATCGTATCGCTCTTTTTAACGGCCGCCGATCGTCAAAGCTTTGATAAAGCAGCACAATCCTCCGCCCTATCACGGCTTTCAAAAGATGCCGCGCCTGCTGATATCGCCGCCCTAAACCAGGACAGTCGCCCCTTAATCGTTATCGATCCGGGGCATGGCGGCAATGACCTTGGAGCAACAGGCATTACCGGAATTTTCGAAAAAGACGTTGTTTTGGCATTTTCTATCGCTTTAGCTAAAAAGATTGAGGCACAAGGCCAATGCCGTGTGCTTCTGACGCGCGACCAAGATGTCTTTATCCCCCTTGATGACAGGGTGAAAGTGGCACGCCAACATGGTGCAGCGGTATTCCTGTCAATTCATGGCGACACCATCGCGTCCGGGGTCGATGTCCACGGTGCAACGGTCTATGTCGGTGACGATCGTTCATCGGACGCAGAAGCTGCAAAAGTTGCTGAATATGAAAATAAGGCCGATTCAAATGGCGGTTTTAGTCCGCAACCATCGGATTCAACGGTTGCCGATATTCTAGGTGATTTGACCTTAAGAGAAACGAGAACCCGCTCAAACCTTTTAGCGCGTGAGCTGGTAACCCGAATTGCCGATACGGCCCATTTGAACCGGAATCCTCTTCGTGCCGCCGGATTTAGGGTGCTAAGAGCGGTTGATGTTCCATCCGCCCTCGTCGAAATAGGCTATATGTCAAGCAAAGTGGACCTTGATCAGCTGACGTCGACTGAATGGACGGATCGTATGACCAGCCGAATGACGGACGCCTTGGTTGAATTCCTCAATCCGCCAAACATGGCCCAGGATTTAGCCAAGCCCTGATTTCACCATATTCTATTGGCATCACATCTTGCGGTTTGAAATTGCGCCACGAACCGACTAGATGATATCAGCCTGCGAAGCGCCATCCCTGCTTTTATCCGGAATTATTTCTTATTCATGCGTCATTTACTTCGATTTTTCGGGTTCCTTTTCACCCTAGGCGCGATTTTATTCGTCCTCGGGGCCGCCGGTGCGGGGATCGTAATCTGGAAATATTCGCAAGAATTGCCCGACTATACCCAGCTGGCTGCCTATCAGCCTGCCGTCACCACACGGGTTCATGCCGGAGATGGCAGTCTCTTGGCGGAATATTCGAAGGAACGCCGCCTCTACGTTCCAATCGACACGATGCCGCGCCTCGTGATGAATGCATTTATTTCAGCCGAAGATAAAAATTTCTATCATCACATCGGTGTTGATCCGGAAGGCATCATCCGCGCAGCGGTGACCAATCTTGCACGCGGTCGCAGGCAAGGTGCATCGACAATTACCCAACAAGTTGCCAAAAACTTCCTGCTCTCTTCCGAGCAAACCTTTGATCGCAAAATCAAAGAAATGTTGGTCGCTCTTAAAATTGAAACGGCCTATTCGAAAGAGCGTATTTTAGAGCTTTACCTGAATGAAATTTATCTAGGCCTTGGCAATTATGGCGTTGCTGCTGCGTCGCTTAATTATTTCGGTAAGTCTGTTAATGAGCTGACCTTAACAGAAGTGGCCTATCTTGCCGCTTTGCCTAAGGGGCCGAATAATTATCATCCTTTTCGCAAGACGCAGGCGGCCATTGATCGCAGAAACTATGTGATCGATCGCATGGTTGAAAATGGCTATGTGAAAAAAGAAGAGGGTGATTTCGCAAAGGCGCAGCCACTCGGCGTAACCTTACGTGCCATTTCACCGAATACGATTTCAGCGGGCTTCTTTGCCGAAGAAGTTCGACGCGAACTCTTTGATCGGTACGGCGAAAAATCTCTCTATGAAGGCGGACTTTCTGTCAGAACAACGCTAGATCCAAAATTACAGCAGATTGCGCGGCAGACTTTGGCAGACGGCCTTGTCCGCTTTGATGAAGCCCATGACGGCTTCCATGGTGTCGTACAAAAAATCGACACGTTGAATGCCGATTGGGGACTGACCCTCTCATCCATTCCTGCCGTAACAGACGTCAAGAATTGGCGCCTCGCCGTCGTCCTGGGTATCAATAATGATACAGTCCAAATTGGTCTCCAACCGAAGCGTAATTCAAACGGTCAACTGAGCAATGAGCGGGAAACCGGCACGCTTGCTGCTGATGGATTAAAATGGATTAAAAAGCCCGCGAAACAATTGATGACCGCGGGTGATGTCATCTATGTCGAGCCCGCCGATAAAGCCGGCCAGTTTCGGTTGCGACAAGTCCCGGATGTGTCTGGTGCGCTTGTCGCCATGGATCCCTACACAGGCCGCGTGCTCGCAATGGTTGGCGGCTTCTCTTTTGACTTGTCAAAATTTAATCGGGCGACACAAGCCCAACGCCAACCTGGTTCTGCATTTAAACCGTTTGTTTATGCGGCAGCGATTGATAATGGCTATACGCCATCCGACTTGATGCTGGATGCACCGATTGAGATTGATCTTGGTCCGGGTCAGGAAATCTGGAAGCCCGAAAATTTCGACAAGCAATCGCATGGCTTGCGGACATTGCGCTACGGCATTGAACATTCGAAAAATCAAATGACGGTGCGCCTCGCACAAGATATCGGCATGCCCCTGATCACCGATTATGCAAAGCGGTTCGGCCTTTATAATAATCTCATGCCGGTTCTTGCGATGTCCCTTGGTGCGGGTGAAACAACCGTCTTGAAAGTCACCAATGGCTATTCGATGTTCGTTAATGGCGGAAAACGTATTACGCCAACCTTGATTGACCGAATTCAGGACCGCTGGGGTAAGACAATTTATCGTCATGATGAGCGCAAATGTTCCGATTGCGAGGCTGTTAAATGGCAAGGTCAAGCTGAACCGAAGCTCGAAGATCCGCGTGAACAAGTCATAGACCCCCTCACCGCCTATCAGATCACGTCAATCCTCGAAGGTGTCGTTATTCGCGGTACCGGCGCAGCGATTGCTGCGGTGGGTAAACCGTTAGCGGGCAAGACGGGTACAACCAACTCAGCAAAAGATTTGTGGTTTGTTGGCTTTTCACCTGACCTCGCCGTTGGTGTTTATATGGGCTACGACAAGCCCAAATCCCTTGGAAGCCAAGCTCAGGCGTCGCAATTTACGGCACCAATCTTTCGCGATTTCATGAAATTGGCCTTAGCCGATAAGCCGGCAACACCGTTCCGTGTGCCCGCTGGCATTAAGCTCGTAAGCATTGATCCAGAAACCGGCCTCCGCTCTACCGGCGGAGCTAAAGGCTCTATCGTCGAGGCCTATAAACCCGGCACCGGTCCGTCCGAATCTGAAAATGGCGATAGTTTTGGTTCCGGAAACCTTTTTATGCCTTCGCCGGACGTCGAAAAGGCCGTCGGGAGCGGCTTGGGCGGCGTTTATTAGCCCCTCAGACGAAGTCCACCAGAATATCTTTACATGTCCGAGCGACCTAGCTACTTGTCCGCCTTAGTCTCGATCAGGAAAGCTTTAATCACCGATGCGCGCCGAAATTGAAAATCTTGCCGAAGCTGCCAAGCAGTCCATGGGACTGCTGAGGAGGCATCTTTGACGTCGACACCTCAACTCGGCGGTTAATGGAGCTTAACGCGCTCGTCGAAGACCCTAACCTATGGAACGATCCTGAAAGCGCACAGAAATTGATGCGCGAACGCACGGATCTCGAAGACCGCTTGGGCGCGATTTCACGCCTCGAACAAGACCTCACAGACGCGATTGAACTCATCGAAATGGGCGAAGCCGAGGGCGACGCGACCATCGTTGCCGAGGCCGAAGAGGGCATTCGAACTGTTCGGATCGAGGCGGCCCGTCGTCAGATTGAGACCTTGTTATCCGGCGAAGCCGATCAAAACGATACCTATCTCGAAGTCCACTCCGGCGCGGGCGGTACCGAGAGCCAGGATTGGACGCGGATGTTGATGCGCATGTACACGCGCTGGGCAGAACGTCGAAAATTTAAAGTGGACGTCATGGACGTTGCCGACGGCGAAGAGGCCGGCATCAAGGGCGCGACACTGCTCATCAAAGGACATAATGCCTATGGTTGGTTAAAAACCGAAGGCGGCGTTCACCGCCTTGTGCGTATTTCGCCGTTCGATTCCAACGCCCGTCGTCACACGAGCTTTGCTTCCGTTAGCGTTTACCCGGTGATTGATGATCGCATTATGATCGACGTTAAAGAATCTGATTGCCGGATCGATACGTTCCGCTCCTCAGGTGCTGGCGGCCAGCACGTGAATACAACCGATTCCGCCGTACGTATTACCCACATTCCGTCGGGTGTTGTCGTGGCGTGCCAACAAGAACGTTCGCAGCATAAAAATCGCGCGACCGCCTGGAATATGTTGCGCGCCCGCCTTTATGAAATTGAGCTCAAAAAACGTGAAGATAAAGCCATGGCCGATCAAGCGGCTAAAACAGATGTGGGTTGGGGCCACCAGATTAGGTCCTATGTCCTCCAACCCTATCAATTGGTCAAAGATCTGCGCACCGGCGTGACATCGACAGCACCAGGCGATGTGCTTGACGGTGAGCTTGATCCCTATATGGAAGCGGCCCTCGCCCAGCGCGTCTATGGCGGTGAAGTCGACGTTGAAGATATCGACTGAACTTACGACGTTTGAGCAGCCTTAAGCACTTCTGCTGCGTGCCCGTCGACTTTCACTTTCGGCCAGATCGCCAGAATGTGACCGTCGGCGCCGATTAAAACCGTCGTTCTTTCGACGCCCATATATTTCCGGCCATACATGCTCTTTTCAACCCAGACGCCATAGGCTTCAAGCGCTGCCTTGTCCTCGTCGGCGGCAATCGGGAAGGTCAGATCATATTTTGTCTTAAACTTATCATGGCTCTTCGCGCTATCGGGTGACATCCCAATAATCACCGTATTCGCCTTCTCAAATTCAGCCTTAAGTCCATTGAATTCAATGGCTTCCTTGGTGCAGCCCGCCGTGTCGTCTTTTGGATAGAAATAAAGCACCACTTTTTTGCCACGATAGGACGACAAAGCAATTGTCGAACCGCCATCGCCGGGAAGTGTAAACTCTGGAGCGATATCCCCTACAGTCAAAACCGATGCCATTTCCTATTCCCTTCATCGAATCATTCGGAATGCTTATTTCTACGGATGACCCTCGCCGTTAGATTGCTCTTAACCTCGAGCGAAGACAGAACAATCGATGATATCGGGCTAATAAGACATCCCACTCTTGAATAATCGCGATAGAAAGCCTTTAAACCATCCGATGAACGACCAACCCGAGACCAACGACATTGGCAATGGTGACCTTCCGACGACTGAACATCGGCGCCGCGGACTATTGGGCGCGGTCAAACGCAAGCCGCATTGGTCCTTTCGATTATCGCTTCATGGTATCAAATTATTTGCTGAAATTATTGCTGTCCTCTTGCTCATTGTCGGGGTCGGCGTCGGGTATCTCGTCTGGCAACTTTCTCAGGGACCAATCAGCTATGACGGGCTAAATCGACAAATTGCCGCCGGAATTCAAAGCCGCATGCCACCGGGCTTTTTGGTATCCATCTCGTCGGCGGAAATCGGCGAAGTTGTCGGCGGCCTTCACCTTTCGGTCGGCGGTTTGGTCATCAAAGACGAAACCGGAAAACCGATCCTTGTGACGCCAAAGGCAGAAATTGGCTTTGACGGGCTTTCCCTTTTTATCGGTCGTTTGGTGCCACGCGACATCGATCTAACCGGTCTCTTGGTTTCAATCACCATAAGGGCTGACGGATCAGTCGCTATTTCGGAAGAGACCGCCGATCAATCTGAAGCACAAGCTGTCGAAAATAGTGAACCAACGGCAGCCCCACAGGACGCGAATTCCCCCGCAAGTCCGTTGGCCATAGGTTCCTTTATCGACGCCCTTTCCAATCGCTCCGGACCATTGGGTCTTTTGGATCACGCGATGCTACGGAACGGCATTTTGCGCATTGATGATCAACGCCGCGGTCGACAAATCCGATACCGCGATCTTGCCCTCACCTTTGATCGGACGGGCGAAGCCATCGAGCGCATAGCACTGAGTGCACAAGGGGAACATGGAACGTGGTCCGCCAGTGGCACGCTAACCGGCCGTGGCGGCGAAGCGCGGCACCTTACGCTTCAGAGCAAAGACATCGCTGTCTCGGAACTCTTGGGCTTTGCCGAACAAGGAACCATTCCTGTTAAAACCGACATGCCGCTTTCCTTTCAGGTCGCCATTGATGTTGATAAAAATAGTATCCTAACTGGCCTGTCCGGGGCCATCACAGGCGGACGAGCAACAATCATTCTCGACGATCCGAAGGCCCCCCCGATTAAGGTCGACGAAGTCCACGGCGAATTCACACTTTCTGATGATGGCAATCGGGTCATTCTCCCGCTCATTGAATTTGTGAGCAGCGACACGCATTGGCGTATCAGCGGCGATGTTGGGATTCCCAAAACATCATCGGAAGGTTGGTCCTTTGCGCTGCGAAGCGAAGGGGCCACGATCATGACGGATGCCATGGGTCATCCACCAATTTCTATTGATCATCTATCGGTGATTGGAACGATTGAAGCGGGCTTTCGAGCCGTTCGGGTAAATGCGTTTGAAGCCCGTGGCCAAGATTTGAATGTCAGTGGGAATGCGATTATCGGTGCCGCTGATGGTCGTGACGGATTAAAACTGGAACTCGTTGCTCAACAATCAAATGCACTATCACTCTTGGCGTTTTGGCCCTCGTTCCTTGTGCCTGAAGTCCGTTCCTACCTCGGCCAATCCGTGATGGCTGGAACAGCAATCGTTGCAACTTATCGCCTTGATCTAGACCCATCAGGTCTGCGTGCCGTCATCGCAAAAGCCGTGATACCTGACAGTGCCGTAACACTCGATTTGGCCTTCACGAATGGAACGCTGCAGCCCGATAAAGGCCTCCCGACGCTTCGCAAACTTGAAGGTAAAGTCCATGTCACGGGTCAAAAGGTTGGCATTGATATTTTAGGGGGAACAATCGATTCCGGGAGAGGCGATGTGCTTACCATCACGGATGGAACCTATCGCGTTTATGATACATCGCTCGTCCCAACCGTTGCCGATATAAACTTTCACTTCATCGGTGCCGCCAGTAATTTTGCCACCGTGCTTCGCTCAGACATGATGCGGGATATTTCAACGCCACCGCTTGATCCTGAAAAAACATCGGGCAGCGTCGCTATGGCCGTTAAGATCAGCTTTCCACAAAAGCCCGATTTAAAGCCAACGGATATTCAAGTATCGGCTGAAGGTGACCTCACCGACTTATTTATAGACAACGCATTTGGTAATGAGAACCTAGAAGGCGCTATCGTTCACGTCGTCGCCTCCCCTCAAGGGCTTGTTCTAAAAGGTGAAGGTAAACTCGCTGGTGCTCCAGCCAAATTTGATATGCATCAGCAAAACGGGGCAACAACACGCGATGCCAATGTCGTCATGACAATTGACGATACGTTGAGAGAGAAAAAAGGCCTCAAGACATCGGGGCTTTTAAATGGACCTGTAACGCTTAGCTTTTCACTTAAAGGCATTGGCGGAAAACGCGTCAAAGGTAAGGGCGAACTTGATCTTACAAAAGCTGCGATTGTTGGTTTAATTCCTGGATGGACAAGGCCTTCCGGCAAGCCAGAGAAAGCCACTTTTTCAATCAGCATTTTACCCGATGAATCCATCCTTCTTGACGATCTCCTCATCGATGATCCAAGTATTTTAATGAAAGGTAAGGCAGAAATCGGAGCTGATGGCGTTTTGCGGTCCGCTAATTTGTCCACACTTCGGATCAACGCGGCCGACAAAATGAGTGCTTCGCTGGAAAAGGCTTCGATCGGGTATAAAATATCGATCCAAGGCGAAACCCTTGATGGACGTGCTTTAATAAAGTCGGCCTTCTCATCCCAACGTGGACAAGGTTCGATTAGTCAAGACCTCGACCTCGATCTGAAAGTAGCAACGCTTTCAGGCTTTAATGGTGAGGTGATGAAAAATGCTGATCTACATGCCCAAACACGCGCCGGCCTATTAAAGGATTTACGGCTAGATGGGCACATTGGTCAGCAACCCGTTCTTGGACAATCGGCACGTTCTGAAACAGGACAAAGCGTCATCGTTATTCAAAGTGCTGATGCAGGATCCCTGCTTCGTTTTACCGACTTGTATAAGCGGATGAACGCCGGATCCTTAACCTTTCAAATTGCGACAACGGGTGAGCCATTAGCGGGTGAATTATCCATTAAACGATTTGCAATTTTGGATGAGGCGGCGATTGCTGATCTAAACACACGAGCCGGCGCACCCGGTGGACGGGCCATTGTGACCGATCCAAAAAATGTTCAATTCAGTCGACTGAATACGACCTTTACCATTGGATCAGGAAAAATTGAAGTGAGCGATGGCGTCATGTCGGGACCTGTCTTAGGAGGCACCGTCGAGGGAACGATTGATTATGCCAAGGGAAATGTGGACGTCAAAGGAACACTCGTTCCAGCCTATTTAGTCAATAATTTTTTAAATAAAATTCCGTTGTTAGGCCAGTTATTGGGTGGGGAAAATGAAGGCCTGTTCTCAATCAATTACAGGGCCTACGGGCCTATCGCTTCACCACAAGTGACCTATAATCCGCTCTCCGTGGTAGCGCCGGGATTTTTAAGAAAACTATTTGAAGCCGGTGGGCCAACCGAAATTGTCCCACCTAGCAAACTTCCGCCAAAAGAACTTGTACCGATTAAGCCTTAATCAGGACGTGCTTTTTTTTGCCCATTGAGAGTTTAATGGCACCGTCGCGAAAATCGTCCGCCAACAAAACCCGCCGCGTGTCGGTAATCACAACATCATTAATCCGAACAGCGCCACTTTCGACAAGCTGACGCGCATTGCTATTGGACGATGCAAACCCGACAGCTACATTTGCCGATAAGAGACCCGTTCCAACGGGCAGGTTGAAACTCGGCAGTGTTTCCGCAGCCATCCCTTCTTCAAAGGTTTTACGCGCAGTTTCTGCCGCTTCATCTGCGGCCAATCTGCCATGCAACAAGGCCGTTGCCTCGGTTGCTAATACTTTTTTGGCCTCATTAATTTCTGAGCCTGCAAGAGCCGTCAAACGAGCGATCTCGTCCAAAGGCAACAGTGTAAATAATTTCAAGAAGCGGCTCACATCGGCATCTTCTGTGTTTCGCCAAAACTGCCAATAATCATAGGGGCTAAACATATCGGCGTTCAGCCAGACGGCACCTGACGCCGTCTTGCCCATTTTAGCGCCCGATGCCGTTGTCAATAACGGTGTGGTTAGCGCATAGAGCTGATGGGTCCCCATCCGTCGACCGAGATCAACGCCGTTTACAATATTGCCCCATTGATCGGAGCCGCCCATTTGAAGGGAACAATTATAGTTTCTAGCAAGCTCGACGAAATCGTAGCTTTGCAAAATCATATAGTTGAACTCGATAAAGGATAATTCTTGTTCGCGTTCTAATCGCAATTTAACGGAATCCATCGTCAACATGCGATTGATTGAAAAATGCCGCCCGATGTCACGGAGCATATCAATATAATTAAGCTTCGTAAGCCATTCCGCATTGTCGATCAGAATCGCGCCATTGCCATCCGGCGCATACGTTAAGAGCTTTCCGAAAACGCCCTTAATGCTGTTTTTATTGTCTTCAATCTGCTCAACCGTCAGCAGTTTTCTCGTCTCGTCTTTTCCTGAAGGGTCGCCAACGCGCGTGGTTCCACCACCCATCAGCGTTATCGGCCGATGGCCCGTCTGTTGAAACCAGTGAAGCATCATGGCCGAAATGAGATTGCCGATATGCAGCGATGGCGCCGTACAGTCATATCCGACATAGGCCGTCAGCATGCCGGAGCGGGCTTTTTGATCAAGTCCCTCGAAATCCGAGCATTGATGGATAAAGCCGCGATCCATGAGCGTGCGGAGAAAGTCGGATTTAGGCGAAAACTGGCTGGTCATATGAACGATCCCTTTCGAGGGCGGGAGATGTAAGGGCAAAGCGATGTTTGGGCAAGACTTGGTCCATCCGATCATGATTGCCCTTGTTATGCCCTGATTGATCGCTAAAACCGCTTAAGAGTATCCTACTGAATTGACGGGGAACTCAAATCGCCTCAACGTCGGGTGGAGCGAATTGGGAAATACAATGGATTTTTGGCGTAAAAATCGGCACCCCATCCGGCAGATGGCGATCGGCCTGGTTGCTTTTGCGGTTTTTAATGCTCAATCACTTGATTTTGCACAATCACAGGCGGCCAGTCGCGGAATTATCCGGGATTCGGAAATTGAGACCCTGCTCAAAGATTATGCCGCCCCCATATTTACAGCTGCCGGCATTTATAAAGGTTCCATTCAAATCGCCTTGATCGATGACCGTACCTTCAATGCCTTCGTCACCAATGGCCGGCGAATGTTCATTAATACGGGCGCCTTGATGGAGTCGAAGACCCCCAACGAGATTATTGGGGTCATAGCGCATGAATCAGGCCACGTCGCAGGTGGGCATTTGACGCTTCAGCGGGAGCAACTCGGCAATGCGCAAATGATGGCCGTGGCCGGAATGCTCTTAGGCGCTGGCGCGATGGTGGCAGGAGCCAGCAACCGTGGTTCGAATTCAGGTGCCGGCGGGGTCGGTGTCATGTTGGGTGCTCAAGAACTCGCGACGCGTACGTTACTCTCCTACCAAAGAGGCGAAGAGCAGGCGGCCGATCGGGCCGCGATCAAATATCTGGATATGACCGCTCAATCGCCCCGCGGCCTGCTCGATACGTTCAAGCGGTTAAGTGACGACATGATGTTCAAAACCGAGCATCTTGATCCCTATTTGATGAGCCATCCAATGCCTCAGGATCGCATAGCGAGCTTAGAAACACTGGTTGAGGCAAGCCCCTATTTGATGAAAAAAGATCCGGCGGATCTTCAGATGCGCCACGACCTTATGCGGGCGAAACTGTATGGATTTGTCGCCAAGCAAGAAGAAGTCGGACGGAAATATCCAATCTCCGATATGTCCCTGCCCGCCCACTATGCCCGAGCGATTTTGAATTATCGCTATAAAAAAATTCCCGAAGCCTTGGCAGAAATCGAACAATTATTAAAAGCTAAGCCGGAAAATCCCTATTTCTGGGAGCTAAAAGGCCAAGTCTTGCTTGAGTTCGGTCGGGCAAGAGAGGCCATTTCGGCGCTAAGACAAGCAACATCCCTTAAGCCAGAGGCTGGGCTCATTCACGGTCTATTTGGCCGTGCGCTTTTGGCAACAGGCGATAAAGGCGACTTATCGGAATCCGTCAAAGAACTATCCAATGCCGTTCAGCGGGAACCTGAGGATTCGGAGACTTGGCGCTATCTGGCCATGGCCTACGGTACACAAGGCAATATTGGCATGGCGGAATATAGCGCCGCCCAAGAAGCTTTTTTGATCGGAGATCAACAATCGGCCGTAAACCATGCGGATAAAGCCAAAAAGCTCTTACCCGCCGGATCGCCGGCCGCTCTTAAAGCGGACGACATTTTTAATTATCGCCCGAAACGTTTTAACTAGGTCCTGACCCTAGGCCCTTAAGGAGCCCAGAATGTTTACCGCCCGACACCTAACCCTCGTCATGGGGACCTTATTCGTTCTTTTCTCGTCGTCAGCAACCTTTGCCGACGAGGCTTTTTCCGATTCGAAAAAGGCCGAAATCGGTGAAATTGTAAAAAGCTATCTGATGACGCATCCCGAGCTCATCCAAGACGCGATGAATGCGCTTGATCAAAAACAGAAGGATGCGGAGGCCGCTGCCCAAAAATCAGCACTCGCTTCCCTATCAAAGGATTTGATCAAAGCCGAAAACGGTGTTGTTTTGGGCAATCCGAAGGGCGATGTCACGTTAGTCGAATTTTTTGATTATAATTGCGGATATTGCAAAAAATCTCTCTCCGACATGATGGGACTGATGAAGGATGATCCTAAGCTGCGGGTTGTCTTGCGTGATTTTCCCGTCCTTGGACCTGATTCCGTCGAAGCCTCTGTCGTAGCCTTGGCTGTGCGCAAGCAATTGACCGCCGATCAATACATGACATTCCATCAGCAACTTCTGACCTCCCGCGGTCGGGTAGGAAAAGAGCGGGCAACCCAAATCGCCAAAGATTTAGGCGTTGATATGATTCGATTGGCCAAAGACATTGAATCGGGGGAATCACGCCCCTTCATTGAATCAACAATGCGGGCTGCTGATTCCCTCCGGATCGGCGGCACTCCAGCTTTTGTTGTGGGCGATGGTGTTATTGTCGGAGCCGTGGGCCAAGAAAGCCTCGCCTCTGCCGTTAAATCGGTCAGGTCTTGCGGCAAAACGACCTGCTAACTTTTCGTTGGATGGCGGCATAGCCGTCTTATGGCTGTCACAGTGTCGATTCGATCCGCGTTGTGTCTGACGGGGACGAATCGGCCGTTCGTAAGGTGACGGATCCGGCATTTTTCTCCGTCAAAACACGCATAGGTTTAGTCGTCGCGATCCCAATATAAATGCGCGAAACGAAATTCTCTTTTAAAATCCGACACTTGTCAGCGGATCACTGGTTATTAACGAATTATTTACATTTACCCACAACATATAGTCATACGTCAAATTCTAGACGCTAATTGTTGATTGAGACCTTGACGGGATGAGGGGTCAGTTTTACGGTCCGAATCCATTGCACTGTGTGGCCCGACGCGGATGGTTCCGCTGAGGCCGAGAGCGCAAATCCCGTTATCAGGGCGTGCCGGCGGAACAGGTATTACCGGTTCGCGTTGCCCATAAAGGGGCGAAGACCCGATGAAGCGATTCATCGGCATAAGGATCTGCTGACCCACGTCTCTTGAGTGTGACGGGGGAATCGGCAGACACGGAAAACACATTTTTGCGGACTTGAGGCCGGGTTTCGGCTTCGCAGGCAGTAGCCTGTATTTTTTGAGGGCAGTAGTATCATGCGGATCGAGCGTTTTTTCACCAAAGCCGGCGTTTCTCCCTATTCCGGGATAGATTTTAAGTCGGCCACCAGCGAAATCCGCAATCCGGACGGCTCTATCGTTTTCCGCCTTGAAAACATCGATGTGCCAGAAGCGTTCAGCCAGGTGGCAGCCGACGTTTTGGCGCAGAAATATTTCCGCAAGGCCGGCGTGCCGAAGCATTTGAAGAAGGTTGAGGAAAACGACGTTCCTTCCTTCCTGTGGCGCTCGGTGCCGGATGAAGCCAAACTCGCCAAACTGCCCGAGAACGAGCGTTTCGGCTCCGAGATGAGCGCCAAGCAGGTTTTCGATCGCCTGGCCGGATGCTGGACCTATTGGGGCTGGAAGGGTGGCTATTTCAAGTCGGAAGACGATGCACAGACCTTCTTCGACGAGCAGCGGTATATGCTCGCCCGCCAGATGGTCGCGCCGAACTCGCCACAATGGTTCAATACGGGTCTCCACTGGGCCTATGGCATCGACGGCCCAAGCCAGGGCCATCACTATGTCGATTTCAAAACCGGCAAGCTCACCAAGTCGAAATCCTCTTACGAGCATCCGCAGCCGCATGCCTGCTTTATTCAGGGCGTAGCCGACGACCTCGTGAACGAAGGCGGCATTATGGACCTTTGGGTCCGCGAAGCCCGCCTCTTCAAGTATGGCTCCGGCACCGGCTCGAACTTCTCGATGCTGCGCGGCGAAGGCGAGAAGCTCGCCGGTGGCGGCAAATCATCGGGCCTCATGTCCTTCCTCAAAATCGGCGACCGTGCAGCGGGCGCGATCAAGTCAGGCGGCACGACGCGTCGCGCGGCCAAGATGGTTGTCGTTGACGTCGACCATCCCGATATCGAAGCCTATATCGACTGGAAGGTGAAGGAAGAGCAGAAGGTTGCAGCCCTTGTTACCGGTTCCAAGCTCGTCTCCAAGCACCTCAAAGCCGTCATGAAGGCCTGCATCAATTGCGATGGCCCGGATGAGAGCTGCTTTGATCCTGAAAAGAACCCGGCTTTAAAGCGCGAGATCAAGCTCGCCCGCCGCGTCTCGGTTCCGGACAACTACATCAAGCGCGTCATCCAGTTCGCCAAGCAAGGCTACAAGGAAATCGATTTCCCCGTCTATGATACCGATTGGGATTCGGAAGCCTATCTCACGGTTGCTGGCCAGAACTCCAACAACTCGGTTTCGTTGAAAGACGAGTTCCTTCGTGCGGTCGAAAGCGACTCCGACTGGAACCTCATCAAGCGCACCGATGGCAAGGTCTACAAGACCTTGAAGGCCCGCGATTTATGGGAGCAGATCGGTTACGCTGCATGGGCGTCGGCTGATCCGGGCCTGCATTTCAACTCGACGATGAATGATTGGCACACCTGCCCGGCTTCCGGCCCGATCCGTGCGTCCAATCCGTGCTCGGAATATATGTTCCTCGACGACACCGCATGCAACCTCGCTTCCCTGAACCTGCTTCAGTTCCGGGATAGCGATGGCACGTTCAACATTGCAGCCTATGAGCACGCTGTCCGCCTCTGGACCATCGTGCTTGAAGTCTCGGTGCTGATGGCGCAGTTCCCATCCAAGGAAATTGCCGAACTTTCCTATCGCTACCGCACGTTGGGTCTAGGCTTCGCCAATATTGGCGGCTTGTTGATGACCAACGGCATTCCTTATGACTCGGAGGAAGGCCGCGCGATTTGCGGCGCGCTCACCGCGATCATGACGGGCGTGTCTTATGCGACGTCTGCCGAAATGGCAGGCGAGCTTGGCCCGTTCCCCGGCTACAAAAACAACGCCCAGCACATGCTCCGCGTCATCCGCAACCACCGCCGCGCCGCTTACGGCGAAGCGCAGGGCTATGAAGGCCTAAGCGTCAATCCGGTTCCGCTCGATCACGCTTCGGTCAAGGATACCCGCCTCGTCACCCACGCAAAAGCGGCATGGGACAAGGCGTTGACGCTCGGCGAAAAGCACGGCTTCCGCAACGCGCAAGCCACCGTGATTGCGCCAACCGGCACGATCGGCCTTGTGATGGATTGCGACACGACCGGCATCGAGCCTGACTTCGCACTGGTTAAGTTCAAGAAGCTCGCCGGTGGCGGTTACTTCAAGATCATCAACCAGGCCGTTCCAGAAGCCCTCCGGACCCTCGGCTACCGCGAGAGCGAATTGGCCGAGATCGAGGCCTACGCCATCGGCCACGGCTCGCTCGCTCAAGCCCCCGGCATCAACCACACGACGCTTCGCGCCAAGGGCTTTGACGACGCCACCATCGAGAAGGTCGAAAAGAGCTTGGGCTCAGCCTTCGACATTAAATTCGTCTTCAACAAATGGACGCTGGATGCAGGCTTCCTCACCGGCGCGCTCAAAGTGCCTGCGGAGAAACTGGAAGACCCATCCTTCGAGCTCCTGCCTTTCTTGGGCTTCTCGAAAGCCGATATCGAAGCAGCAAACGTCCATGTCTGCGGCGCGATGACGCTCGAAGGTGCACCGCACCTGAAACTCGAGCATTATGCTGTGTTCGATTGCGCCAATCCGTGCGGCCGCATTGGCAAGCGCTATCTCTCGGTCGAGAGCCATATCCGCATGATGGCGGCTGCCCAGCCTTTCATCTCGGGTGCGATTTCCAAAACCATCAACATGCCGAATGAGGCAACCGTTGAGGATTGCAAATCCGCCTATCTCCTCTCCTGGAAGCTGGCGCTCAAGGCCAACGCGCTCTACCGCGATGGCTCCAAGCTCTCGCAGCCTCTGAACTCGCAGCTGATTTCAGACGATGACGAAGAGATGGATGATGCGGTGGAAGCCCTCATCGCCCAGCCCGCAGCAGCCCGCGCCGCGGCAACGGCGGAAAAGATTGTCGAGCGTATCGTTGAGCGCATCGAGCGCATCCGCGACCGCGATAAATTACCGGATCGTCGTAAGGGCTATACGCAGAAGGCCGTTGTCGGCGGCCACAAGGTCTATCTCCGCACCGGCGAATATGAAGATGGCCGCATCGGCGAAATCTTCATCGACATGCACAAAGAAGGCGCTGCCTTCCGTAGCTTGATGAACAATTTCGCCATCGCGATCTCCTTGGGACTACAATACGGCGTGCCGTTGGAAGAATATGTCGAAGCCTTCACCTTCACCCGCTTTGAACCTGCGGGCTTCGTGCAGGGCAATGACGCGATCAAGAGCGCCACGTCCGTGCTTGATTACGTCTTCCGCGAACTCGCCATCTCCTATCTCGGCCGCTCCGATCTCGCCCATGTTTCGCCAGAAACCCTCGGCAACGATCTCGGCAAGGGCGAGGACGAGAGCAAGGCCCCGGCAGGCTTCATCCCTTCCCAGGTCTCGCGCGGTCTCGTACGCTCCAAGGCCGATCGTTTCGCCGTCATGCAGGGTGGCAACACCACCACCATGGCTGCCCCGCAATCGATTGGCGCCAACGCACTCAAAAGCGAGCTCGAGCAGCAATTGGGCGTGATCCCGCAAACGCTGACGGTCGGCGAAGCGGCCCTTGCCAACCTCACCTTCGCAGCGGCTGGCACAAACGCCGGTACTTCGAAGATGGGCGGAATGGACAAGCGCGCGGAAGCCAAGATGAAAGGCTATGTCGGAGAAAGCTGCCCCGAATGCGCCAACTTCACTTTGGTGCGAAACGGCACCTGCTTGAAGTGCGACACGTGTGGCAGCACGACGGGTTGCTCCTAAGCGAGTAGTTATATTGCTATCGATAAAAATGGCCGGGTATCCCCCGGCCATTTTTCGTCCGTCATTGCGAGCGAAAGCGAAGCAACCCAGTTGATGGTTGCGAAAAGAATGAAATCTTGTCGCTTCATTGATAAAAATAACACCTTTGGAACCGCAATGTTGCCGATAAACCGTTAGCATCAGCTAGGTTGCTTCGCGTTCGCTCGCAATGACGGTGAAGGGTTTGCTTAGCAATGACGGAAATAATTACGCTAGCGTCTCCCACAAATCGTTCCAATGCGGATTTAGTTCTTCAATCAAGCGCAATTTATCATTGCGTGAGCCGCCCTTGATTTGCTTCTCGCGATCAATCGCGTCCGTCATTAAATCATAGAACTCATACCAAACGAGAAGCTTGCATCCATAACGTTTCGTGAAGCCAGGCATCAGCCCCTCGCGATGCTCATAGACACGGCGGCCAATATCGGACGTTACACCCGTATAGAGCGTACCATTTCGTTTGCTTGCCATCATGTAAACTGCTGGTTCCCGCATAGCAGTAAGATGCGGTACTCAGCTTCAAACGTGAACTGTACAAAGTGTCAGTTATCGAAACCGTCATAGCGAGGTGAGGAGCGGTTCGCACTCGCTCGTAATGACGGTATAAAAATAGCGTTAAAGTTGCCCTTCCCTTCCTGCCGCCTCCGACCTCAGCACCCAATGAGAGCAGCGGCTCTCGGACAATTTCAAGCGCGCGATGTAACGTGCTTTGCAAGAATTGCATAAAGCCACGCGCACGATGGATCGCCATTTATCCGTCATTGCGAGCGAACGCGAAGCAACCTAGTTGGTGGGTGTTAGTTGAGTGAAATTTCACCGCTTCTACATGAGCAGGTAATAGGTTGGGAACCGCAATATGATGTGTAAACAGCAAGCATCAACTGGGTTGCTTCGCGTTCGCTCGCAATGACGTTGAAGGGTTTGCTTAGTAAACCGCTCCGGCTCGCAATGACGGAAATAATTACGCTAATGTCTCCCATAAATCGTTCCACTGTGGATTAAGCACTTCAATCAGACACAATTTATCGTTGCGTGAGCCGCCCTTGATTTGCTTCTCGCGATCAATGGCATCGGTCATTAAATCATAGAACTCATACCAAACGAGAAGCTTGCATCCATAACGTTTCGTGAAGCCAGGCATCAGCCCCTCGCGATGCTCATACGCACGGCGGTCAATATCGGAAGTGACACCTGTGCAAAGCGTGCCATTGCGTTTGCTTGCCATGATGTAAACCGCCGGTTCCCGCATGGGGGAAATGTGCAGCAATCATGTGAAAACGTGAACTGTACAAAGTGCCCGTTATCGAAACCGTCATTGCGAGGTGAGGAGTGGTTCGCGAAAGCGAACAAAACGATCCTGTGAATCGTTTTGAACGATGAACCCGAAGCAACCCAGATGATGGTGGTAATTAACCCGCTGAAAACACGGTTCCCTCATCGTTTCAACAATAAGCCGAAGCGGCAAAACCACACTCTTCCAACACCCTCCACCTAGGTTGCTTCGCTCATCGCTCGCAATGACGGGAAAATTGCAGCTGCCGCACCCCCTTCCCTTCCTACCCCCGCCATGCCACATAAGCGACATGGCCAAGGACCCGTATGAGATGCAAGGGGCAGCAAGCCTGCCGACGCGTGAAGAGATTCTGGCCTATCTAAAGGGCGAGGCTGAGGCCACTTATGCGCGCGGTGGTGCGGGCAAGATGAAACCCCGTCCCGCTAAAGTGGGCAAACGCGAAATCGCCAAGGCCTTCAACATCAAAGGCGAAGCGCGCATTGCGCTCAAAGCGCTGCTTAAAGAATTGGAAGCGGAAGGCGAAGTCGCCAAGCGCGGCAAGGTGCTGCATCGCCCGGGTCTGCTCCCCCCCATGACATTGTGCGACATCTCAAGCCGCGACCGCGATGGCGATCTGGTGGCAGTACCTGTCGAATGGGATGAGGAAGCCCATGGCAAGGCGCCGCGCATCCATGTGCATCTTGCCCGCAAAGCCCGCCCCGGCCAGCCCGCTCCCGCCGTGGGTGATCGGGTGCTGATGCGGATTGACGCTGTCGAAGGCGAGAAAGGCCCGCGCTATTCCGGTCGCCCCGTCAAGATTTTGGAGCGTCACAAGGCCCAAGCCATCGGCCAGTTCCGCTCCGCCCCCATGGGTGGCGGTCGCGTGCTGCCGGTCGATAAAAAATCGCTAGGCCGCGAAATCATGGTGCCGCCCGGGCAAGAAGGCGAGGCCGAGGATGGCGACCTCGTTGCCGTCGCCCTTCACCGCAAAAACAAGCTCGGTCTCGTCGA
>CAIRGA010000153.1 GCA_903877935.1 uncultured Hyphomicrobiales bacterium
GGGCTGCATCGTAAACGGGCCGGGGGAATCGAAACACGCCGATATCGGCATTTCGCTGCCGGGAACGGGCGAGACGCCGACGGCACCTGTGTTCATCGACGGGCAGAAGGCTGCCACTTTGCGCGGGGCCACGATTGCTGCCGAGTTTAAGACGATGGTGGCGGACTATATTGAGAAGCGGTTTGGGTGAGTTAAGAGGCGCATCGTGATGGACCGCGCGCCTCTTAGGCATCGCATCCTATGCGAGGCAGGAGCCTCGCGGTCCGGACCTGCCCCTCACTCCCCAAGCCTTGCCGTGCCCTCTTCGCCGTCGTCGCGGCGCCAATAGAGTTGGGTGTCAGCTAATGGCTCCAGCGTGAAACAGAAGATGCGGCCGTCATACCATTTGGTCCATTGCTGGCAGAGGCGGTTGTCTTCTACCCACCATTTTCCGCTATCGGTTGGAGCTAAATAGCGGCCAAGGCCTAGGGCTTCGCCGGAGCCATCAACATAGCCGTCGGCGCGGTAATAGAGCGGGATTTCGCCGCCGAAGGGGACCTCGATATAGATGCGCTTGCCTTTGACGCGCTCGGTAATCGCCGAGCCTGAGAGAAATTTGTCCTTAGTCGCGGCTTGGTTTGCATGAGCTTGGTTGATCCCCAAAAGGATCACAAAAGCAGCGCCAAAAAACCGAAACCGCGGGCCTGACGTAGATACCTGACTTGTATGCACGGCAAGATTCCTTCGGGAACAATTTCTCTTAATCTGTTTTACGGCCCTTTTGAGCCATTGGACTATTCGGATGACCGCGCTCTTATCCCGACCGCTCTTACGTGTTGCAGCCAATTTCGTGCTGTTCCAGCTCGCTTGGTTTGCGGCCATTATGGGCGGCGCCTCGGGCTATGGCGCGTTTGCGGCACTGCCGGCGGCGGTGGTCGCTCTGCTGCATCTCGGTTTGAACCGCAGCATTTGGCGTCGTGAGATTTGGCTTATTCTGGGCGTGACGCTGTTAGGCCTCCTTGTCGAGACAGGGTTTATCCGTCTTGGCGCATTGCAGTATATAGGCATCGAGGCGGGGACTATTTTGCCGCCGCTCTGGATTGTGGCGCTGTGGCTGGCGTTTGGGACGCTGCCCAATGGGAGCCTTCAATGGCTTAAAGGGCGTAGCCTCCTGCAACTGATCCTCGGGGCCGTGTTGGGGCCGTTAAGCTATCTGGCAGGTGTGCGGCTGGGTGCGGCAACGCTTGGCGAGCCGGAGTGGCTTTCGATTGCCGTGATTGCGGTAGGCTGGGGCTTGGCGATGCCGATTATGTTTCGCTTGGCAAAACGCCTCGAAGCAGTGTCGCGATCACCTGCACCTTAGCGGTTTCGAATTGCGCGTCGCTTAAGGGTTTACCGCCATTGAGCGCTACCATCTGGCCTTCGAAATCGGCGTAATGCTGCGTCGTAGCCCAGATCATGTAGAAGAAATAACGCGGCTCGATGGCCACGAGTTTTCCGGTCTTGATCCAGCGGCGGACGATGGTTTCCCGCGACTTTAACCAATCGAGTAAAGTGGTTTCGAGAAAGTCACCGATGACGGGCGCACCGCGTAAAATCTCGTTCGCCCAAATACGCGAGCCGATGGGATCCAAGCGCGCCATATCCATTTTGGCACCAATATAGGCGGCGATGGCTTCCGACGGATTGGTGCTCTCGTCAAAAGACGACGCAGCCTCTAACCACGTGTTGAGTACGTCTTCCGTTACCGCGCGGTAGAGCGCTTCTTTGGTTGGGAAATAATAATGCAGATTGGCCTTTGGAATGTCAGCGCGTCTGGCGATTTCGGCCGTGGTTGAGCCTTTGAACCCAAACTCAGCAAAAACCGCTCGTGCCGCTTCAAAGATTGCCTTTTCGCGGCCTTCGCGTGCAGCAGAACGGGGTGTTCGGGCTAACTCAGATGCCATGGTCTGTCCTGAATACGCGCTCACCCCTTGGCCTTTATTTTATTTTTATTAAGAAGAATTGACCGATTGGTCAAACTTATCATAGCCTCGTGCAATATCCTGTTGCTAGCCGGAGTTGAGCTATGGCCGATCTGTCCAATCTTCGCATTGATAGCGCGCGGCTATGGGATACGCTGATGGAAATGGCCAAGATTGGCGGCACACCCAAAGGCGGTTGCAAGCGCTTGACGCTGACCGATCTCGACAAACAGGGCCGCGAGCTTTTCACAAAATGGTGCGAGGCTGCGGGTTGCACCGTATCCGTCGACCGCATGGGCAATATGTTTGCCCGCCGCCCCGGCACGGACAATTCGCTGCCGCCGGTAATGATGGGCAGCCATCTCGATACCCAGCCGACGGGTGGCAAGTTTGATGGCGTGCTCGGCGTGTTGGGTGCGCTGGAAGTCATCCGCTCGATGAATGATTTGAACATCAAGACCAAGCATCCCGTCGAAGTCGCCAATTGGACGAATGAGGAAGGCTCGCGTTTCGCGCCCGCTATGGTCTCCTCCGGCGTGTTTGCGGGTGCGTATACCGAAGAATTCGCCTATTCGCGCGTGGATGCGGAAGGCAAAACGCTGGGCGATGAATTAAAGCGCATCGGCTATCAGGGCGAGCTGCCGACAGGCGGACGCCCGATCCACGCGTTTTTCGAATTGCATATCGAGCAAGGGCCCATTCTGGAGGCGGAACACAAGGATGTCGGCGTTGTCACCCACGGCCAGGGCCAACGCTGGTATGAGATCACACTCACGGGCTTTGAAAGCCATGCGGGTTCGACGCCGATGCCACGCCGAAAAGATGCGTTGCTGGGCGCGGCGCGTATTGTTGAACTCGTCAACCAGATTGGGCTTGCGAATGCGCCGCTTGCGGTAGCCACCGTTGGGATGCTGAACCCCTATCCGAATTCGCGCAATGTGATCCCCGGCGAAGTGTTTATGACGGTGGATTTCCGGCATCCGGAGGAGCCGACTTTGATCGCGATGGATAGAGCTTTGGCCGAAGGGGTGAAGGCGATTGCGGATGCAATTGGGCTTACTTTCGAGATCAAGGAAGTGTTCAATTATAAGCCAGTGGCGTTTGATAAAGGTTGCGTGGATGCTGTCCGGCGCGCAGCGCAGCATTTTGGCTATTCGCATCGCGATATTGTTTCAGGCGCGGGCCATGATGCCTGTTACATTGCGCGCGTGGCGCCAACTTCGATGATTTTTACACCTTGCGTGGACGGCATTAGCCACAATGAAGCGGAAGATATTTCGGAAGAATGGGCAAGCATGGGCACCAATGTGCTGATGCATGCGGTGCTTGAAAAAGCAGAGATTGTCGGCTGATTTTTTTGACGGAGAAGCTCCATGTCTACCTTGATTAAAGGCGGCACGATTGTTACCGCCGACCGGACGTTTAAAGCGGATATTTTGATCGAAGGCGAAAGCATTGCCGCCATCGGCACGGGACTTTCGGGCGACACGGTGATTGATGCGACAGGGACTTTCGTGATGCCCGGCGGCATCGACCCGCACACGCATCTTGATATGCCGTTTATGGGTACAAATTCGGCTGATGATTATGAAAGCGGCACCAAGGCTGCGCTTTCGGGCGGCACCACAATGGTGGTGGATTTCTGTATTCCCGCGAATGGCCAGCCCCTGATGGAAGCGTGGAAAGATTGGGATGTGCGCGCGTTAAAGGCGGCAACCGATTATTCCTACCATATGTGCATTACCTATTGGAACGATCAGGTCCGCAGCGATATGGCGGAAGTGGTCAAACACGGCGTCACCACATTCAAGCATTTCATGGCCTATAAAGGCGCGTTGATGGTGAATGACGACGAGATGTTTGCCTCGTTTCAACGCTGCGCGGAATTGGGCGCTATGCCACTTGTCCATGCCGAGAATGGCGACATTGTTGCTGCGTTACAGAAAAATCTTCTCGCCCAAGGCATAACAGGACCTGAAGGGCATGCTTATTCACGCCCACCTGAAGTGGAAGGTGAAGCAGCCAATCGCGCGATTATGCTTGCCGATGCCGCCGGCGTGCCGATCTATATCGTACATGTGTCGTCGATCCCCGCGCATGAAGCGGTGGCGCGTGCTCGTGCGCTTGGCAAGCGCGTCTATGGCGAGCCCTTGGTGCAGCATCTTGTGTTGGATGAGAGCGAATATTTGAACAAGGATTGGGTTCATGCGGCGCGCCGCGTGATGTCGCCACCTTTCCGCGATAAAAAGCACCAGGATGATTTGTGGAACGGTTTGCGTTCCGGCTCGCTGCAAGTCGTTGCAACCGATCATTGCGCGTTTACGACAAAGCAAAAAGAGATCGGGCTCAATGATTTTACCAAAATTCCAAATGGGACGGGCGGGTTAGAAGACCGTTTGCCGGTACTTTGGACGCATGGGGTGACTACCGGTCGAATGACGATGAACGAGTTTGTCGCCGTCACCTCGACAAATATTGCGAAAATTTTGAATCTCTATCCGAAAAAGGGTGCCATTGCTGTTGGAGCGGATGCCGATATCGTGATCTGGGACCCGGAAGCAACGAAAACCGTGAGCGCTGCAACGCAAGTATCAGCGATCGACTACAACGTGTTTGAAGGGCAAAAGTTGAAAGGCCTGCCGCGCATGACGTTGTCGCGGGGCGAGGTTGTGTATGAAGGCGGCAAGGTGACGGCGAAGACGGGACGCGGCAAATTTGTGGCGCGCCAACCTTTTCCTGCCGAATCAAAAGCATTGGCAACGTGGAAAACCCTCACGCAGCCTAAGAAAGTCGCTCGATAAATGGTGCAATCTGGCAGCGTTTCGCCCGTCATTGAAACCTCTGACCTGTCGCTGACCTTTGAAACGGGTGATGGACCTGTCCACGCACTGTCGGACGTATCGCTGACGATCAACAAAGGCGAATTTGTTTCGCTGATCGGGCCTTCGGGATGTGGAAAAACAACCCTTTTGCGCGTGATTGCCGACCTTGAACAACCGACCCAGGGATCAATCAGCATCAATGGCATAAGCCCGCATGAGGCACGCCTTAAACGGGCTTACGGCTATGTTTTTCAGGCACCCGCGCTTTATCCTTGGCGAACAATTGGCAAGAACATCGCGTTGCCCCTCGAGATTATGGGATTTTCGAAAGAGGAACGCGCGGAGCGCGTACGCAAGGGACTTGAGCTTGTAAACCTCACAGGGTTCGAAAAGAAATTTCCATGGCAGCTCTCCGGCGGCATGCAGCAACGCGCCTCGATTGCGCGGGCTTTGTCGTTTGATCCCGATCTGTTGTTGATGGACGAGCCTTTTGGCGCGCTTGATGAGATTGTGCGCGATAAGCTCAACGAGCAATTGCTGCGCTTGTGGGAAAAGACACAGAAGACGGTCGTGTTTGTGACGCATTCGATTCCGGAAGCGGTTTTTCTATCGACCAAGATCATCGTCATGTCCCCACGGCCAGGGAAAATTCACGATGTAATCGACTGCAATTTTCCGGCGGATCGCACGCTTGATATTCGTGAGACACCTGAATTTCTTGATGTCGCCAATCGCGTACGGCAAGGCTTGCGAGAAGGGCATTCGTATGTCGATTAAGGAGCGCACGCGATGCTGACATCGCTTTGGTATGGCAAAACGCTGCCAGTCCTCGCGGTTTGCGCGGTGCTTGCCGTATTTTGGTATGCAGGATCGATTTGGCTGAACGGCGATATGCAGCGCGATGCGTTTACGAACGCGGGCAAGACGGAGTTTACAGCGTCCGAATTCATCGCCGGAACATGGTCGCAAGAGCGGCCTAAATTGCCGACGCCGGGGCAAATTTTAGTCGAGCTGAATAAGACGGTTTTGGAAACGGCGCCTACCTCCAAACGGAGCCTCGTGTATCACGGCTCGGTAACGATCTCGGCAACGCTCTTAGGCTTTTTGATTGGCTCGCTTTTGGGGATGGGCCTTGCTGTTTTAGTGGTGCATGTCAAAAGTCTTGATCGCAGTTTGATGCCGTGGGTCGTTGCCTCCCAAACGATACCGATTATTGCGCTTGCTCCCATGATCGTCGTGATCCTGAACCAGTTTGATATTACCGGCATTGTGCCGAAGGCGGTGATTGCCGCCTATCTCTCGTTTTTTCCGGTGACCGTCGGCATGGTGAAAGGTTTGCGTTCGCCTGATCCGTTGCAGCTTGATTTGATGCGGACCTATTCGGCGGATCGATTACATACGTTTTTGAAGCTACGCGTCCCTGCCTCCGTACCGTTTCTGTTTGCAAGCCTCAAAGTAGCCGTGGCGGCGAGCCTTGTGGGAACAGTTGTGGCTGAGCTGACCAAAAGCGAGGATGGCGGACTTGGCGCAAGGCTGCTTGCGGGATCTTATTACGGGCAGACCATTCAGATTTGGTCGGCGCTTTTTGCCGCCGCCGCCTGCGCATGGGTCCTCGTTACCTTGGTTGGCCTTGCCGATCGTTTGGTGACGCGTGCAATGGGAGCGCGGCCATGATGACGGGCGTGAAACTCCACCGACCGATTGCCCTATTAGCCGGAATGCTTGCTATTTTCGCGGCCGTCAGTCCGATTGATTTAGGCGTCGACGGCTTGGCGCTCGGCGATCATCTATGGTCACGCATGGTGTTTGGTATTTTGGGTGTAACCGCGCTGAGAGACAGCCAAGATACGCCCCAGCCTTCCAACGCGATTTGGAACTTACCCTTTGCTGCATTGCTGGCTGCGGTCGAGATTGTCGATCTTGCCCATATGAGCGGGGTGCGCGGTTGGGGCTTTTTCTGCGGGATTGGCGGGGTTTGGTTGGCCGCTTGGCGTACCGTTGATATCGTGATTGCGCGCACACCAACACCCGGTCGACGCGCTGATGGTATGCGCTTACTCGTGCCGATCATCTTTGGTGCAACCTTAATGGTGCTTTGGGAAACACTGGCCATCTCATTAGGGGTGCCAAAAGTTATTTTACCAACGCCTTTTGCGATTTTGCTGCGTCTTGTGACATCTGTTCCGATTTTGGCGTCTGATTTTGTACAAACCTCGCAGGGTGTGCTGGCAGGCTATGTGATCGGTTGCGGGGCAGGCGTTTTGGTTGCGGTGATCGTTGATCGCGTGCCGTTTTTACAACGCGGCTTGTTGCCCCTTGGCAATCTTGTTTCGGCGTTGCCGATTGTCGGTGTCGCGCCGATTATGGTGATGTGGTTCGGGTTTGATTGGCAATCAAAAGCTGCCGTCGTCGTCATTATGACCTTCTTCCCGATGCTCGTGAACACCGTCGCTGGACTTGCCGCTGCAGGCCATATGGAGCGGGACCTGATGAAGACCTATGCGGCAAGCTATCGCCAAACCCTGTTTGCGCTTCGTTTGCCGGCAGCGCTGCCTTTCATTTTCAACGGCCTGAAAATCAACTCGACACTGGCTTTTATTGGCGCGATTGTCGCTGAGTTCTTTGGCACACCGATCGTCGGTATGGGTTTTCGGATCAATACCGAAGTCGGCCGCATGAATATTGATATGGTTTGGGCGACGATTGTTGTTGCGGGCGTTGCAGGATCACTTTTTTACGGATTGCTCGCGCTCATCGAGCGACGAGCCACATTCTGGCATGCTTCCTATCGTCAGGGAGTTATGTGAGACGGGCGAAAGCCTTTAGCAAAGGGGAGAGTAAGAATGCGGAAGATTGTTCTCGGAATGATGGCGTTAGCCGGACTTTCAAATTTGGTTCTTGGTGTTGCTTCGGCACAGGCCGCCGATAAAGTGACATTGCAGCTGAAATGGGTCACGCAAGCACAGTTTGCGGGCTATTATGTGGCTAAAGATAAGGGGTTTTACAAGGATGCAGGTCTTGACGTCACGATCAAGCCAGGCGGCCCCGATGTAGCCCCGCCTCAGGTGCTCGCCGGCGGTGGTGCCGATGTGGTGGTCGACTGGATGCCATCCGCTTTAGCCACGCGCGAAAAGGGCGTGCCTTTGGTCAATATCGCGCAACCCTTCAAGCGCTCCGGCATGATGCTGACCTGCCGTGCCGAAACCGGCATCAAGACACCAGCTGACCTAAAGGACCGCACGCTCGGAGTCTGGTTCTATGGCAATGAATATCCGTTCCTCTCCTGGATGTCGAAGCTCGGCATCAAGACGGACGGCTCAAAGGGTGGCGTAAAGGTTCTCAAGCAAGGCTTCAATGTTGACCCGCTCTTGCAGAAACAGGCCGATTGCGTCTCCACCATGACCTATAATGAATATTGGCAGGTGATCGACGGCGGTATTGCCGCCGACAAGCTGGTCGTCTTCAAATATGAAGATCAGGGCGTCGCCACCATGGAAGATGGCCTCTATGTCATGGAAGACAAGCTGAAGGATCCTGCTTTCGTCGACAAAATGGCAAAGTTTGTTGCAGCCTCAATGAAGGGCTGGGCTTGGGCGCGCGAACACGCGAAAGAAGCGGCCCAGATCGTGCTCGACAATGACGCTTCAGGCGCACAGACCGAGAAGCATCAGTTTCGTATGATGAACGAGATCAATAAGCTCACCGAAGGCTCAAACGGCAAGCTCGACAAGGCGGATTACGAGCGCACCGTAAAGACCTTGATGGGCGGCGGCTCTGATCCGGTCATCACCAAGGTGCCGATGGGCGCAACGACAGACGTTGTGATCGACAAAGCGCTTGCGATGAAGTGATCGTTTAAAGCGACACGTCCTTCGACTCACGCCGCTTTAGCGGCGTGGCTCAGGATGAGGGGTAGTTTTAAATTCCTCATCTTGAGCCGGGCCAAAGGCCCGAGTCGAAAGACGGCGTTAGCTCGCAATCAAAAGTGCGCCCGCCCACATACCTAAGCCAAACCAGGTATGGGCAACCAGATTGAGAGTCCTGATTTTCCAAGGATTAGGCCGCTTCGATGCGGCCCATCCGGCGCCCATGCCGGGCTGCAAGATGAACCAACCGGCACCGACCGTGAGCCAAGAAAGGATAAGCGTCGGCAGAAGAGTGGGGTTTGCAATCCATGCCTTGCCCTGCCAAAGCATCAGCGCGCCCGCATAGACAATGCCCGTGACATAATGGGCAATCCAACCGGCTTCTTCCTCGAACCAATAGCCCTTTTCAAGCGCGATATCCTTGTGAAACATAAAGCCGCGCGGGACCCATAAAAACCAGCGCCCGACAAGGCCCCAATTAGGCTTGGGTTGTCGGAATACGAAGTAAAGCACAAGAGCCCAGACATCCATCGCCGCGGTGCCACACGCGCCAACGAAAAGGCACCGAAAAAGAAACTCATTCGTCATAGCAATATCCTTTGGTGATCAGCATCCGCCGATCTTAGTAGACGGCACGGTTGAGCCAATAGACGGCGATGTTGATTGCGGAAGCAAAAGATACCCAAACGGCATACGGTACCAAGGATAAACCGGCGAGACGATCCACCGAGAGAAAGATAGCCAGTGTCGCATAGACGGAAAGGTCAAGGGCGATCACTGCGGGAATGGATAGGCCGGTCTCGTGCATGCCAAAGAAAACAACCGGCCAAAGCGCATTGAAAAAGAGCTGCAGCGCAAAGACCGTAATCAGCCATTTGGTTTTAGGCGTGCCGCGCGCTTTATTTAGCACACGCCAACAGGCGCCTATCATCAGCAAATAGAGGATTGTCCAGACCGGACCAAAGACCCAATTGGGCGGGTTAAAGACCGGCTTATTCAGCGCCTCATACCAAATCGGGATGTTGGGAATCGTGGCCAAACTGCCGATCAGGCCGGTTGCGAAAACGGATAGGGAAATCAGCGCCAATTCAAAAAGGCGGCGTCCAACCGTGACGCTTTTGTGAATGGGCCTTTTCGACTTCTGCTCGCTCATAATCTACCCCGGACGATCTTTTCGCTATTGCGCCAACGAACTATTTTGTAACATGGCGCTATCGTGATTCGACGATTGGGTCTTTAATAGCGCCCCTGTTTGTCCTGTTCGCGTAAATTTTAATAGGAAAGGCTACGGAATGCGTATTATCCCCGCTTTAGTTCTGATCTCTGCCGTTTCGCTTGCCGCAGCGACGCCAAGCTTTGCGTACACGACACAGGCAACGACCCTCTCTTCCGTCTCTTCGTCGTCAGCAACGATGGATGCAACGAAAGCTACAAAGGCTTATGTTGTAGCCCAGACGTCAATGAAGAAGAAGAAGAAGCACAAGAAGAAGAAGCAGGCTTGAGCCGCTTCTTATCTTGTTAAAAATCTTGCAGTATGAGGCCCGAAACCATTCGGGCCTCTTTTTTATGCCGAGGCTTTAAGCCGAGGCGATGTGAACCTGGAACGGATCAACATCGCAAAAGACGCAATCGTCGGATGTTCCATCTTCATAGATGAACATCGCAAACGAGCCGTGTTTGTGCAGTGAGGCCATACCCGTGTGCCACGTATCGGAACGATAGCTAATGGCAAGATCCCCCGAAACGGTGAAAGCTTGTAGTGTCGCTGGATCGGGCCGGCCATGCCCATCATCATGCGCGACAACGACAATAAAGGGTGTGTCGCCCAAAGGAATGAAAATCTGCTCTGAAAAGGGGTGATGCTCCATGACCGTTACGTCGAGGGGGAGCTCTGTAATCGGTGGGCGAATGAGCGCAAAATTAGGACGCGCATGAGCCCTCGGATTGGTAAGCTGAACCGTGAAATTTAACCTCGGATCAGCCAAAGCGGCATCGAGCAACGTTCCGAAAGGCTTAAACGCCTCGGTGCTCACGGGTATTGCTTGAAGTATCAGGTTCGTCTTCGTCATCGGGGGAGCCTTTAAGCCTCGTTGGTGCATTCCGTTCGATGGCTATTGTCAATTGGCGATCAATGCTAGCCTCTCATGGAAATTCAAGATCTGAATACGGTGTTAGGTCCTGACCCAAGTACTCGAGGAGGCGTATCGCTCATGACAAATCATTCCAATCCTGAGGACAAAAGTAAATTAGAGGCCCATCATAGGACACTGTTTTTCAGGTTTCATTTGCCCCATGTCCATCTCAATTCGGTTTTTGGCGATGATTGGTTTGCGCTAAAGGCGGAGGCCTTTGCCCGCTTTTTTGGGACGCCGGTCTTTCTCATCGGCCAGACCATTGTGGTCGCGCTTTGGATCGCGGCCAATATCATCGGGTTTACCGAATTTGACGTCTATCCGTTCATCTTGCTCAATCTGGCCTTCAGTCTGCAGGCCGCCTACGCCGCCCCGTTAATCCTCCTCGCACAAACAAGGCAGGCTGATCGGGACAAGGCCCACGCGGAGGCGGACGCTCAGCATCGAGAAGATATTGCCAAAGCAAGTGATGAGCGCCAGGCATTGGCGGCCCATCAAACGACCCTTCTTGTTGAGATGCTCCAGCAAAACACCCAGCTGACAAAAACGATCAAGGTTTTAGCCGAAAGATTAGAGGCGCTTACGCTCGAAGTTCATCAGAAAGTACTCGAGGAGCGGAAGTCATCAGGTGCCTGAATACTCTGAACCACAATAATATTCATACAATAGTGACGTTTTAGCGTGTAGGATGTGACACATGTTCTTCGGCGCAGGGATAAAATATGTCCGATTCTCAATCAACGGCCCTCCTCTCTTCGATGTCGGAAGATCAGAAATTAAAAACGATCGACAATATTGAGGTCAAAATGTCGGTTGAAGCGGGTTCCGCGATGATCACCATCCGGGATCTTCTTAAATTGAACGAGGGTTCAGTTGTCGAACTGGATCGTTTGGCCGGTGAACATTTGGACGTTCGGATCAATGAGACGCTCGTCCTTAAAGGTGAAATCGTCACCATTGGCGAGACACTGGGTATTCGGATGACAGACGTCGTGTCGTCGGATGAACGGGCGCGGAACGGGCGCTAAGCGCGCCATATCAGAGAAAAGTCGATCGTTTCGAAGTTTTTTGTCCATTCTCAAAAAGCGGCACGGTTATTGCTGAAAGAAGATCAATCAGATCTCAGGCATACGGAGCGCTAAAATGGACATTGTGCGGGTTGAAGTCTTCGACGATATCGAGGGTCATCAGACGCATCGCTTAACCGTGAAGGATATCGTGCTTTTGCTCGGTTATCAGGATCTCCGCGGTTCCGTGCGGACGGTTAATGGCTTTCAAGTGATTGAGGGGGGCCGCGCCGATAGCGCCTCCTCGAATTCCAACCATAAGGTCGCTGGCAAAAATCGGCACCATTTAAAACTGCTGAGCCCGCTTGGCGCTGAGGGCGTAACGGGAGCAGAGGCGAGTGCGCTCGCTTCTTAAGGGACCAACAGGATCAATCACCTATTGCAGGACAGGTACGATATAGGCGGCAAGCTGGCCGGTGCCTAAGGCCCGTTTTATGATCTTTTGACCAGTGATGAGCAGAAAAGTAGGCGTTAAATTCTGCAAATCGGCATTTTTTGCGATCCATTTAAGATCGGCCGGATAATCTTGCTCCTTCGAAATATCCGCGAAGGATTCGACGGAAACGGTCCTGTAGGTCGTATGATGCTTTTTCGCTATCGCCTTGATCTGATCTTCGAGGGATGCTTCATACGCGCGACAATAGCCGCAATTTTTGGCGCTGACATAAATGAGAGACATCTCTGCGGCGAAGCTGTAGGGTACAGTCACGACGATCATCACGACTGCGATGATCAATGCCTTTAATAATCGAAGCATATTTGCACCATTTCTTATCAAAAATACCCTAGAACCTTTTATACCATTACCCGTGGCTTTGGATAATCGCGGTGGCGCGTTGCAAGGCTGGTAGTCCTGAAACGGCAAAGTCCGCCCGAAATTAGACATGTTGATGGTTTAAATCCGTTTTAGAAACGGAGAAGTTCAATGTCAAAAAACAAAAAGACGACCGAAATGAATGTTTTGCCCTCGACCAAGCCTAAATTGGCCCGCCCCTCAAAGCCAATGGCAAGCTATACGAGCACCGACGAGCTGAAACTCATCATCGAACGGGCGAATAAATTGGGTGATTCCGAATATGCCGCCTTGGCGCAAGAACGCCTGCTAGAGCTACAGCCGGTTTCGAGTGGATCGGCTACAAAAAAGGCTGCTCGTCCTGCCAAGGCAAGAGTCACAGCCTAATCTGCAACGTATTAAGAGATAAGCTACGAGCTTGGCGTGTCTTATCCCTTTTTACGCGTGATCTTTTTGCGGACGCTACCTAGGCCCATAGACTTAGCAAGCGACGAGCGGGCCGCAGCATAGCTAGGAGCGACCATCGGATAATCATGCGGAAGACCCCATTTCGCGCGATATTCGTCAGGCGTCATGTCGTAAGACGTCCGTAAATGACGCTTGAGCGATTTGAAGTGTTTTCCATCTTCCAAGCAGACAATGTAATCCGCATGGACAGACTTCTTAATAGCGACGGCAGGAACAAGCGGCAATTCCGGTTCGATTGTCGCGCCCGATTCAAGACCCAATAGTGCTTGGTAAGTAGAATTGATCAAATGACCAAGATCAGCAGGTGCTATCGAATTATGGGAAACGTAATTCGCAACAATATCCGTCGTAAGTTCAATTAAGGCCAGTCTGTTGGTTTCGTTATCCATTTAAAAGTGATCCTTATTACAATTTCTTTGAGCAACAACATAAGCTGAGAGTACAAATACTTCTATTTCTTCACTATCACAATATAATAATAGAATAATTTCAATTTTTTTTAAGTTCTTGTCTGTCGATCCTAACGACGATTGAATGTGTTAATTTGGCATAGTATTTGCTGCGTTAATATGCATCTTGGAGGTGGCGGCGGATGTACCTGCCCTCCATGACTGCTGGCGCCCGTCAACATACTGGCGGCGCTAGCAGAATTGCTTTTTCTTGGTTCAATCTTCGATTTGACAGACGATCGCTCGATTCCGGAGTTCCAAAATGGCGGCAGAATCCTTTATTGGACAATTATCCTCAATGTCTGAGGAGCAAAAGCTTCGACATCTTGAGAATATTGAGGTTAAGCTTACCGTTGACGCTGGCTCGACCAATATTACTGTTCGTGATCTTCTTAAGCTCAATGTCGGCTCGGTGATCGAACTCGATACGCTCGCGGGCGAACATCTCAAAGTGAGAGTTAATGGCACCCTTGTATTAAAAGGGGAGGTCGTATCCATTTCAGAGACTCTAGCGATCCGCATTACCGATATCGTCGGAGCAGACGAACGGGCAACGGATCGCGCTTAATCAACCGCGCCGATTGTGCGGATCGGTAGAGGTGCGATCATGCGCGGCCAAGCGCTGAGACGATTAAAGAATTGGAATATCCGACGGCCCTGAACCTCGATCAATTTTTGGTCAAGCTAAAGCAATGCCGCGACGTGGGAGGTGCGTATTCGGAAATAGGTCGATGATATTTTAGTGGGTAAGGGGCTGAA
>CAIRGA010000154.1 GCA_903877935.1 uncultured Hyphomicrobiales bacterium
ACCATGCTTTTGTTGATCAAGCCAAATATCAGGCGATGTATGACGCCTCGGTTCGTGACCCGGAAACCTTCTGGGGCGAGCAAGGCAAGCGGATCGATTGGATCAAGCCTTATTCTAAGGTCAAAAATACCTCCTACGCGCCCGGCGATGTGCATATCGAATGGTATGGCGATGGCACAACCAATGTGTCGATGAACTGCATTGACCGGCATCTACCCCATCGTGCCAACCAGACCGCGATTATCTGGGAAGGCGATGACCCGTCCGAGAGCAAGCACATCACCTATCAAGAATTACATGATGAAGTTTGTCGTTTCGCTAATGTGTTGAAACATCACGGCGTTAAAAAGGGTGATGCCGTTACACTTTATATGCCGATGATCCCTGAAGCTGCCTATGCCATGTTGGCTTGCGCCCGGATCGGTGCGGTTCACTCAATTGTGTTCGGCGGCTTTTCACCAGATGCGCTCGCCGGCCGTATTGATGGCTGCCAGTCAAAGGTTGTGATCACGGCAGATGAAGGTCTGCGTGGTGGCAAGAAAGTACCGCTTAAAGCCAATATGGATGAAGCATTAAAGCGCGTTCCGGGTCTTGTTACGTCTCAGATTGTTGTTCGCCGTACGGGCGGTGACGTTCATATGCAAGACGGTCGCGATTATTATTACGATGCTGAGGCGAAGAACGCAGATGCGCAATGCAAGCCTGAGGAAATGGAAGCGGAAGCACCGCTCTTTGTTCTTTATACGTCAGGCTCTACCGGCGCACCAAAGGGCGTTGTGCACACGACAGGTGGATATCTCGTCTATGCATCGATGACGCATCAATATGTCTTCGATTATCACGATGGGGATATTTACTGGTGCACCGCCGATGTAGGCTGGGTCACCGGTCATTCTTACATTGTCTATGGACCTCTTGCCAATGGCGCGACAACCTTGATGTTTGAAGGCATTCCAACCTATCCAACGATCTCGCGTTTCTGGGAAGTCGTGGATAAACACAAGGTCAATATTTTCTATACAGCTCCAACGGCGATCCGTTCACTGATGGGGGCCGGCGAAGAACCTGTTAAGAAAACATCCCGCGCATCTCTGCGCCTGCTTGGTTCGGTTGGCGAACCGATCAATCCGGAAGCTTGGGAATGGTATCACCGCGTCGTTGGCGACAACCGCTGCCCGATTGTTGATACTTGGTGGCAGACCGAGACCGGCGGTATTTTAATCACACCATTGCCCGGCGCCATTGCACAAAAGCCTGGTTCCGCCACGCGTCCCTTCTTTGGTGTGAAGCCCGAAATTGTCGACGCTAATGGTGTTGTTTTAGACGGGGCTTGCGAAGGTAATCTTGTCATCGCCGATAGCTGGCCAGGCCAAATGCGTACCGTCTATGGCGATCATAAGCGCTTTATGGAGACCTATTTCGCGACCTATCCGAACAAATATTTCACAGGTGATGGCTGCCGGCGTGACGCCGATGGATATTACTGGATCACCGGACGCGTTGACGATGTGATCAACGTCTCCGGCCACCGAATGGGAACAGCTGAAGTCGAAAGCGCCCTTGTCGCGCATGAAAAGGTTTCGGAAGCTGCCGTTGTTGGGTACCCGCATGACATTAAGGGGCAGGGCATCTACGCCTATGTCACATTAATGAGTGGAACGGATCCGACAGATACGCTCCGTAAAGAGCTTGTTGGTTGGGTGCGCAAAGAAATAGGGCCGATTGCATCACCTGATCTGATTCAGTTCGCGCCAGGTTTGCCTAAAACCCGCTCCGGCAAAATCATGCGCCGTATTTTACGCAAAATCGCCGAAGATGAATTTGGTAGCCTAGGCGATACGTCGACCTTATCCGATCCAGCCGTCGTTGATGACCTGATCGCTAATCGACAAAATAAGCGCGGCTAAATCTTTGTTTTAATGATTAATAAATCGCCCCGCACTCTCTGAGAGCGGGGCTTTTTGTTGGCATGCCGTATTTAAGCGTATGGGATTTTATTAATATTATAGCGTTAGCTATGCAGTATCTTATAGGCCGCATTTAAAGGTGGGCGGTCGGAGTATTTGTTCGCTTAAGGAGAGATTTTAGCCATGACCATCGTTCCTATCATTCTCTGTGG
>CAIRGA010000155.1 GCA_903877935.1 uncultured Hyphomicrobiales bacterium
CCGTATCCCGGGACAAAATTATCCCAAAACCTGGACCACTTCACGGGGGGCACTCCAGATCTCTGACGGATGTCATGGCTATATGGAAAGATAATACGGGCAGGTGTTCGGTGTTAACTTTTAAAGACAAAATGCTCGATACAGTGTGTTATGCAAAAAATTTAAAATTTTTTTCCAACCTAACTACGAATGAATAAGGCCCATTATTTTTTCACTGACCTCGGCATAATTTCTGGTGTTGGTGACCTCGCCCTTGACCCGGTATTGGTCCATTGCCAAAATCCGATCCGCGAGTGCAACCATCTCGGGAAGATCACTGGTGATGAGCAAAACCGAGGTGCCTTCGCTTGATAATTTGCGGAGCAATTCGTGAATATAAGCCTTGGTCTTGATATCAATGCCAACGCTTGGCTCATCAACGATTAAAATATTCACATTTGCAGCGAGCCATTTGATGAGGCTGATTTTCTGTTGATTGCCGCCGGACAGTAACCCGACCAATTGTTCAAGCGAAGGGGTGCGAACTTCGAGTTGATCAACGAGGGGCGCTATCGCTGCTTTAACATCCCGATTTGTCAGAACACCGAACCGGGCAGCCAAGCGCTTCCAGATCGGAATACTCGCATTATCAAGGACGGAGTGGATGAGGATCAAGCCTTCTTGTTTGCGGTCCTCACTGACATAGCCAATTCCATACACGTCAATTGCATCCGCAACGCTGTTGATTTCAGCCCTTTGTCCGTTCACCAGAACGTTACCGCCGGTGACGCGATATCGCCCGATGATAGACTTTGCCAGCTCGGTGCGGCCTGCCCCCACCAAGCCATAAAGGCCGAGTATTTCGCCCTTGCGGAGCGTCAGATTAATATCGGCATGGCCCAATTCAGTTGCAACATTGATGAGGTCAAGAACGGGCTTTGCCAATGTGTGATCGCGCAATTCTACCGTTGGGATTTGTTCGTTTCGTCCGATCATCAGACGAACAAGATCTTGTCTTCCAAGATTGGCCATCGACTGGCTGTCGCAAGCATTGCTGCCATCGCGCAGCACTGTAACCGTATCGCAAATTTCTTGAACCTCTTCGAGCTTGTGGCTGACAAAGAGAATCGATACGCCATCATCGCGTAATTTCTTTAAGAGAGAAAATAGCGCAACCGTTTCATGTGATGTCAGTGATGCCGTTGGTTCATCGAGCAGGAGAACGCGGGACTGCAAGGATAATGCTTTTGCAATCTCGACCAGCTGCATCTTGGCAACGCTCAATTGCGAAACTTGCGTACGCGGATCGAGATCAAGCTCCAGAAGATCGAGCCAGCGTTTGGCTTCTTTATGCACGCTCTCATAATCGATTGGCTTTAATAGGGATCCGCCTAGCCGATCCAGCAAGATGTTTTCACCAATGGAAAAGCGGGGGATCAAATTGCGCTCTTGGTGGACAACACCGATACCCGCTGCAATCGCTTCGCGCGGGCCGTTAAAATGAAATGGCTTTCCATCCAACACAAGCTCGCCGGAATCGGGGCGATGTATGCCTGTTATAATTTTAATAAGGGTCGATTTTCCGGCACCATTTTCACCAAGCAAAGCGTGAATCGAACCCGCAGCGAGATGAATGGAAACCTCCAACAGGGCTTTCACACCCGGAAAAGATTTGCTGATCTTTCGCGCTTCAAGAAGGGATGTCATTCCTCAAATCCTCTTCAAGCTTTTTTGGAAGCGTACTTCCCTCAAGCGGTTCATACCGACAGCCCATAAAATAAGACCGCCAAGGACAACTTGCACCAGAAAGGGATCAATTTCGAACAGGACTAAGGCCTGTGTGATGATGGCGACAATCACGACTCCCAAAACCGTTCCAGCAACGCTCACATGGCCCCCAGCCAAAACGGCGCCGCCAATCACAGGAGCGGCGAAGGATAAAATGAGCCAGTCATCGCCAATGGATGGCTGTCCCAATTGAAGGCGCGCCACCAGCATAATCCCTGCCATTGCTGCTAAAATACCCGAAATCGCATGGGCCCAAAGGATGGTGCTTTTGACTGAAATCCCTGAAAGCTCCGCCGCATGTAAATTGCCACCCACGGCAAGAATATAACGACCCACCCTCTGGCGGGTGAGAAGATAGAAAACAAGCAGGACGGTAACAACCATTGGCAGAACAAGCCAAGGTATCGGCCCGAACATAACCGTATTGCCAAAGGCTTTGACGCTATCCGGTATATGATAAAACGGTTGGGCTTTTGTAATGCCGAGATTAACGCCCTTAAAAAGGGAAAGGCTGGCCAACGTTATAACAAAGGCCGAAATTCCTGTTCGGGCAATGATATATCCATTGGCAAGGCCGCCCATGAACCCAATCATAAGCGCCAGGA
>CAIRGA010000156.1 GCA_903877935.1 uncultured Hyphomicrobiales bacterium
AATTTGACTTACCTTCACCCGAAGACCAAGAAACGATAGCAAAGAGCTTACCTTGGTAAAGGATTGGCCCTCCTGAATCTCCCTGACACCCCCCCGCTCCGTTGGATAAAGCATCGTTGAGCCACAATACAAATTGACTAGGACCGTATGGCTCAACAACGGTTAAATTAGCACTTCTCATCTTGCCTAAGGTTTTTCTATTTTTTTCTTCAGAAAAACCAAAGCCGGCCACGGTTACCATTTCTCCGGCCGGCAAAGCTGGCAGGCTAGATAATTCGATTGGCTGGAACCGATCAGGTAGAGGCTCTGAAAGTTTGATCAGAGCCAAGTCGATAGACTTTCTCCTTTTTGAAATTGCTGCAGGATCATATGAGGGATGAACGCGCACAGCCTTCGGCTTGAGCAGAACGGGCGTACCATCAAAATCTCGCCAGTGAACGCGCCAATCCGATGCATGGGCAACACAATGGGCTGCTGTCAGCAAAACCGTTTGCGATAAAATTGTCGCCGAGCACATTTCGCCATGGTCATCTAGAACCATGACAGCGTATTTTGCCAGTTCGGGACTTTCTGAACCTTTTACGATTGACATTGCCGGCGTTGGGAGCATCGCACTTATAAGAAATATAACACCCGAAAATTTCAATATATTTCTTAGGTACGCCAGTGGTCTTGACAGCAACACAACAATCAACTTTCTTTCGAGCCAGCTGGAACGGTTGATCCCTTTAATGCTCTCGCTTTTTTGGGATAGGCTAGCGGCCATTGTTTAATTCGGTTGATGACGTCTTCCACGGCAATTTCGTCTTCATGGCAATGCACCCTACCTTTAACAGATACACCCGCTTCGATTACAGTTTCTTGACTTCCCGAAACAAGCGGATGCCACCAGGGTAAATCCTTGCCTTCCGCTAAAAGTCGATACCCACATGTTGGCGGCAGCCACCCAAGTGTTCGAGCCTCGTGCGGTGTCAGACGGACGCAATCCGGCACAAGTGATTGACGCTCGGCATAATTGCGGCACTGACAAAGCGCCGTGTCGAGCAAGCGACACGCAATATCTGTTGCGTAATACTCACCAGTATCCTCGTCCTCGAGCTTGACCAGGCAACACCGTCCGCATCCGTCGCAAATGCTCTCCCATTCGCTCTCGGACATCGCTTCTAGGGTCTTTGACTTCCAAAATGGCGGCGATTGATTATCCATTTAACACAACCCTACCTACGCCAAACGAATTTCCGGCTCACAATCCTAGACCATTTTTTATACTGAGGGCAAAGCAAGATCGAGTGATGACTTTAAGCCGAGAATAATTTGAAAGCGACAATGATATTGGTACGCCCTCATTCCCCGGCTTAACTGAACTATAAGGTAAAGTAGAGTAGAACTCGTTTACCTCGATACAATTAACGGAGTGCCGTTGCGCGGGCGCTGAACTGATAGTCTGAAGCGGAAAGTCGCTGCCTACCTTAATACTACTCGGTCAACAAAAGCAAAAATCGTTTGCTTTGAGGCAGCAGAATATCATCAGAGAATAAGTATAAAATAGTAATTTAATGCTCTTGCTGTATCAGCAAGTTAGGTCCCGCGCTTTCTCTTCGGTTCAATCGACGTCTTCACCGCGTTACGTCGACGTTTTGCAGCTTTATTTTTACTCATTTCACAATTATCGGACCAAGAATAGCGAATTCCAGGGAATATAATTATTTCACAACTTGAATTTTTACTTTTTATTATTTCTTTCTTACTTGTTTTATTATTAGTGACAAATCGGATAACATTGGACATTGTTGAAACTCCTCAAGGTCAAGTCGATTCGACACATGACGATAATGACCTCGGTATGGTTAATGTTTCGCTAACGATTGGTGTTTTACAACAAGTTGATTGGTTTCTTCGCGCAGTACCCCTCGTCTCTTCAGGTTCAGGTCTAGCTTATGATAAACGCCGCAGCCTCGGATAACGTTGCACAAAGCCTTACAAAAAAATCCGTACTACCTTCGTCGCCTGAGGATCAAAGCGCTTTAGAAACCCTTAATATCGATGATATTCTTCGGCTCTTGCCGCACACATCTGAGGCCGTTGCGTGTTTATGCGCCGAGAAATTGATCCGCGCCTCTTTAATGAGCCAACGCCTCGCCGATATTCTGCTTCGCCGTCGTGATCGCGCCTCGCTTTTCGTTCTGTCAGAGGGTGTTGCGGTATCGCCGCATCTGATGGCGCATTTGGCCAAAGCCGGATCATTGCAAGAAGCGCGCGCGATTGCCGCCTGCCCGTCATTAACTGAAGATATGCTGCAGGCGCTGGTAGCGCGCAACGATCCGATGATTAACCGCATCATTGCCGAATGTTCCGGCGAGCCGTTGCCCGATCGTATTTTACAAACACTAACAAATCGCGCTTTTCTCGATGCGCGGCTTGCTCGCATCCTGTTCTCGCGCAACGATCTGTCATCCTCCCTTCGCGCGTCGCTCTTTGCCCATGCCTCGCCGCGCGAGAGAATGACGATCCTCACCTTGGCCAATGCCTCGGCGTCCACGCGTCCGCATTCGGTTAATCAAGAACGTCTAACTGCTTTAAGTGCGGCGATTGAAGCAGGCGATGCTTCCGCCCTCACCGCTCTCTTAGGCGGTTATTTGAATGTCTCTTTCAGCCTTCTCTACACCCTCTTAAGCGAAGCAAGCGGCGCCACTCTGGCCTTGGCGCTCAAAGGAATGGACGTGCCAGCCCCTCTCGTACGCCGCGCCTGTCGCTGGGCTAAAGCCACCCATGCCGGCATGCCAGGCGGCGTTGAAGACGTGTTGGAAACGGTAACCCCATCGGCAGCTCTATGGATCATGTCGTCGATCCTTACGGTCGCTAAAGCGGAGGAGCCGAAAGCGCCCGTGACTATGGACCAAAACGAACGCTTAATCGCCTGATAGAAGCCCCGTTGCACGGTCTAAAAAAACGCGGCCCTGACGATCTTCTACTTCAACAAACCAGAGATCGGGATCAAAGCGCATTTCACGCGCCATACGTGCTTCAACACTCAAGCCATCGACTTCCTGCATCACACATTCGAAGCGACGCTCGGTATCATCCGTATCGCTATCAGGAGGTGCGGGCGCATAGAGCGAGCATCGTCCGTCAAGCCAATCAAGCTTGATATAAATTGCGCCAGCTTCGGCTGATCCTCTGCGGCGCAACACAGCAACCGCGCCCATCACCGCGCAGCGCCTCAGATAGGCGGAAACCCAAATATCAGAGCGTAAGCGAGCGGACATCGCGCATCATTCCAGCACGATGCCAGAGGCCTTTGCCAATTGCGGCTTTGTTACACCGTCCACTTCGCCTGTTGCGGGCAAATGCTTATCTTTTTGAAACTTCAACACGGCATCGCGCAACGCGGATGATTTCAATCCATCGGGTGAAACGGGACCATAACCCATTTTATTCAAAGCCCGTTGCGCCGCTAAAACCACCTTATCCGGCTTCGGCATGGATTGAGCGACCAACGCACCCACCGGATCGGCAACCGAATTATCTGGAATAGGTTGCGGCGGCGCAAAGACTTGCTTCGGATCCGCCGATGCAACAAGGCTGACCGGCACGGATTGTTTCGGCGCAGCCACGACCGGCGTCGTAGAAGGCGCGGGCACGGGGACCGGAACCGCTTCGACCTTATCCGGCCGACGCGGCGGTTGCGGCGCCGTTTCATTGGCAGGCATTCCATCAAGCGTCGGGCGCACAAAGAGGTTTAATGGATTAAGCGAAGCGGAGCCGCGCCAGATCGTCGAGAGATCGAAAAAGAGCGCGGGCCGCCCTGACTTCTGGAAGTAGAGCGCATTGGCCACAAACGCC
>CAIRGA010000157.1 GCA_903877935.1 uncultured Hyphomicrobiales bacterium
GGTGCTTCGCCATTATCATCGCAACTCTTGGCAAAGGATGATCAGCGCCGTGCTGCAATTGCGGCGTCGCAATCAACTCAAGAGCGCCGGAATGCTCTGTCCAAAGAAATCGGGCAGGCCATGGCGGCCAAAGATCAGGCGCGGGCAGACACGCTAAAGGCGGAGGTTGCCGCTCTGAAGGATAGGCTTTCTGAGGCGGAAGCGCTTGAAAAGCAGATGATTGCCGAGCTCGATGCTGAGTTGGCGGCCATTCCGAATACGCCATTGGAATCCGTACCCGTCGGCAGTGATGAACATGGAAATGTCGCTACCCGCCTGTGGGGGGAGCCTAAAAAGTTCGCTTTCGAGCCTAAGCAACATTTTGATATCGGTGAAGCGTTAGGCCTTATGGACTTTGAGGCGGCTGCAAAAATGTCGGGTGCGCGGTTTGTCGTCAATAAAGGACAATTGGCAAGGCTTGAGCGGGCAATCGGCCAATTTATGCTCGACCTTCATACGGGTGAAAACGGCTATATGGAGGTAAACCCTCCTTTGCTGGTTAAAGACCATGCGATGTTTGGGACCGGACAATTGCCCAAATTTGCCGATGACCTTTTCCGTGCCTTACCCGATTATTGGCTCATTCCCACGGCAGAGGTCTCGCTTACCAATCTGGTCCGGGAGGAAATTGTCGAGGAAAAAACGCTTCCCCTACGGATGACGGCATTAACACATTGTTTCCGTGCTGAGGCGGGCTCGGCCGGAAGAGACACACGTGGCATGATCCGCCAGCACCAATTTCAAAAAGTCGAATTGGTAACGATCGCGACGCCTGAGCAATCGGAAGCCGAGCACGAGCACATGACCCGCTCGGCCGAAAAAGTTCTGCAAAAGCTTGGCCTGCCTTATCGCGTCATGACGTTGTGCACGGGTGATATGGGTTTTGGTTCGCAAAAGACGTATGACATCGAAGTATGGTTGCCAGGGCAGGGGATGTATCGCGAGATTTCGTCTTGCTCGGTCTGCGGCGATTTTCAGGCGCGCCGGATGAATGCGCGCTTTAAATCCGCCGATGGTAAGGGCAACCGCTTTGTCCACACGCTCAACGGTTCAGGGTTAGCGGTCGGGCGAACTTTGGTAGCCATTTTAGAAAATTACCAAAACGAAGATGGATCCGTCACAATTCCGGACGCCTTATTGGCTTATATGGGTGGCGTCACAAAAATAGAAAAAGCGATTTAACATGCGTATCTTAGTCACGAATGATGATGGAATTCATGCGCCTGGGCTAGCCATTTGCGAGGCAATTGCGCGTTCGCTTTCAGACGATGTTTGGATCGTTGCGCCTGAAACGGATCAGTCCGGTGTTGCTCATTCCCTATCGCTTAATGATCCTCTTCGATTGCGCCAATCGGGCCCACAACGGTATGCTGTGCGTGGAACGCCAACGGATTGCGTGATCATGGCCGTTCGCCATGTACTGGATCGTAAGCCGGATCTCATTCTTTCTGGCGTTAATCGGGGGCAGAACGTCGCCGAAGACGTCACCTATTCGGGGACTGTGGCGGCGGCCATCGAGGGCACTATTTTGGGTGTTCCTTCGATTGCACTGTCGCAGTGCTATGGTCCCGATACCGTCAAAGCGCTTCATTGGAATTGCGCTGAAACCTTGGCACCGGAAATTATCCGTACGATCTTAAAAGAGGGCATTCCGCCGAATATTTTGGTGAATATCAATTTCCCAAATTGTAATCCCGAAGACGTTAAAGGTACGAGCGTTTCTGTTCAGGGGCAACGCCAGCAAGATTTGCTTCGGATCGATGAACGTTTCGATGGTCGGGGAAATCCTTATTATTGGATCGCTTTTGCGCGCGGAAAATCAGTGCCCGGTCACGGCACCGATCTGGAGGCTATAGCCGATCACCGCGTGTCGGTTACTCCGCTTCGTCTTGATCTCACCGATGAGCCAACGCTTACGCGTTATGCGCAAATTTTTTAATAAAGGGCTGAAGCGTGGTCGCTAACTTGCAAAGCGCAGAAGCAAAAATGTCTTTCCTACTTGGCCTCCGGTCGGGCGGATTATTAAATACGGCCTGTTTAAATGCGTTCGAACGTGTCTCGCGCATCGACTTTGTTGGTCACCAATATTCCGACTTGGCACTTGAGGATATCGCACTCCCAATAGCGTGCGGACAATCGCAGACGGCGCCTGGCTCGATTGCGCGAATGTTATCGGCGCTCGAGGCTTCCTCCGGCGATCGCATTTTGGAGATAGGGACAGGGTCGGGCTACGCGAGTGCACTTTTAAGTCAAATCGGACTTAGCGTCACGAGCATGGAACGATATCGAACATTGGTCGAGGCCGCCAAGACACGGTTTTCCCGGCTTGGAATTACGAATGTCAATATCATTCATGCCGACGGCTCTCGCGGATTGGCAGAAGAGGGGCCCTTCGATCGCATTATCATTCATGGTGCAATCGAAGGTGAAGTGGATCCCTTTATTGAGCAATTAACACCAGGTGGGGCGCTTGTTGGTGTGCTTCGGGTTAGCCATGTGGCTGAGCTGACGCGTTGGCGTCGTGCCGAAGGGAGCCGATCGGTTGAAATCGATCATTTTGGACGCCTTGATTTGCCGCTGCTGGCTAAGGGTTTGTCCGAAGTTCTTTAAGACAAATTTGACCTCAATTTTTCCATAGAAAGAACTTCTTAACCTAAACAGAGGTTTAATGCCTTTGTTCACGCGAGTCGGTTGCTCGCTTTGTTTTGGAGGTCGCCCGTGTATTCGAAGTCCGCATTGCGCTTTCTCTCTACCTGCGGTCTTTGCGTTTTATTGACAGGTTGCGGAACAGATATCATCCGCGTGTCAGATAAATCGCCGGTACCCAATCCTTTTGCGGGGTCAGCGCGGTTTGATCCACCAACGACAGGTTCGCTGTCGTCCAAGGCTCAATCCGACGCGATGACGGGCAGTGATGTCATTGCATCGCCTTCGGCGCCAATCAGCAATAGTTCGATTTCGTCAGCTCCGATCGATGCACCCTCTGGCTCGAATGCCAATACGGGTTCGGGTCAAAGCGCCTTGAAGCCTTTAGCAACGACAACGACCGGGCAGACATCGCCGCAACAACCTGCAAAAAAGCTTGCAGCACTGAATGTTGAACCAGCACCTAGCGTAACCGCTCCACAAAATTCGAAAGCGGTTCCCGCCGCTTCCGGAAATGGCAAATGGATTGCGCAAGGTGGCACCGAGGTCACTTTGGGTAATGGGGAAACCATTGCGACGCTCTCTGGCCGCTACGGCGTTCCGGAAGATGCAATCCGCGGCGCAAATGGTTTAACGGCGAAAGCCAAACCTCCGCATGGCGCAAAGATTATTATTCCCGTCTTTGTTGCAGATGGTGGCCTAACGGCGGCCAAAACTAAACCTGAGGCTGCAAAGGCGGCTGCTTTGGTAACGACGGTTCCTGCTGCAGCCGATCCTGCCGCAGCCAAGCCACTCGGTAAAAAGGGTGAAGCGGCTAAGGTTGCGCAAGCGGCACAGGTTGCTGCTCCCGCGCAAGTAGCCTCACTCGATAATTCAGCGCCAACGACATCTCCTGTCGAAACAACCAAAGCGGTTGCTGAAGCTGGCTTTCGTTGGCCGGCACGCGGCAGAGTTATTCAAGGCTTCGGTGATAAGAACGGCGTAAAGAGCACCGGTATCAATATTTCCCTACCGCAAGGCACACCGATCAAGGCTGCCGAGGCAGGCGTTGTCGCTTATGCTGGCAGTGAGGTTAAGGGCTTTGGTAATCTCGTTATGATCCGGCACTCCGATGGTTGGGTATCGGTTTATGGGAATGCCAGCGAGATTAAAGTTAAACGGGGTGACGAGATTAAGCGCGGCCAAGTTATTGCGCTTTCTGGTCAGTCGGGAGATGTTTCCGCGCCTCAACTGCACTTTGAATTGCGCAAAGGTTCCGTACCGGTTGATCCGGTTGAACATTTGAGCGACGACTAGGACTTTCACTTCGGACATAAAAAAGGCAGCCTTTAGGCCGCCTTTTTTAATTCAGATGAACGCCGAGTCGTCCGGCCAAATCTTGGATATATTGGAAGGCGGTACGACCCGAGCGCGATCCGCGTGTGGTGGCCCATTCCAAGCTTTCATGCTCGAGCTGAGCCCTGTCGGTTTGAATGGCGTAATGTTGCGCATATCCTCGGACCATTTCCAAATATTCGTCTTGGCTACATTTATGAAATCCAAGCCAAAGGCCGAAGCGGTCGGATAGGGAAACTTTCTCTTCAATCGCTTCACCAGGATTAATCGCAGTACCGCGCTCATTGTCCATCATGTCGCGGGGCAATAAATGGCGCCGGTTCGACGTTGCATAAAAAATCACATTATCTGGCCTGCCTTCGATGCCACCTTCGAGGACCGCTTTGAGTGATTTGTAGGATGTATCATTCGCATCGAACGATAGATCATCGCAAAACACGATAAACCGGCAATCGGCATCGCGCATAATGGCCATTAAGGCAGGTAGGCTCTCGATGTCCTCCCGATGGATTTCTACTAATTTTAGAGGCTTAAGGCCTGCCATTCCGTTCAGTTTAGTTAAAGCTTCAGCATGTGCAGCCTTAACCAGCGAGGATTTGCCCATACCGCGGGCGCCCCATAACAAGGCATTATTGGCAGGAAGCCCCCGGGCAAAGCGCTCGGTATTTTCGTTGAGTTGATCCCGAACGCGATCAATGCCGCGTAACAACCCCATTTCGACGCGGTTAACGTGCGGGACGGGCGAGAGCCAGCCGCCGTCAGCGTGCCATACAAAGGCATCCGCCATGCCTAAATTCGTATACGGGCGCGGCTTCGGAGCGAGGCGTTCCAGCGCATCCGCGATTCGCTTTAGTTCCGTGGCAAATTCGTCAGGAAGGGTAAAAGGTTCGGACGACATGAGGCAGATAACTCGGTTGAATATGATATCTTTTCCATAACGGCGAAACGACACCGCGTCCATAAGCGTTAAAATAACCGTTTTGCCCTGCTATGATTTGCAATCCGCTGCTGTCTGGCTATAGTCCCGCCGACTATCGGGGGTGCTTGATTGAATTGAGGTTGCTCCCATACCTAATCTTTGACCGGAGGTTTCTGACGTGATTACGCCCGCCTATGCGCAAAGTGCATCCGCCCTTGGTGGTTCGGATATGCTGATCCAGATTATTCCGTTCATTTTAATCTTCATTATCATGTATTTCCTTATGATCCGGCCGCAACAAAAGCGCCAAAAGGATCATCAGGAAATGATCAAAAACGTCCGTCGCGGTGATCAAATCGTGATGAGCGGTGGTCTTATCGGTAAGGTCATCAAAGTAAACGACGATAATGAACTAGAACTGGAAATTGCCGACAATGTCCGGGTGCGGGTTTCGCGCTCTGCCATCGCCGACGTCCGCAGCAAAGGCGAACCGGTCAAGTCCTGACCGTTCCCGGATAGAGCGACAACTCCCATGCTTCGTTATTCTCGCGGCAAAATCGCTGCCATTCTGCTTTTAGCTTTTGCGGGCTTCTATTTTGCCGCACCTAGTCTGATGTCGCCTGAGACCCGGGCCGCCATCCGGGCAAATGCTCCTGGCTTTATTCCTGCTTGGCTTATTCCGAGCCAGGCCATCGTGCTTGGTCTTGACCTTCAGGGCGGCTCTCACGTCTTGCTTGAAGTCGATAGCGGTGCGGTCGTTAAAACGCAGATCAATTCATTACGGGATGATATGCGACGGGTTCTTCGCGATGAAAAAGTGGCGCTTGCTGGCGGCATTGCCGTTTTGCCGCGTGGCGTTACCGTTCGAATTGCCGATGCCAATGAGCGCGCCCGCGTTCTTCCTAAATTAAGAGAGCTCGCGAGCTCGGGGCCCGCCGTCAATTTGATCCGCGGTGCGGCGCCCTCTCTGATCGAATTTTCCGAACAGCCTGATGGCTTGATTACGCTGACGGTTACGGATGAAGGCGTTAACGAAAAAATTCGCAAAGCCATTGATCAGGCGATTGAAGTGCTTCGTCGACGTATCGATGCGCTGGGGACGACCGAGCCTAACATCCAACGGCAGGGCGTCGATCGGATTCTTGTCCAGGTTCCGGGATTACAAGATCCAAAGCGTTTGAAGGATATTCTCGGCACAACGGCTCAGCTTGAATTCCGCATGGTGGCTGATTCGGGCGCTGCGTCTGGCGACGTCGAGATGTTGCCTCAGGTCGACGAAGGTTCCGTACAACTTCCCATCGAAAAGCGCGTCATCGTGCAAGGTGAAGATTTGATTGACGCGCAACCGGGTTTTGATGGCCGCAATTCGGAACCGATCGTCAATTTCAAATTTAATATTCGCGGCGCGCAACGTTTCGGGCAAGCAACAACGGAAGCGGTTGGTCGTTCGCTCGCTATTGTGCTTGATCGTAAAGTGATTTCGGCGCCTCGGATCCAGTCCCCCATTACGGGTGGTCAGGGGCAAATTTCTGGTCGCTTTACAGTCGAAGCCGCCAATAATCTTGCCATTCTTCTTCGTGCCGGCGCATTGCCTGCGCCGCTTACGATTGTGGAGGAGCGTACGGTCGGACCGGGGCTCGGTCAGGACTCGATTAACGCCGGCAAGATTGCGTCTTATGTCGCAGCCGTCTTGGTCGTCGGATTCATGTTTGCGACCTATGGATTGTTTGGTTTGTTTGCCAATATCGCGCTTGCCATCCACGTCGTTTTGATTTTTGCGATGATGTCGTTGATTGGTACAACGCTAACATTGCCGGGCATTGCCGGTATCGTTTTAACGATCGGTACGGCTGTTGACTCCAACGTTCTGATCTATGAACGGATTAGAGAGGAAGCGCGTCAAGGCCGTAGCCTCGTTGCTTCCTTGGACGCAGGGTTTACCCGCGCCTTCGCGACCATTATCGACTCGAACGTAACGATGTTTATCGCCGCAGCAATCCTGTTCTTTTTGGGCTCGGGACCGGTTCGCGGTTTCGCCGTTACGATGGTCTTTGGTATCGTAACGACGGTTGTAACGGCCGTCACGATGACACGGATGATGATCGCGCTTTGGTATACGCGGTCCCGTCCACAGAAAATGCCGTTCTGAGGAGAATGATACGATGAAACTTCTCAGGATTATCCCGGACGATACCAAATTCGGATTTATGAACTTCCGGAGCATTAGCTTTCCGGTGTCCGCCTTACTGTCGGTTGTTTCCGTCACAGCCTTTTTGTTTATTGGCCTTAATTTCGGTATCGATTTTACGGGCGGTACACTCATCGAAATGAAGGCGACGTCGGGACATGCAGATATTGCAAAGGTACGGACATCGACTGCGGAGCTTCATTTAGGTGATGTCGAGGTCCAAGAATTCGGAAATCTGGGCGAGGTCTCGTTGCGCTTTGGGCTGCAGCCTGGGGGCGATAAAGGTCAACAGGCCGTTGTTGAACATGTACGTTCGGTCTTTAGCGCCGATTATGAGTTCCGCCGTGTTGAAGTGGTCGGTCCGCGTGTTTCTGGCGAGTTGGTACAATCGGGCATCTTAGGCGTTGTTCTGTCGATTTTAGCAGTGCTCGTGTATTTGTGGTTCCGCTTTGAATGGCAGTTTGCGGTTGGCGCTGTTATTGCGACCTTGCATGATCTTGTATTGACCCTCGGATTTTTCGCGGTCACGCAAATCGAATTCAATATGACGTCGATCGCGGCCATTCTTACGATTGTAGGTTATTCGCTCAACGATACCGTGGTGGTGTTTGACCGTATTCGCGAGCTGCTTCGCAAATATAAGCGCATGGCGATTTCTGATTTGTTGGATCTGTCGATCAACACGACCTTGTCGCGGACGGTTATGACATCGATGACGACATCGCTGGCACTTCTAGCCCTTGTCCTTTTCGGCGGTTCTGTCATTAAGAGCTTCTCTTATGCGATGATTTTTGGTGTTGTCATTGGCACCTATTCGTCCATCTTCATTGCCGCTCCGGTTTTGATTTATCTTGGCGCGCGCATCGCAGCGGAAGCCAATGAAACGGAAAGTCCGAGCGACGAAGCGGTACAGAACGCAAAATGAATGAGGCCCGCTATGAGGGCTTCGTTCCGGGACGGCATTTATTAGATGCCGTTGGCAATGGCGGTTTTCGATTTGCCGAAATGTCCCATCGAGGGTCTATCCTCATTCTGCCATCAGGCATTTATGCCTGGGATGTTCATTCCCCTGCCGCATTGACGGCCGCTTCTTTTGCGCCTCTTTTTTTGGAAGCACACGACATTGATCTCGTGTTGGTAGGAACCGGAAAAAATCCGATTTATATCGACGACACTCTCCGGTGGCGGTTTAGGGAAGCCAAAATTGGTTTTGATCCGATGACAACGACGGCTGCGGCACGAACCTATAATGTCTTGATGAATGAAGGCCGTCGCGTGGCGGCCGCTCTGATAGCGATAGATTAGAACATGCCTCATGAGACTGGAGCTGAGTTTTGTCTCGATGTTCTGAAGCAGGCGGACCCCGAGCGCTATTACACCTGTTTGTTTGCCCCGGCCGAAGCCCGGCCGGCTCTGGCGGCGTTATACGCGTTTAATCTCGAGATTGTACGAACCCGAGAGCTGGTATCCGAGCCGATGATCGGCGAAATCCGGCTGCAATGGTGGCGTGATGTATTGAGCGGCAAAGGTGAGGGGGATGTCGCATCCCATCCCGTCGCGGGCCCACTTTTAAAGGCGTTGGCGGACTATCATTTACCGCCTCAAACTTTGCTCAATTTAATCGATGCGCGTGTCTTCGATCTTTATGACGATCCAATGCCGAGCTTGAACGATCTTGAAGCCTATTGCGGGGAGACATCTTCCGCCTTGTTACAGCTCTCCCTGTTCATCCTATCAAGAGGTGAATACTATTCGGCTCCGGATTTGTGCGGGCATGCCGGCGTCGCTCTAAGTATTACGGCTCTTTTAAGGGCCTTTGCGTGGCATTCGGCCCGCGGGCAGATTTACATTCCGCAAGAGATCCTTCATCGCCATAAGGTCACGATCGAAGACCTTCGGCAACGGCGATCAACGCCATCAATCCTTGAAGCATTGGCTGAAATGCGAAGCATTGCTCGGCATCACTTGAACCGCGCGAGAGAAGAAATAAAGCCTCTTCCTTATGGATTGTTCCCAATTTTTCTTACGCTGACAAATATCGAGCCGATACTGCGGTCAATGGAAAAAAAGGAGTCTGATCCGTTTGCAACGGTTATTGAACCGTCTCGGTTGTGTCTCCTGTTTCGCTTTTGGCGCGCTTCCAAAACCAAAATATTTGTCAAATGTATTCGATAAAAACTGCGACTGCTCATTATTTTCATGATGGTGCAGATCATTCATATCAAATATTAGAA
>CAIRGA010000158.1 GCA_903877935.1 uncultured Hyphomicrobiales bacterium
ATGCTGAACACGATACCACCATTCAAGGCGGATCCTTTACCTTTCGCGTTATTGAGGCGGGCCATTTAATCGTTGCCTTGCAACCTTCCCGTGGAAGCGTAGTCGACATCAAAGCTGAATATCATGATGCCACCCGTCCGCCGTCGCACGGCTACATCGCCTTTTATCTTTGGCTTACACGGCGTAAAAATCTCGACGCCATGATCCATTGTGGTACACACGGAACGCTCGAATGGTTGCCCGGTAAATCTGTCGCCCTCGCCGCGGATTGTGCCCCTGAAGTCTTGATTGGTGCGCTTCCCGTTATTTACCCCTTTATTGTCAACAATCCCGGTGAAGCAGCCCAAGCCAAACGTCGACTTGCCGCTGTTACTATTGGTCATTTAACGCCGCCTTTGACGGAGGCGGGCTCGCATGGTGTGGCCATCGAAATCGAAGGGCTTTTGGACGAATATTCAAGCGCCCAAACACTCGACCCGCGCCGCGCAACAATGCTCGCTGAATTGATCGTAAGGCGTGCGCGTGAAACCGGCATTATGAAGGATGCCGGCGTAAATGAGGGGCAAGATACGCCTACTTTACTCAGCGAGCTCGATGCATGGCTCTGTGATTTAAAAGAAATGCGTATTGCCGATGGTCTGCATATCTTTGGCCGTTCTGACACGCTTGAGGCGACGCAAGATACCATCCGGGTAATGGATAACATCGCCGATCCGAAGGATGCCGTTACACGCCTTCTCGCTAGTCCGATGGCTGAACGTGATGGTTTGCTTGCAGCTCTGGACGGGCGTTTCGTTGCAGCGGGACCGGCGGGTGCGCCGTCTCGTGGACGCGTCGATGTGCTTCCCACGGGTCGTAATCTCTACACAATTGATCCGCGCAGCGTGCCTACCCGCACCGCCTGGGAAATTGGCAAACGTACGGCGGAAGAAGTTGTGGCCCGTTACGCGCAAGACCATGGGGACTGGCCGCAATCTATCGTGATTGATTTATGGGGCTCGGCCACAATGCGCACGGGCGGCGATGATCTTGCACAAGCACTCGCCCTTTTGGGTGTAAGACCGATTTGGGAAGCCTCGAGCTCGCGTGTCACTGGATTTGAAATTCTACCTCCAGCCAGCTTCGGCAGGCCTCGCATCGACGTCACTTTGCGTATATCCGGGCTTTTTCGCGACGTTTTTCCATCGCAAATCGCATTGTTTGATGAGGCCGTTCAAGCGATCTCACAGCTTGACGAGACGGCGAATGAAAATCCATTAGCGGCAAAGCGCCTCAAGAATAGTGCGGATCCATTGCGCATCTTTGGCTCCGCACCCGGTACATATGGCTTGGGCCTTGGCGAGCAAATTGCGCGCGGTAATTGGCAAGAACAAGCCGACTTGGGCGAGGCCTATCTCGCCTCGTCGTCATTCGCCTATCGCGCATCAAACGATGGCCTGGACGCACCATCCGAATTCCGGGAACAAATAGCATCCGCCGATGCGTTTGTGCACGTTCAGGACATGGCTGAGCAGGATATTTTGGACTCTGACGCGTTTGCCGAGCACGAAGGTGGCTTTGCAGCGGCTGCCAAAAGCCTAGGGGCTACTCCCAGCCTCTATCATGTTGACGCAACCAAGGGCGGCAGCCCCGCGAAAGTCCGCACGGTCGGTGAAGAAGTGGCCCGTATCCTCAATGGCCGCGCTACGAATCCGCGTTGGATCAAAGGGCAAATGCGACACGGGTGGCGGGGGGCAACTGAAATCGCTGAGACCGTTCAAAATCTCTATGCCTATGCAGCGTTAGCGGATGCTGTTGAAAGCCGTCATTTCGATCAAATGTTTGACGCAACCCTTGGCAATGATGACGTACGTGCATTTTTAAAAGAGGCTAATTCTGCCGCCGCACAATCGATCGCAGATACATTTCTCGAGGCAGAGAAGCGTGGCTTTTGGACCTCTCGGCGGAATTCGACACGAAGTGCGCTCGAAACTTTCATGACCGAGGCGGCTGAATGAACGCCGAATCGCTGATCAAAGGTTGGTGTCCCGGTGCATTGCGCCCGATGGAAAGTGGCGACGGCCTCTTGGTGCGCCTTCGCATGACCGGCGGCATTGTAAGCGCCCTAAATGCCCAAATCATTGCCGAAGCCGCTAGACAATATGGCAACGGACTTATCGATTTGTCAGGACGTGCCAACCTGCAAATTCGTGGCGTCAGCGGAAGCCAATGGCCGCATTTGATTGCTGATTTGTCGCGGCACGGTTTGCTGGATGACGACGCCGAGGCGGAAGCGGTTCGCAACGTTATTGCCTCGCCTTTGGCCGGGCTTGATCCATCAGCCCATCTCGACATTCGCCCGATCGTGAAAGCGTTGGAGCACCGGCTTGCATCGAACCGAGCGCTCCATCGCTTACCCGGCAAATTTGGTTTTTCGGTCGATGATGGTGGACGATTTTCACTCAGCGAACAAATGGCCGATGTCGCCTTTGAGGCGACGATGGAAAGCGGAAAGCCTGTTTTTGAGGTCCGGATCGGAAATCACGAAACGGTCGGAAGGATCGACGCAAACGATCTATGCGATACGGCATCCACCCTCGCGCTCGCTTTTATTGAAGCGTCAGAAGTAGCCGATTTGCCCTATAAACGAATGGTAAATCTGGTATCGGCATTCGGTGCCAATGAGATTTTCAAAAGGGCTCGTATTGAGAGGCTTTTGGTTCGGTCAAAACGGGTAACAGAGAAAGCATCCTTCGGCTATCATAAGCTCGGGGATAGCGGCTTTCTCGGACTTGGTGCGCCCTTCGGACGATTGAGCGCAAATGGATTGGCGGCTTTGGCAGATTTCGCGCTCAAGTCTGGCTCGGGCGAATTACGACTAACCCCTTGGCGAGCGATCCTGCTACCAGGGCTTAATCGATCAACGGCCGAAGCCCTCATTGGGAGGGTTGGTGAAAGTTTCATTACGCACGCGAATGATCCGAGGCTGCAGATTGCTGCTTGCACGGGAAAGCCTTCATGCCGCAACGCGACCGTTAACACCCATCACGACGCGCTAGGATTTGCTCAACTGGATTGGCTAACAAAAAGGTCTGGAACACGGCTACATGTGTCGGGTTGCGAGAAGGGTTGCGCGCACCCGGCCGCTACAGAGGCCGTTCTGGTCGGACGGAATGGGTTATATGACCTCGTTCTGAACGGAAAGGCATCAGACGGAGCAATAAAGTCCGGCCTCGATGCAGCGATGGCTCGTCGCGCACTTGAAGAAATATGGGCAGGAGAAGTGAATTGAGTTCGCGCTATGACTATATCCGCGATGGCGCGGCCATTTACGATAAAAGCTTCGCGATGATCCGCGCGGAAAGCGATCTTGCGCGCTTTACGCCCGAGGAAGAAAAGGTCGCGGTGCGGGTCATCCATTCTTGCGGGATCGTCGAAGCTGCCGCTGACATTCTGTTCGCGACGGGTGCCGCAAAGCGCGGGCGAGAAGCTCTCCTTGCCGGAGCGCCAATCCTCTGCGATGCCAAAATGGTCGCCAATGGCATAACAAAGGCACGTCTACCGGCCAATAATGAAATTATATGCACGCTCGATGACCCGCGCGTACCGGATCTTGCCAAACAGCTTGGTACAACCCGTACGGCCGCTGCCATGGAACTTTGGCGGCCCTATTTAGCGGGATCGGTCATTGCTATCGGTAATGCACCCACAGCCCTCTTCCGTTTGCTCGAAATGCTCGACGACGGCGCACCCTTGCCTGCTTGTGTTGTAGGAATGCCCGTGGGCTTTGTCGGGGCAGCCGAGTCAAAGGAGGCGTTGATGCACGATAATCGCGCGCCTTGGATCGTGGTAAGAGGCAGAAAAGGCGGCAGTGCCATGACGGTGGGTGCCGTCAACGCACTGGCGAGTGATAAGGAATGAGTGCTTCAAATACCAAAGGCAGGCTTTATGGCGTGGGTCTCGGCCCGGGTGACCCGGAGCTTGTGACGCTCAAATCCATGAAAGCGGTGCAATCGGCCCCCGTTGTGGCCTGGTTTGCCAAACGCGGCAAAAAGGGCCATGCCCGCACGATCGCCGAGGGGCTCATTTCCGAAGGCGTGATTGAGTTGCCCTTGGTCTATCCGGTGACCACCGAAATCCATCACACCGACCCAGATTATAACCGCCAACTCTCAGCCTTCTACGACGAAGCTTCGGCCCTGCTTGCAGACCATATGGAGGCGGGCCGCGATGTGGCGCTGCTCTGCGAGGGCGATCCTCTGTTTTACGGCTCCTTCATGCACCCCTATATCCGGTTGAAGGAGCGCTTCGATGTGGTCATCTGCCCGGGCGTCACCGGAATGTCCGGATGTTGGACTGCGACCGGCGCTCCCGTGACATGGGGCGATGACGTACTTTGCGTCATACCCGGCACCTTGCCACGCGAAGAGCTTGAAAAGCGGCTCACTATGGCCGATGCTGTGGTTGTTATGAAGCTCGGAAAAAACTTCCAAAAAGTACGTGAAATTATTGAAAATAAGGGATTATTGGGCCGTTCCTTTTACGTCGAGCGGGGTACGATGGCGGGCGAAATCGTGATGCCCTTAGCCGATAAAATCGACGGTGTAGCCCCGTATTTCTCAATGATCATTGTGCCCGGCGAAGGACGGCGGCCGCGATGAGCAAGGGAAGAATTCTCATTGTCGGGCTCGGCCCCGGACCCGATAAATGGCTGACGCCTGAAGCTTCCGAAGCGCTAATGGTGGCAACCGATGTGATCGGCTATATCCCCTATGTCGAGCGGCTACCGGACCGCCAAGGCCAGACCAAGCACGCCACCGATAACCGGGTGGAAATTGATCGCGCGCGCCATGCGTTAGACCTCGCGCAACAGGGGCATGTCGTTGCCGTTGTCTCAGGCGGAGACCCCGGCGTATTTGCGATGGCGGCAGCCGTTTTTGAGGCGGTCGATGCAGGCAGCGATGCGGATCGCGCAACCGATATTCAGGTTCTACCGGGCATTAGCGCCATGCAAGCAGCAGCCGCTCGGCTTGGCGCTCCATTGGGTCATGATTTTTGTGCGATCTCGCTCTCTGACAATCTCAAGCCGTGGGATGTCATCATCCGCCGCCTGAAGGCAGCAGCCGAGGGCGATTTTGTAATCGCGCTTTATAATCCTGCTTCAAAAACGCGACCTCAACCGATCCATGACGCCTTTGCCTTGCTACGCTCGTTGAAAAAGCCATCAACGCCTGTGGCCTTTGCCCGAGCGGTTGGGCGTCCTGATGAGCGCATTCTTTTAACAACACTCGGTGAAGCCGATCCCGCCACGGCGGATATGTCCACGCTGGTGATGATCGGCTCAAGCGAAACGCGCTTTATCGAACGGACGGGCCAAGAACCTTGGCTCTACACGCCCCGCCATTACGGGGTCGGATTATGAGCCTTGATAAAGTCCAGGACGTCATCAAGCTTTTCGATAAGCCTACTCTCGGGCATCGTCGGACGCTCGATCATAATCACGGGCAGCTGGAGTGCGCGAGCGGCAGCGAGCTTGGCATCGGTCGCATTTCCGCCGCTATTCTTCGTAACGACGATGTCGATACCATGCTTTATCATCAATTCGATCTCGGCGTCGACATCGAAGGGTCCACGGGCCAGAATAAGCTCCATCTGCGGTGGACGATCCGCCGCATCGGGCGCATCGATGCTGCGCATCAGATAGGAATGCTGCGGAGCCTGTTTGAACGCAGGCAACGACAGACGGCCAACCGTCAAAAACACTTTTCGTGGGGCATTTCCCAGCGCCTCAACCGCCGCCTCGGTGTTCGTAACGCTGATCCATTGATCGCCCTCGCCCGGATGCCAAGCCGCACGGGTGAATACCGCGCGGGGCACCCCGAGTTTTGCACAGGCCAGAGCCGCGTTGCGCGTCATTTGAGCGGCGAAGGGATGGGTCGCGTCGATAACGGCAGCGATGGACTGCTCTTCGAGATAAGCGACCAATCCGTCAACACCACCAAAGCCACCGATGCGATGGGGAATGGGGGGCAAAACGGGATAGCTGGTACGACCAGCCAGAGACATGACAGCATCGATCTTGGCGCCATCTGCCAAAGCACGGGCCAACGCCATCGCCTCGCTTGTGCCGCCCAAAATGAGAATTCGTTTGCCCGTCATAATCCAAAACCTCAGCGGGAGATGGCTGCATGAGCACTCCTTGGCTCACCCTTATCGGCATCGGTGAAGATGGTCGAGACGGATTATCGGCACAAGCGAACCGATTGATCGATCAGGCTCCCTTTATTATCGGCGGCGAGCGTCACCTGGCCCTAATCGGCAAAACCGATTCTGAAACAAAGGCTTGGCCGCAACCGTTCGAGCAAGGCATTGAGATGGTGCTCGCTCGTCGAGGGCAATCCACGCTTGTTTTAGCCTCAGGTGATCCGTTTTTTTATGGTGTTGGAGCAACACTTGCCAAGCGGCTGGCAACTGAAGAAATCCGAACCCTTGCCGCTCCGTCGGCCTTCAGTCTGACTGCCGCCAAGCTCGGTTGGGCGATACAGGATTGCGCGCTCCTATCCCTGCACGGCCGGCCCTTCGAGCGCATCGCGCAACATTTGCAGCCACATGCAAAACTTATCGCCTTAACGTGGGATGGTACAACAGCCAGCAAATTGGCGAGCCATCTTGTAGACAAAGGAATGGGACAAAGCCTAATTAACGTGTGCGAAGCGTTGGGTGGCAAGCGCGAGCGAATGGTGAAGAAAACGGCGCAAGCGATTCACGAGACTCAAGAAATCTTCGATCCGCTCAACACGCTCGGCATCGAGATTGTCACGTCACGCGGCGCAAAAATAATTCCTCTCACCTCGGGCTTGGAGGATGATCTCTTCGAGCACGACAATCAGATTACCAAACGCGAGATTAGGGCGATCACACTATCTTCGCTTGCACCGCTTCAAGGGCAATTGCTGTGGGATATTGGTGCTGGCTCTGGCTCAATATCGATCGAATGGATGCTGCGCCATCCGTCAAACCGTGCCATTGCCATTGAGCCACGCGCGGATCGTGCTGCGCGGATAACACGAAACGCTTTATCGCTTGGCGTGCCGGAATTAAAACTGATCGAAGGCTCGGCTCCCGCAGCGCTTGGTGGATTGTCGACCCCGGATGCCATTTTTATTGGCGGTGGCGGCACTGATCCCGCGGTTATTAACGCTGCATGGGAAATGTTACCGGAAGGCGGGAGATTGGTCGCCAATGCTGTCACAATTGAAACCCAAGCCGATCTGATGCGCCGCCATGTCGAGATGGGTGGTACATTGAGTAAAATCGAAGTCTCACGTGCCGATCCGGTTGGGCCATTTCATGGCTGGCGGGCATCGATGCCGGTCCTTCAATGGGTCATCGTCAAAGGCGCGGAGAAGCGCGCATGATCGCGATTGGTATAGGGTGTAAATCCGGCGTTAGTGCAGATGAAATCATAGCACTCATCGAGGACGGTTTATCCCGCGTCGAGAACGAGACGATTGCGGGCCTGTTTACCGTGGCCTCGAAAGCGCATGAATCAGGACTTGCGGAAGCAGCGGCAAGCCTTTCACTTCCCTTGCTTTTCTTGCCGGAAATCGCATTGAAAAGCGTGGCTGGCCGAACCGAGTCCCGCTCGGAACGCGTCGTAGCTTTATTTGGTGTTCCCTCGATTGCCGAAACCGCTGCACTCGTCGGGGCAGGCGAAGGATCGACGCTAATTGTCCCCCGCATCAGCCGTGGCAATGTCACCTGCGCGATTGCGAAAAGTGGAGAAGCCAAGCCATGACCGTGCATTTCATTGGCGCAGGTCCTGGCGCACCCGATCTCATCACGTTGCGCGGACGCGATTTGATCGCCGCCTCACCCGTTTGTCTCTATGCGGGATCCTTGGTGCCCAAGGAAATTCTGGCGCATTGCCCTGAAGGCGCGCGGATTATCAACACGGCGGCGATGTCGCTGGAAGAATTAGGGGCAGAATTTAGTCGTGCCCACGACGCGGGTCAGGACGTTGCCCGCCTCCATTCTGGCGACCTCTCGATCTGGAGCGCGATGGGCGAGCAAATCCGCTTGCTTAAATTGCTTAGCATTCCTTTTTCTGTCACGCCCGGCGTGCCATCATTTGCCGCCGCCGCCGCCGCTTTGGGCGCGGAACTCACTTTGCCGGAAATTGCCCAATCCGTCGTTTTGACGCGAACTTCGGGCCGCGCCTCGTCGATGCCGGAAAGCGAAAACCTCGCCAATTTCGCCAGAACCGGCGCGGTGCTGGCGATCCACCTCTCGATCCATACGCTAGACGAGGTGGTGGCGACGCTGACGCCACATTATGGCGCAGATTGCCCGGCAGCGATTGTTTACCGCGCGAGCTGGCCCGATCAGCAAATCCTAAGGGGCACGCTTGCTACGATTGCCGAGCAATTCTCCGAGAGCCCTGTTGAGCGTACCGCCCTTATATTGGTTGGTAAAACGCTGGGCGCGGAAGGGTTTCGCAATAGCGCGCTTTATGATGCCGACTATCAACGGCGGTTCCGCACGCCCGGTTGGCGGGGCACCGAATGAGCGAGCTCTCAAACCTTGCGCGGCGCCGTTCGGGCGAGGACTTGGCCCTGCCGATCCACGATCACGACATCGAGCATGGATCCGGAACCGGCGAGCGCCTTGGCGGCCGTTACCCACGCCTCATCCGCCACGCGTTGGCCGATATCAAGCCCGCGGGCGCGGCAGTTTTCCATCACTTCGAGGGCGGAATTGGCCTGAAGTACCGTTTCCACAAAAGCGGGGTCAGCGCCCGTTTCGCGCACGCGCTCGGCAAGCCAAGCCAAATCCACCTCGCCGCTGCGCGAATGAAGGTCCAGCAAGCCTTGGCCGAGCTTGGTCATTTTGGCAAAACCGCCGCCGACGGTAACAACAGGCACGGGATGCTTTTTGAGATATTTCAGCATGCCGCCGGCAAAATCGCCCATATCGATCAAAGCGACGTCGGGCAAAGCATGAAAGCCTTGAATGGCTTTCTCCGACGTATGCCCCGTCGCCCCCGCAACATGGGTGATGCCGGTGGCCCGCGCCACATCGATGCCGCGATGGATCGACGAGATCCAAGCTGCGCAGGAAAACGGGATCACAACGCCGGTCGTTCCCAAAATGGAAAGGCCGCCGACAATGCCGAGCCGACCATTCAGCGTGCCAAGTGCCAACTCCTCTCCGCCGGGGATAGCGATTTCAATGATCACATCGCGCGGGCCGCTGGTCTCGAAGGCGGCCTCTTCAATTGCGATCCGCATCATATCGCGCGGCACGGGATTGATCGCGGGCTCGCCCG
>CAIRGA010000159.1 GCA_903877935.1 uncultured Hyphomicrobiales bacterium
CATATTCAACCAATCAGTATGAAACCTTCCCGATGTCTCCGTGTTCGATGTAATTTTACGCCCGCCTTCTAGTTGCTCTGTCAGTTCAAGATAATTTTTGATGTTGTCACGAAAATCATCGGGATAGACAAAATCCTTTCCCGTATTGTAAGGCGGGTCGATATAGATCAGTTTCACTTTGCCCGCGTAGCTCTTCTGCAAGAGCTTGAGCACTTCGAGATTGTCACCCTCGATCATGAGGTTTTGCGTTGTATCCCAATCCACACTGTCTTCAGGGCACGGCAGTAAAGTGCCCGTTGAAGGCGTGAGTGCCAATTGCCGCGCGCGGCGCTTGCCGTGCCAATTGAGGCCGTATTTTTCCTCGCGCTCGTCGACGGTGCCGCCGAGCAATTGCTTGAGGACATCGAAATCGATTTTGCCTTCGGTGAACGCTTCGGGGAAAAGAGCCTTTAGAGCAGCAATATTTTGCGTAACAAGGTCTTCGCTGCCACTTTCAATCGGTTCGATGGTCATAGACTTTTCCTGCAATCGGCACTCGAATCGCCGGATACGCAGGCGCAGTAGCATATTACGTTACGGCAGCGACTTGACAAGCCCGCTATGCTATAGGGCGTTATCGAAACTTAAATTGGAAAAGCCCCATGCGCCTCACTGGCAATTTCATCTGGTTTATCCTCGGCGGGTGGTACATTTCGCTTCTATGGCTCTTGGGCGCGCTCGTGTTTGCCGTCTCCATTATCGGCCTGCCCTTTACGCGCTCGGCGATTGAGATGGCGAAGCTGTCGGCTTTTCCGTTCGGGATGGATGTGGTGCATATCCGCGATCTTGATTTGCAAGTGGAAACGCCGGTTGAAGGCTTGATCGGGTTTTTGCTCAATCTCATTTGGGCGTGCACCTTCGGGTTGGTGCTGTTTTTTGCCTATCTCGTTGCAGGCGTTTTGAGCTGTATGACGATTATTCTGATCCCGTTCGGCCTGCAATCGTTTAAGCTTGCGGCGCTCTCGCTGTTTCCTGTCGGCCAACGCGTTGTGCCCGTTGAGGTGGCCAATATGATCCGCGAGGAAAAGGCGCGGATGCGGATGGATCAGTTCCGGCGCTAGGGGGGAATGAGGGGCCGCTCCCCTTTTTCCTTGACCTTTTGCACTGCAACAGGCATGAAGGCGCCACAGCGTCGGTTTTCGGCATTGGGACCCGCGTGAAGCGTTGTCGAGGATCGGTTGATCTTGTCTGGCATCCTTAAGTCCCGCCGACCGCCCGGGCGATTAGCGCCCAAAGACTTCTTTATTGGCCTCCCAAATCACGCGGGGTGTCCTCCGGTCGATCGCCTCGAAAGAGTTGCTCGATCGTGTGAGTCCGACTCCGTCTTTAACCCATCCGCATGTCGCGGCATTGGGTGTTTTGATTTGAAAAGAGACCAACTTGACCACATTTAATGACCTAAACCTCAATGAGAAATTGCTTCGCGCGTTGAAGACCGAAGGCTATACGACGCCGACGCCGATCCAATCGCAATCGATCCCGCCTCTGATGACGGGCGGCGATCTGCTCGGCATTGCGCAAACCGGCACCGGAAAGACGGCGGCCTTTGCGTTGCCTATTCTTGAACGCCTGTTGCGCGATCCAAAGCCAACACCACGGCGTGGTTGCCGGGCGCTGATCCTTTCGCCAACGCGCGAGCTTGCAGGACAGATCCACGAGAGCTTCCGCTCTTATGGTCGCTTTGCCAAGCTTACGAGCGAAGTCGTTTATGGTGGCATTCCGATTGGTAGGCAGACGCGCGCGCTTCTGAATGGCATCGATATTTTGGTGGCCACACCGGGCCGTCTGCTCGATCTTGTCAATCAACGCGCCGTGCATTTGGGCGATGTTGAAGTGCTCGTGCTCGATGAAGCCGACCATATGCTGGATTTGGGTTTCATCGTGGATATCCGCAAGCTGGTTGCGATGACATCCATCAAGCGCCAGACGATGTTGTTCTCAGCCACCATGCCGAAGGATATTGCGGAATTAGCCGCTGCCTTTTTGCGCAACCCGGTACGCGTTGAAGTAACACCCGTTGCAACAACCGCCGAGCGTGTTGAACAGAAAATTATTTTTGTTGATACAGCGCATAAGCAGACCTTGCTTCACAAATTGATGGACGATGCGACGATTGATCGTGCGCTTGTGTTCACACGCACCAAGCATGGGGCCGACAAGGTTGTGAAGCGTTTGGAAGAAAAAGGTGTTCGTGCCGCAGCTATTCACGGCAATAAAAGCCAACCACAACGCGAGCGCGCTTTGGCTGATTTTAAAGCCGGCAAATTGCGGTTATTGATCGCAACCGATATTGCAGCACGCGGCATCGACGTCGACAATGTTTCGCACGTCATCAATTTCGATTTGCCAAATATGCCGGAAAGCTATGTGCACCGTATCGGCCGCACCGCGCGTGCAGGTGCAACGGGCATTGCAATTTCGTTCTGTGATCGCGAAGAGCATACGTTTTTACGCGCGATTGAGAAGGTAACGCGGCAGCAAATTCCCGTCGTTGAAAATCCGCTTGGCGCAGGCCTTGGTATGCCGCCGCAGCCACGCGTGAAGGGTGAACCCTCAACGGACAAGCCACGTACCACGCGCTCGGGTAAACCGGTATGGCAACGTAACCGCCCGGAAAGAAGCCGCAACGAGGGTTCACGGACCCCAAGTGAGACGGCTCCAGGTTCACGCCGGGATGATCCACCACGCGCACAAGAGTCGCGTCCACGGCAGGATCGCCCACAACAGGGCAAGCCCGCTCAGGGCGCTCGCCCACCGCGCAAGGACGGGCCTGAAGTCCGCGATATGGCGCGGGAAGGCAAGGTTCAACGCAATCGGCGTTTTGGACGATAATGAAAAGGGAGCGAGGCGCTTGATCAGGTGTCTCGCCCTCCCCATCTCTACGCCATGACACGCCACCTGCTAAAGCCCCTTTGGATTTTCATCGCGCTTCTGTTTTTGTTGGAAGCGTGGCTATGGGACCATATCCAACCCCTCATCGCTTGGCTTGTCGCGCGCCTGCCATGGCAAGAAGTTAAAGCCGCATTATCGCGCGGTGTCGCACAGCTTCCTCCGGTCATTGTTATTTTCCTATTTGCCTTACCCGAAGTACTCGGCATTCCGGCGCAGCTCTTTTCGCTTTGGATCGTGGCAAAGGGTGCGGTGGTGCTTGGTACGATCCTTTTTCTTCTCGCCAAGGGTCTCGGTCTAATGGCCACTTTGGTGCTGTTTGAAGTGTGCCATGAAAAGCTGATGGAGTTGAGCTGGTTTCGCTATGCCTATCGGCTCGTGAACGATGCGCGGGCTTGGGCGAAGCTGCAGGTGCAACCAATGCTCGACGAGATCGCAAAGATGCGTGCAAGGCTCCTGCTTCGGGTGAAAAATGTTCTTGGTGAAGGCGGATTTTTTGAAATGCTGCGGCGGGTGCGAGCGGCGGTGAAGAAGCGCGTTGTTCGATAAAATTTGGACCGCGCGGCTCCTGCCGCGCAAGAATGCGAGCCGGGAGGCTCGCGGTCCGGGAGCTTTAACCGCTAATGAATCTCAGGCTCTGGCAGGGTCTCATTCCCTTCGAGGAAATCATAATCGCAGCCTTCGTCTGCTTGCGTGACATGCGCGCCGTGTAGTCTGACATAGCCGCGTGAGGCGGGCTTTTTGGGCGCTTTCCATTGCGCTAGACGCGTTTGCATTTCGGCGTCTGAAATCTCGACATGCAGCACGCGTTTTTCGACATCAACCGTAATCAGATCACCGTTGCGGACGGCGGCAAGTGGCCCGCCGATCGCGGCTTCCGGTGCAACGTGTAAAATGCACGCGCCATAGCTTGTGCCGCTCATGCGCGCATCCGAAATGCGCACCATATCGCGGATGCCTTGTTTCAGGAGCTTTTTTGGAATCGGCAACATGCCCCATTCGGGCATGCCCGGCCCACCAACGGGACCGGCGTTACGAAACACCATGATATGATCAGGTGTCACATCAAGCGTTTCATCATTCACCGCCTGCATCATCGAATCGTAATCATCAAAGACCAATGCAGGGCCGGTATGTTGAGTGAGATGGGCTTCAGCGGCTGCGGGTTTCATCACGGCACCGCGGGGCGCGAGATTGCCCGTTAGAACGACAATGCTGCCGCCTGCCGCGATGGGGTTGTCGAGCGGGCGAATGATTTCTTCGTTCCAGATTTTCGCTTCTGAATAGCGTTCAGCTAGTGTTGTTCCGGTGACGGTTTTTTCGTTTTCATTAAGCAATGGCAAGAGCTGTTTGAAAAAGGCGGGAAAGCCGCCGGCGTAGAAAAAATCTTCCATCAAGAATTCGCCTGAGGGTCGAAGATTAGCAATCACTCCGACGCGATGCGAGAGGCGATCAAACTCTGAAAGGGGAAGATCAACACCCGCGCGGCGTGCCATGGCGACGAGATGGATGATACCATTGGTCGAGCCGCCCATGGCCATGAGGGCAAGAATGGCATTTTCAAACGATGCTTTGGTAAGAATACTTTTAGGTGTCGTATCTTTCCAGACCATATTGACGATCTCGACACCGCAAGAAACGGCCATGCGTGTGTGCCCGGAGTCGGAAGCCGGAATGGAGGCGGCACCGGGCAGCGTGAAGCCCAAGATTTCGGCAATACCCGCCATGGTGGAGGCCGTGCCCATTGTCATGCACGTACCAAACGAACGTGCGATGCCTTGCTCCATCTCACGCCACTCGGTATCGCTGATTTTTCCGGCTTCTTTATCGGCCCAATATTTCCAGACATCCGAACCGGAGCCTAATTGCTTACCCGCCCAATGCCCACGCAGCATGGGGCCTGCGGGCATGAAGATCGCGGGGACATTCATGCTGATGGCGCCCATCAAAAGGCCCGGTACCGTCTTGTCACACCCACCAAGCAATACAGCGCCGTCAACAGGATGGGAGCGAAGCAATTCTTCCGTCTCCATCGCGAGGAAATTGCGATAGAGCATGGTGGTGGGTTTGACAAAATTTTCGGAGAGCGAGAGCGCGGGCAATTCCATTGGAAAGCCGCCCGCCTGCCAGACGCCGCGCTTCACCTCTTCAGCGCGTGCGCGCAAATGCGTATGACAAGGATTGGCTTCGCTCCATGTATTGATGATGGCAATGACCGGTTTACCCATGAAATCTTCATAGCGATGACCCATCTGCAACGCGCGTGAGCGATGGCCGAAGGAGCGCAGATCATTGGCTCCGAACCAACGATGGCTGCGGAGCGTCTCAGGCGTTTTACGAGGCATCACTCACACTTTCAAAACTGGCCTTTGGCATACCACTCACGGATACGCGCATCCATCCAATCGGTTTCAATCGCAGCCGATGGAATTTGGCCAACCCAGGCGTGGAAGGCGTGCATCATGCCGCGCGCCACGCGCCATGTATGCGGGATATCGACCTCTGCGAGACGGCGCGCGAAGATGGCGGCGTCATCCGCAAGCGGATCGCATTCGGCGCTGAGTAGAATCGTTGCCGGCCATTGCGCAGGAACAGCATGGCGTGCGGGTGAAAACTCAGGATTCTCCACCGCGCCTGATTTGCCACGATAGGCCTCGATAAAAAGATCAAGCGCGGTGCGCTCTAATAAATATCCGGTCGCATAAAGTTGCGTGGACGGTAAGGTTTGGGTGAGATCAAGCCAAGGGCTCATCAGGAAAAGTAGGCTTATGGGTGTCTTGTCTTTGGCCAGCAAGCGATGCGTAACCGCGGCAACAAGGCCTGCACCCGCACTAATGCCACCAAAGCCAAGCTTGTTGGTAGCAATGCCCTCAATAGCACCTGAAGCAATGGCCTCGATAATATCTTCACCATCGTCAACGCCTGCGGGCCATGGGTCTTCCGGTGCCAAACGATAGGACATGGACACAACATTAGCAGGGATGGACGCAGCAAGGCGCAGCGCTTCGTGATGCACATCATCAAGACCGCCAACCGCATAGCCGCCGCCATGGACGAAGACGAGGGTCGGCAGAGCTGCGCCGCCCTCTGGTCGATAGGTCCGTATCGGGCGTTCTCCGCCACGTGTTGTGATCGTTGATTTTTCGACCCTCACGCCGGGACGCTCTTCGATTGTTTTCTTCAATGGGAATTGTACCCGGCCCCAATGACGCTGTTCGGGGAAATTTTGTCCCGTTCGGGTTGGAACGCCATTTTCCTTTTGCCAGTTGCCGAGAAGGGAAATGAGTGCGGCAACTTCGGGGTGGAGTGACATCTAAAACCTCTTGGAAAAAACAAATTATACATCAAACGAGAATTGAGCACAGGCAAGGGGACCTATGCAAGTTTGGCGCGTCGCCTAGATTTCGCTGAGCGTCTTTTCGAGGACACCCAAGGAACCGCCCCATCCCATGCGCATCGACTCGCGGTTGGAATCAAAGATGGCACTTTCGGCTTCGGTCGCATGATACGGCAACCAACTTATGGTGACGCGGGAGCCGTTAGGTGTTTCCTCAAACTGGATCTCCGACATTAATTCAAGCGGCCAACCAGCGTTGAGGGGATGCCTCGTCAAACGGCGCTCGGCATCCGAGAAGGAATTGATAAAAACAAGTTTTTTGAGAGGTTGGACCTCATGAATCGTCCAAAGCCCCCACATTTCCAAACCGTCCGGCATTCTCATGCCATAATGAAAGGAGCCGCC
>CAIRGA010000160.1 GCA_903877935.1 uncultured Hyphomicrobiales bacterium
CATGGCACAGGTGCTGAAATCCTATGCCAAGGCCAAGCGCCGCGCAGCCGAATAAAGCATCACCCCTCACGCAAACCGCGCCCGCATCCCTGCCGTCACCTCGACGATAAAATCATGCACCAGCCGAACCCGCGCAAGCTCTCGCACGTCTTCGTGGGTGACGATCCAGTAAGCGCGCCTCACGCTGTAGTGGGGCAGAATGCGGTTGAGCATGGGATCGTCTTTCACAACATAATCATGCAACACCCCAATGCCTGCACCCGCTTTCACCGCCTCGATCTGGCCGATCATGCCCGCGCATTCAAATCGGCGCTCGGGGGTAATTTTCAACTCGCCGAGATAATCGAGCGCATCGGTAAACAGCAGATCGCGCACATAGGTGACAATGCGATGGGCTGCCAGATCTTCAATTGCTGCGATGGGCGGAGCGGATGCGAGATAGGTTTTGCTACCATATAAGCTCAACCGATAATCGGTCAGTTTGCGGATCGCGAGCTTGCCCTCAACCGGCGGCTCAATGGTCACCGCAATATCGGCCTCACGCTTGGCCAGCGAAAACGCGCGCGGTAGTGGCACAAGCTGCACCGTCAGCCCCGGATGCTGATCGAGAAAAGCGGGCAAATGGCGAGCTAACACATAGGTGCCGAACCCGTCCGGCGCGCCCACCCGCACGGTGCCGTTGATCGCCACATCCTTGCCGCTAAATTCCGCCTGCGCGCGCAAAAGTTCGGTTTCAATCCGCTCGGCGGTCACGAGAAAACCGTCACCCGCTTCCGTTAAGCTGCAACCACTGGTGCGCCGTTCCACAAGCTTGGCCCCGAGCATGGTCTCGAGTGCCGTCATGCGGCGGCTCACCGTGGTATGGTCAAGGCCAAGGCTTTTAGCGGCGCCCAGCATTTGACCCGAACGCGCCACCGCCAGAAACACCCGTATTAGATCCCAATCCATGCGACCACCTTACCGAAATTCTGCACAATGGTTGCGCATTATAGCCCATTGTTGTGCATAATAACATAAGGCATAAAACCGCCAACGCAATTCCACAGGGAGAGACCGAAATGGTTCAGGAACTCACGCATTTTATTGGCGGCAAGCATGTCAAAGGCACATCCGGTCGTTTCGCCGATGCCTATTGGCCAATGACGGGCGAAGTCGCTTCAAAAGTGCCTTTGGCTTCCAAGGCTGAAGTTCGCGCGGCGGTCGAGAACGCCAAGGCCGCGCAACCGGCATGGGCCGCCACCAACCCGCAGCGCCGTGCCCGCGTGATGATGCGTTTTCTTGAGCTGGTCCACGCCGAATATGACAGCCTCGCCACCTTGCTCGCCAAAGAACACGGCAAGACGGTGGCTGACGCGAAGGGCGACATTCAGCGCGGCCTAGAAGTCGTCGAATTCTGCGTCGGTGCCCCACAAATGCTGAAGGGCGAATTCACCGATGGGGCAGGCCCCGGCATCGATATGTATTCCATGCGCCAGCCGCTTGGTGTTGTTGCCGGTATCACACCGTTCAACTTCCCGGCGATGATCCCGCTCTGGAAGTGCGCGCCAGCGATTGCTGCGGGCAATGCGTTTATCTTGAAGCCATCCGAGCGTGATGTCGGCGTGCCGTTGCGCATCGCCGAATTGTTCCTCGAGGCCGGTTTGCCAGCGGGCATCCTCAATGTCGTGCAAGGCGACAAGGAAGCGGTGGACGCGTTGCTGGATGATCCGGATGTGAAAGCCATCGGCTTTGTCGGCTCAACCCCGATTGCCGAATATGTGTACACCCGCGGCACGGCGGCTGGTAAGCGCGTGCAATGCTTCGGCGGCGCCAAGAACCACATGGTCATCATGCCGGACGCCGATATGGGTCAGGTCGTCGACGCTCTGATGGGCGCAGGCTACGGCTCGGCCGGCGAGCGCTGCATGGCAATCTCGGTTGCGGTGCCGGTTGGCAAGGCCACGGCCGATCGCTTGGTCGAGGCACTCATTCCGCGCGTTGAAAGCTTGAAGGTCGGCACCTCGCTCGATCCGTCGGCTGATTTCGGGCCGGTGGTCACCAAAGAACACCTCGCCAAGGTGAAGTCCTATGTCGATATCGGCGTGGCCGAAGGCGCAAGCCTCAAGGTAGATGGCCGCAACTTCAAGCTGCAAGGCTATGAGGACGGCTATTACATGGGCGGCTGCCTGTTCGATAATGTCACCAAGGACATGCGCATCTATAAGGAAGAAATCTTTGGCCCCGTGCTCTCGGTGGTGCGCGCCAAGGATTACGCCGAGGGTCTCGCACTCTGCAACGATCACGAATATGGCAATGGCGTCGCGATCTATACGCGTGACGGCGATGCGGCGCGTGATTTTGCCTCCAAGGTTCAGGTCGGCATGGTCGGCATCAATGTGCCGATTCCGGTGCCATTGGCGTACTACACCTTTGGCGGCTGGAAGCGCTCGGGCTTCGGTGATTTGAACCAGCACGGCCCCGACGCATTCCGGTTCTACACCAAGACGAAAACGGTCACCTCGCGCTGGCCATCGGGCATCAAGGACGGCGCGGAATTTGTTATTCCAACGATGCGTTGATCGTGGCGATGCTTCAATAAAAGGCGTCCCGAAAGGGGCGCCTTTTTTCTTACCGTGAATCATTTGGAATAAAGTCTTGACCCACGATCAACGCTAGGTCTTGCTCCTAGCATGAGCCGCGCTCCCAATATTTCCAGTGTTGTCCTACCTGAGACGTTCAATTCGTGGTTTGCCACGCGCGGGTGGCAACCGCGTACGCACCAGCTAGAATTACTCCACAATGCTCTAAAGGGCCGCTCAACATTACTTGTGGCGCCAACGGGTGCCGGCAAAACCCTCGCAGGGTTTCTGCCAACTTTGGTCGACCTATCAACGCTCACACCAAGCGCCCTCAAAAAGCGGGGCCTTCATACGCTCTATATTTCGCCGCTCAAAGCGCTTGCTGTCGATATTGCCCGCAATCTTGAAACGCCCGTGACTGAAATGGGTTTACCCTTTACGATTGAGACCCGCACGGGTGATACACCGGCCCATAAGCGGGCACGGCAAGCAGAGCGACCACCCCATATTTTACTCACAACACCTGAACAATTAGCGCTTCTATTGGCGCATCGCAACGCCCATGAACTCTTTGCCAATCTGAAGACTGTCATCTTAGATGAGTTGCATGCTTTGGTGACGTCAAAACGAGGTGATCTCCTCTCGCTTGATTTGGCACGCTTACATCGGTTAGCCCCTTCATTGATCACCATTGGCCTATCGGCAACCGTGCGTGAGCCCATCGCATTACAACGCTATTTGGTTGCACAAAGCCATGCTCCCACGGATCCCGCGGAACTCATCAGTGTTCTAGGTGGCGCGAAAGCCAAAATAGGAATCTTGAAAAGTTCCAAGCGTCTCCCTCTCGCAGGCCACACAGCGCTGGCATCCATGCCGGAAATTTATAAAGCCATATTGGCCCATCGCATGACACTGGTTTTCGTCAACACGCGCATGCAAGCCGAATTTGTTTTTCAAGAATTATGGAAACGGAACGATGGGTCACTGCCCATCGCTTTGCATCACGGTTCACTCGACGTCGGTCAACGCCGCAAGGTTGAGGCCGCAATGGTGTCCGGTAAATTGCGTGCCATCGTTTGCACAGCAACACTTGATCTCGGCATTGATTGGGGCGACGTTGATTTGGTGGTGAACGTTGGAGCGCCGAAAGGAGCGAGCCGGTTGATGCAACGCATCGGGCGTTCCAATCATCGCTTTGACGAACCATCGGAAGCTCTTCTTGTTCCGGCCAATCGTTTTGAAGCACTTGAATGCCAAGCGGCCTTAGGGGCAGTGGAGGCGGCAGCTCAAGATACGCCCGATGCGCGCATCGGCGCGCTTGATGTTCTCGCCCAACATATTCTAGGCATGGCGTGTGCAGATGGCTTTAAGCCCGACGACCTTTATCGTGAAATTTGTACGGCGTCTCCTTATTCGACATTGTCGCGCGAAGACTTCGATCGCACGTTGGATTTTGCCGCAACAGGCGGCTATTCCTTAAGGGCTTACGAGCATTTCGCTAAAATAAAACAGAGCTCGGATGGCATATGGCGCATTGCGACCCCTCGTGCTGCACAACAATACCGAATGAATATCGGTACAATTGTCGAAGCAACGATGCTGAAAGTGCGCCTTGGCCGCATGACAAAGGCTGGCACACCCGCGCGCGGTGGTCGCGTTCTTGGTGAAGTTGAAGACTATTTTGCGGAAGGCCTGGTATTTGGTGATACCTTCATCTTTGCCGGAGAAGTTCTTCGATTTGAAGGGCTCATTGGTAACGAGGTGATTGTTGCGCGCGCATCGAAAGGCGTTGATCCAAAAATTCCAGCCTATGCGGGTGGTAAATTTCCGCTCTCGACCTTTTTGGCCGAACGCGTTCGAGCCATGCTCGCCGATGAAAAAACTTGGAAGCTCCTGCCCACCGAAGTAGGCGAATGGCTTCAGTGGCAAAAGGAAAAATCCATTCTGCCCAAAGCCGGTGAATTATTGATTGAAAGCTTTCCAAGCGGCGATCGATATTATCTGGCGCTTTATCCCTTTGAAGGCCGCCTAGCCCATCAAACACTCGGCGTTCTTTTAACCAAACGCCTCGAACGCTTACGCATGAAGCCGCTCGGTTTTGTTTGTAATGATTATGGCATTTGCATATGGGCAGCGCGCGATCTTGGTGAGGCCATAGCAAATGGCCGCTTGTCACTTGATACGCTGCTTGATGAAGATATGCTCGGTGATGATCTTGAAGAATGGCTTGCCGAAAGCTCGATTATGAAACGAGCGTTTCGATATTGCGCTGTGATATCGGGCCTTATCGAGCGTCGCCATCCCGGACAAGAAAAATCAGGCAAACAGGTAACGGTATCGACTGACCTCGTTTATGATGTTTTGCGCCGCCATGAACCCGATCATATTTTATTGAAAGCGGCCCGGGCGGATGCGGCATTGGGACTATTGGATCTTAAACGGTTGGGTGACATGTTGAAGCGTATCAATGGCCATTTAATCTATCGCGCGCTTGAAAAAGTATCGCCTCTTTCGGTTGCCGTTCTTCTCGAAATTGGCCGGGAGGCCGTCTATGGTGAAGCCGCTGAAGATATTTTGGCGGACGCAGAGCAATCGCTTTTATCCGAGGCCATCGGATGAGCCCGCTAACAAACTCTCAATCGACCGTTTTATCGATTGGCCGCCTATCAATGATACCAGATGCGGCAGGCGTTCTCTTTGAGCCCGATGAACGTCTTCTCATTGTGTCGGATTTGCATCTTGAAAAGGGCTCTTCGCTTGCCAGGCGCGGCGCATTGCTTCCGCCTTATGATACCCGCGATACGTTAAATAAATTATCAGCAGTAATTCATCGGCTTATGCCCAAAACATTGATTGCGCTTGGTGACACATGGCACGATGGCAATGGCCCCTCCCGAATGAACGATGACGATCATCAGCTCTTCGCTTCATTGCGTCGAAAAGCCGATTGGATTTTAATCGCTGGCAATCATGATCCAAATCCGCCGCAGGATTTAGGCGCGATGGTCTTGGACGAAATCACCATTGGTGAGGTAACATTCCGACATGAGCCCCTTATCAAGAAACAGAGCTCGGAAATTGCAGGCCATCTTCACCCCGTTGCAAAAATTCGGGCACGTGGGCGCTCGATTCGCAGGAAATGTTTTATGAGCGATTCTGATCGCGTGATCTTACCGGCTTTTGGTTCTTATACGGGCGGTTTAAATGTTCTTGATTCCGCGTTCAATCCTCTTTTTCCAAACCGAGATTTTTTAACACATATGATTAGTTCGAACGAAATCTTTGCCATAGGCCGGCATTCTTTGGTCGGTGATTAGTACTTTAATGCCCAAACAAAGCGCCAATTAAGCTAGCGACAGCGACAACCGTTAAACCGACGCGAAGCGTGCCATACCAGCGTGGGGCGCCACCCTTTATAACGAGGCCAAGATCGGAAACGCCGAGCGCTAAAAAGACGCCAATCAACATCATCACATCGTAAGGCCGCGGTGTAGCGAGGGCTAACCATGCAACAAGAGATGGCATCACTGCGATAATAAATTCTCTGCGCTGGTGTTCGATAGCCGCCATCGCGTTGCCCCATCTAACTCCTCCAAGGAATGAGGCGATCAAGGCCGCATAGGTGACGAGAATCATGTGTAAAAGGCCGGCACCAAAGCCTAAAAAATCAGGCGCAATCAGAATTGATAGAGCGGTTCCAACAAATGGAATAAGTCCAGCGATGCCGAGAAGGAGGGCCGTTAAAGGTATCGGATGATTGTCGTCCGGGTGTTTATTCGTCGTTATCATAGGCAGGACACCGTTTCTTTTTCACTGATTATACGCGGCCAAATAGACGTGCGCCTAAATAGCCAAAAAATATCGCCGCTGCTGCGGTCGATAGACCGTAAAGCGTGCTGTTGCTAGTGGCCTGTATGGCAATCCAATTTTCCCACGCCGGAAGCGCTGAAAGCGAGACATGGATGGGTTCCACTGCTTCCCTCACCTGGATCGCAGCAAAGATTAGACTGATGAGAAAACGAGCTGCGACGAGCAGAATGAGAAGCGCCAGCGCAAGACGGAAGGAGGCACCATTTACAACCCGCCCCGCTAGCGTACCAAGATAGGATCCGAACACGCCACCAAAGATGAGCGGCATTGCAAGTACAACATCAATCGCGTGATTAAAAATGGCATGCAGTAAAGTAGCAGCAACCATCGTTATCAAAATCTGAACTTGTGAAGCGACAACGGCGGATCGGGTTGATAGGCCAAAAAAATAGATGAGTGCCGGAACAAACATAAAGCCACCGCCGACACCGAGGATCGTGCCAACCGTGCCGATAAGGATTGAAATGACAATGAGCGGCACAAGGCTGATTGATAAATCAACTCTTGGAAAATAATATTTTAGTTTTAAATCAGAAATCCATCGTTGAATGGAATTTTCGACCGGTGCCTGATCCGTCGAATGCTTATCCTTTCGAATGGAAGATACGCTTTCCTTGAGCATGAGCCCACCCACGATGCCTAACAAGACAACGTAGGAGACGCCGATCACAACATCGAGGCTGCCTATTCGGCTCAGGAGATTAAAGATGCCGATTCCAATGAAAGTTCCGGTGAGGGCGCCGCCGACCAAAAATGCCGATAATTTAAGGTCAATCATTCGCTGCCGCGCGGCGACCGTCGTACTAAAGGCTGCGGACGCGACAAGCTGGGCTGAACCTGTCGCAATCGCAATGGATGGCGGCAATCCTAAAAATATCAGGATAGGTGTCATTAAAAAGCCACCCCCAACGCCAAAGAGCCCGGAGACGAAGCCAATCAGTAAGCCAACGCAAGCAACCGCACCAAGATTGATCCAAACACCGGCGATAGGAAGCAACAGATCAAACATTTGCGGACTCAATTCATACCAATTTTAACACGCCCGGCAATCCAAGTGCCTAAAATCATCGCCATGACAAAGAGAGCTGCTTTCCATTCACCCGTGCCAAGCGAAGCCAGCGCGGGACCGGGGCAAAATCCCGATAGGCCCCATCCAATGCCAAACAGCCCGCTACCCATCAAAAGGCGAGCGTCAATCGGCTTTGAATCATCGAGCATGATCACCCGACCCTGCAAACTGAAACCGCTGCGTTTTGTCATTCGAAAGGCCCCATATGAAAGGATGACAGCACCACCCATCACAAAGGCCAAAGACGGGTCCCATAATCCCAATAGATCCAGAAAGCCTATCACCTTACTGGGATTGATCATGCCGCCTAAAATGAGGCCAAATCCGAATAGGAGACCAACCAGATATTCACTTATGCGTCGAATAAGATGATGCATGCGCTATCCTCCAATTCCAGAATGGCGCATGATCCAAACGGTTAGCACACCGGTTGCTATAAAGGTTATTGTCGCGGAAATGGAACGTGGGGATAGTCTGGCGATCCCACAAACGCCGTGGCCACTTGTACATCCTGAACCCGTGGCCGTTCCAAACCCAACAAGGAGCCCTGCGATGGCGAGTTGAAGCGGTGAGCTCTCAATATCGATCGCGGGCATGAGGCCAAGAAGCTTAGCGCCGATCGTGGCGGAGATTAGCCCTGCGATGAAGGATATCCGCCATCCACGATCACCCTTCAATGGTCTGATCAGCCCGCCTAAAATCCCGCTCACGCCCATGATGCGGCCATGGAAAAGGAGAAAAATCGACGCCGCCAGCCCAATCAAAAGACCGCCGATGAGTGACCAAAGCGGTGTAAAGTGAACCCAATCAATATTCATGGATCGCTCATCCTCTGCTCGATCGTAAGGCCTAACAACGCCATCGATGCCAGAAGATCCCTATGCGCCGCAAGTAAAACCCGTTGGTCCAGCCATAGGCTTCAGCGATGAGCGTCAAGCCGCAGCAAAAATCGATTTCCAGAACCGATTTGCCTTCGAACCGTGGGCCAAAGGCTGAAGCCCTGTCGCCTCTGACCGCTTCCCTGATATTTCACCGGGCCTATCCGACTGTTGCTGAATTTCCGTCTTTTTAACATCGGTCAAAGCCCGGGCAGCAGCAGCGCGGGCCGCTGCTAAAAGCGGGCGCGGATCGATATGTGCCTGTTCTGCAGGCTTCCTAAAGGGCACCTCATCTAATACGGGGCTGTCGCTTTTTGAAGATCTGATCGCCAAAAGTAAGTCCTCAATTCGACCCATACGCTCTGATAGGCGTTGAATGGCCGAGTAATGGGCGGCCGTTGACGCCGTTAATTTTCGATTTTCGGCATCGGCATTTTTTTTCAGCATCCGCGACGTCGCAAGAATTTCTTGAATCGAATCGTAGAGTTGATCGCCCGGTAGGGCCGTTTGACGATCCATGCCAACGACAAGCGTATCGACAGGCGCGGTTGCATGGGGAATTTGAATAGGGTGAAGGGTAACGCTCGACAGAGTGGGCCCGGATTGATCTCGTAAATGGACCAATTCGGTATGAAGCCGATCGATAAAGTGGCGAATGCCCGGCGCATGATCCAGCTTGATGTACCGCAAGTGACGCTCGTCAATGCTTTTTTCGAGCGCCATAATCGAAAAGCTTAGGCGATGAAACCGCTCCGTCGCCTGTGATTGGTCACGAAGTTCCAAAACTTTTTCTTTGAGACCACAGATCGCATCGAAGACAGTGGGTGAATCAGGCGCTAAATTCTGTCCTTCCATGGTGCAGCAAAGCAAGGTCTGCTCGCTACCACTGTTAGACTTCTTTATCGTCGCCTTCCGTTTCGATATCATGTCGCAACGTGAACTCCTTATGACACGAAAGCGTAAGAAACGTACTCTTTCGGTACTAAAATATTGTAATTCTGAGTAATAACTTGGGAAAATAAGATTAAATTTTCATTAAATTTGTTTGATTGTTGGAAAAATAGACCCGCCCATGACGTCCAAAAGCTCGTCGATTACTCAAAAAATTATGATATTACAGTAATTTACCGAATTGGATTTCTTATTTAAATTATTAATATTTTTTGGGGCTGACATAGATAGCAGAAAAAGGCTATTTATATCAGATGGTTAGGCAAAGACGAAAAAGCAGGCTTCTTCCCAGTATTCAAGCCAAATTACTTGAGCAGTTTGTAGCTGGTGTTTCGGCACGAACAGCTGCTGAGTTGACGGGTGTAAATAGGAATACAGCAATCCTGTTTTTCCACAAATTGCGTGAGATCATTGCCGAG
>CAIRGA010000161.1 GCA_903877935.1 uncultured Hyphomicrobiales bacterium
CAAATTGGACGGTAAAATGCTTATTTATAACAACTCAAGCTATAAAATTGGTTTTGACAAAACTACGCATTTAGCGTATATTGAAGCCCATGAATTTTGACTGGCACGATGCCAAGCACCGCAAGAATATAGCCGAGCGAGGCTTCGGCTTTGATTTCGCGGCCCGGATTTTTCTTGGCCGTGTTTTAACGCAAGCGGACGATAGAATTGATTATGGTGAGGTCAGGGTAAAGGCAATCGGTGCGGTTGATGGAATTGTACTGGTCGTCATCTACACGGAACGCGATAATCTTCGTTGGATTATATCGGCTCGTAAGGCCAATAAGAAAGAGAGGGCATTATGGCACGCATGACATTAGATCAAATTAAGGCATCGCGACCAAAAATTGATCGCGCCAAAATTGATGAGACGACAGAAGAGGATATCCTTCGCCATATGAAGGAGGACAACGAAGATACTGACGCGGCACTCGGTAATTTTATTGAAGACGTTCCGCCAGTCCAAATTCGCGATCAAATGGGAATGACGCAGGTCGAATTTGCTCGCGTGTTGAGCATACCGGTATCAACGTTACGAAATTGGGAACAGGGACGAGTTCGGATTGACCCAGCCGCTCGCGCCTTATTTCGTATTTTAAACCGAGACCCTGAATACGCCCTTAAAGCGCTCGAGCCAGAACGCAAAGTAAGCTGAGGTTATCAATTTAGACCGGTTATCAATGATAATTGGCAAACCAGAGGTTGGGACATTCGGGCTGACCTGGGGCCTATCTCGTACGTTAATGCTGTTGCGTCGAGATGACCGTGACATTGGAAACGTAAGATGGATGGGAGTGTCGTTCGACGATAATCCCGTTGTCAGTCATTAATGTTGACGGTTCGATAGAGTTTACGAAACGCATTTTGTTGACACACAATACTATTGCGATTTTTTGCAATCTGACTTATAAATGCAAATAGCAGAGAGAGAGATTCGAGGAGGTCCCTCTCTGCGTCCGAAAGAAGCATCTGACGGTTCGTAGGCGGGGGAGCTTAGAGCTCTGCGCCAATCGAAAGGAACCGAGGATGGCCACTTCTAAATTAAATACGGACAACACAATTTCCATTGTCGATCTTGACGCGATGCTCGGCAACCGCCCGATCCTGCCCAGCGAGGATCCGGTCGCCTACGACAAGCTGACCGCCCAGTTTCGCTCAGCCTTAGAGCCGCAAGATATCATCGAAGAAATTCTTGTGCGCGACGCGATTGATTTAACATGGGAAATTCAGCGGCTTAAAGACTTCAAAAGGCAACTGCTTCACGCAGAGCGCGAAGATTCTTTAAAAAAACTACTGGAAAAATTTCTGGGCTTTAGCGGTTACGACCGGGAGCGCTTCGAAAAATGGAAGGATGGCGATAAGGAAGCCATAAAGGCGGTCAATGATTTTTTACGCGGAAAGGGTCTCGACCCATCCGCCATTGACAGCTTCAGCTTCAAGATGCACCTCGACAATATGGAGCGCTTCGATCGCCTGATTATGCAGGCGGAGGCGAGGCGCCTCGCCCATCTTCGCGAGGTCGACCGCCACCGTGCGGCTATGGCCATAATCTTGCGGAATACGATCTCGGCCATCGAGGATGGCAAGACGATCGAGCACGAGCCAAAACCAAAGCCTACGCCGACACCGAAACCGACGTCAAAGTCAAACCATTGAGGCGCGGGATCATGGACGTAAAAAGTCGCCGCAAGATTAGCCGCAAAAATGGAAGGAAGAGCCGGGGTCCCAAGACCCGGCTCGGACTTTCTCGCTCCTCACAAAATGCACGGCGGCACGGGCTCGCCGTTGCCCTCTCGCACGATCCTTCCTTTGGTCCCGCCATTGATCAATTGGCGAATGCCATCGCAGGTGAAAATATTGATCCGGTCCGGCACAATATCGCACGGCAATTCGCCGAGGCCCAGTTGGACCTAGTGAGAATTCGCTCGACCAGAACGGATATTCTGGCGGACGACAGCTTAAGAAAGATCAACGTAACCCGAAAAGAACTTAAGGCCATAAGTAGGTCATACAGAGCCAAAATCAGGGCGACAAATGATTTTGTCGAGGCAACTTTTCTCATGGATGAGTGCGAGCACGCTATACTCACTGTGAAGAGTGAACCTTTATCCCATGAAAAGGGCATAGGACTTATTATTAATAAATTAAATGGCCTCGAACGTTACGAGAGACGTGCCCTCTCCAGACGCAACAAGACCCTGCATAGTCTTTCCGAATATGATGAGCATAAGGCGCTAGGATTACCTTGGCCTTAGCGTGTCTGCTCCCCCTGGGAGCGGATTGATCAATAATTAAGATTGTACGGACGTTGTCCGTATGATAATGTTTAATCCACAAGGAGGTTGCAATGCCCACCCATGAAGCCAGATCCGAACGGATTGAGATCAGAACGACGCCAAGCAACAAGGCTTTGCTGCTTCGTGCGGCGACGTCGTCCCAAAAGAACGTGACCGAGTTTCTGCTCGAGGCAGGCTTGCATGCGGCCGAGGAGGCCTTAGTCGACCGCAGCCTTTTCCTGCTTGATGACGCGCAATGGGCGGCCTTTCAGTCTGTCCTGGATCGTCCGGTTGCGATCAAGCCTCGCTTGGCGGACTTGTTGCGCGAGAAGAGTGTGCTTGAGTGACAAAACCCGACCAAACGCTCGCTTCGATTGAAAATCTTTCGCCGCGACATTTTCTCGACGAATTTGACAGTGGCAAACAGCCACTTGACCAGTTTCTGAAACGGTTCGCGTTGGTAAACCAGAAGGCAGGCAGCACGAAAACCTATGTCGTTTGTAGGGGCCCCGAAAAGGTTGTGGGGTATTACAGCCTGTGTGTCGGCGCCGTCGCTTGCGCCGACACACCCGACCGCGTCAGGAAGGGCCTCGCCAATCACCCCATTCCCGTCATGCTGCTTGCCCGCCTTGCAATCGACCGCAACGAGCAGGGGAGAGGGCTTGGCCGGGCTCTCCTCAAAGATGCCCTCCTTCGAACTGTCCAGGCCGCCGATATTGCCGGCATTCGCGCCCTGCTGGTCCACGCCAAGGATGATGAGGCCAGGCAGTGGTATTTGAGCCTGGACTTTGAGGCGAGCCCGACCGATCCCTATCATTTATTCCTGCTGATGAAGGATGTGCGGGCCATTTTGAACACATGAACACTGCAAAGATGTGCCGGGTTTCCGTCGTCAACCATGATAGGAAAATTGTAGCCCTTGGTGAATGTTTTTATCAGACGGCCTACTTAAGATATTCACGTTCTTAACGTCCTCGACAAGTAAACCATGGCTCGCATGATGCGAACGATTATGATCAACGAGGGACAATTGAATTATCACCACCAAAATAGAAATACGGCACCCAACTTTTTTGTTGGATGCCGTATTTCATTCCTAAGAATATTACTTTGGACTAGTCTCGTTTTTTACAGCTACTGCGTTGGCGACTTCTTTGACGACGGGCCGCCAATTGGCCTTGTCCTGAACATTTAAGCCTGCCTGTTGTGCAGGTATCAAATTGCCCTGACTTGGCTTTACCGATGGGTGCATCGCTCTATAGGCCGAGATACTGGACCAAGAAACATATGTTATCATCGCGAAGCCTCGTGGGGTTGAGGGTTCCTGTATTGATTACCTTACTCACTTCATGAGCGCCGGCCGTGGGGATTGCCGGCGCCTTGAATATGAAGACGGCTAATTCGGCAAATTTTTAGCCCGCGTCAATTTTTTTTGGCCGCTACGCTCACTTCATATCAAATGACGTCCGAAAAAGGCAGCGACTTCCGGCATTCTCATCGGATGCGGCGAGCCAAAAAAATCCTCGCTTTTTCAGTCACAACCCCGTAATTTTATTTGGATAGATTGAAGTTACACGGTTCAATATTTTCGAGGTGGCGTATGACAAACGAAACCATGAACTTGTTGCTTTCCTCCATGAGCGAGGGCCAAAAATTAGCCAGAATTGAAAACATAGAGGCCTCATTGAAGGTCGAGGTAGGATCGGCCAATATCACCATTCGCGACCTCCTGAAGCTTAACGTCGGGTCGGTCATCGAATTAGACAGGCTCGCCGGTGAACACCTCGATATCCGGGTTAACGGGACGCTGATTTTAAAAGGCGAGATTGTGACGATAGCCGAAACACTCGGCGTCCGCATCACGGACATTGTTTCAGATGATGAGCGTTCAAGAGACAATCGATAGTATTGAAACCCGTGTTGCCGGATATTCCTTTGCAATGGTTCATTCTAATTGATAAAAATTAGGAAAATATTCTTAAAATAGGCGCAATTTTTAATTTTGGCAGAACGAACCCAGATTTTTTGTAAATATCTGATTTCAAACCACAATTTATCAATTTTACGCCTGCGACGATGAGTTTATTGCGTCTCCGGCCCACAACCCATCAGGGAATAGAAAATAGTGCGGATTGCATAACGTGCATAACCATTCACCGCCCGTTCACGCGGGGTACCGTAATCGGCCACCATGCGCGTGTTACTTCCCCTTGCCGTCGCTGCGGTTTTAAGCGTTTTGGCTCCAGCGGCGGCTTTTGCCGACGACGACGCTCCGGCGTGCCTGTCGGAATCGGAATTGCGCCACTTGGTCAATTCAGGCGCGGTCGTTCCACAAATTTATGCGTTTCGGACGGCAAGGTCGCACATTGGCGGCGACGTTATCAGCGCGTCGCTCTGCCCCAAAGAAGCCGGTTTTGTGTATAATATTACGACTCTCACCAAAGATGGTAGGCTTGCCCGTATCCAGATCGACGCTGTGACCGGCAAGCCGACGGATAGTCAGTAGGATAGTGTTGAATGCGCCTTCTCGTTGTCGAGGACGATAAAGACTTAAACAGGCAACTCGTAAAAGCGCTTGTGCAGGCCGGATATGCGGTTGATTCGGCTTTGGACGGCGAAGAAGGCCAGTTTTTAGGCGAGACCGAACCCTATGATGCCGTGATTTTGGACCTCGGTTTGCCCAAGATCGATGGCGTGAAGGTCCTCGAGTCCTGGCGTGAGGCGGGTCGTTCCATGCCGGTTCTCGTGCTGACCGCTCGCGATGCGTGGAGCGACAAAGTTAAAAGCTTCGATGCCGGTGCAGACGATTACGTTACAAAACCCTTTCACATTGAAGAGATACTCGCGCGTTTGCGGGCGCTTGTGCGGCGTGCATCCGGGCATGCATCAAGCGATCTCGTTTGTGGGCCTGTTCGGGTTGATACGCGATCCGGGCGTGTGCTTGTGAATGGTGAAGCCGTTCGACTAACCTCCCATGAATATCGATTAATGTCTTATTTAATGCACCATGTGGGCCGTATCATTTCTCGAACGGAACTGGTTGAGCATTTATATGATCAAGATTTTGACCGCGACTCGAACACGATTGAAGTCTTTGTTGGACGGTTGCGAAAAAAGCTCGGCATCGATGTGATTAAAACCATTCGTGGCTTGGGATATGTTTTAGAGCCGCCAGCGTCACCGTCCGCATGATCGCTCGCTTTTCCCTCGCGCGTCTGTCGATTGGCTCGCGTCTATTTATCTCGGCTATTGTTTGCAGCATCATTATTTTGTTCGGCGCGGGCATTGTATTGTCGGCGATTTATCGGCGAGCGACTGAGCGGGCCTTTGATGAACGCCTGCAGGTTTATGTGCAATCGGTGGCGGCAAATCTTGCGAGCAAAAATCTTTCGAATGTGTTTGACCCTTATGGTCTAGGCGATCCTCGTTTTACATTGCCGTTGTCCGGTTGGTATTGGCAAGTTCGAACCGAGGGACGGCCGACGCCGGAAGTTACGTCATCACTCTCGCTGTTTGGCGGACGCTTACCGAAGCTCGAAACGCTGAATATTCCTGCCCATGACGGATCGGCCCGTGAAGGCTATATTATTGGTCCAGATGAGCGGCGTTTACGGCTGATTGAACGGGCGATTGAGTTTCCGGACGGAAGCCGGTTTCTTGTGCAAATCGCTGGTAATGCGGATGAGATTGAACTCACCATTCAAAGCTTTGGCAAGGCCTTGTGGACGAGTTTTGGACTGCTGGCTTTCGCATTGGGCGTGACGACCATTTTTCAGGTGCGTTTTGGCCTTTTACCCTTGTCGCGGCTTTCCAGCGAAATCAGCGCCATTCGGCGCGGTTCCAGCGATCATGTGGGCGGAAAATTTCCCGATGATATTTCGCCGGTCGCTGATGAAATCAATTTATTGCTCGATGTGAACCGGGATATTTTGGCCCGAGCGCGCACCCAAGTCGGCAATTTGGCGCATGCCTTAAAGACGCCTTTGAGCGTCTTGATCAATGAAGTTTCCGATGCCGATACACCGCTCGCCCAAAAGGTGCTTGAACAAACGGGCATCATGCGGGATCAGGTCAATTGGCATTTGGATCGCGCGCGGGCCGCTGCAAGGGCAGGGGCCATTGGCGTGGCAACCGATATTGGTCCTGCTGTTGCAGGTTTGGAGCGAACTTTCCTAAAAATCTATTCCGATAAAAATCTCGTTATTGAAACCGTGCTGGCGCCTGACCTTAAATTCCGTGGCGAACGCCAGGACCTTGAAGAGATGCTCGGCAATCTGGTGGATAATGCCTGTAAATGGGCGCGCGGGCAGGTTACAATTAATGCATCCGCATTCCAGGATGCGAATGGCCATCCGTTTATCGTTTTTGATGTTTCGGACGACGGTCCCGGACTCCCGCCTGAAAAGCGTACCGAGGTTATCAAACGCGGCGAGCGGCTCGACGAAACCGTTCCTGGAACAGGACTGGGACTTTCGATCGTCGCTGATCTTGCAAAACTCTATGGCGGCGAATTGTCACTGGATAGCACGGAAAATGGTGGATTAAGAGCCTTACTTCGTTTGCCGGCGGTCTAATTTTTTGGTTAAATTTGGCCTGAAAAAAGTCCGATTCGCGCCTTAGTGATCGAATTGTGATCTTTGAATGTAATCAGAGCCGCCCTATCCGCCCATCAAAAACCTTTTCGGAGCTAATTGGACCATGACATTAAAATCTTTGACGGGACTTATCGTCGCAGCCGGCCTCTCATTCGGCGCGGCTGGATGTTCGCAGACAACCGGCCCCAATGAATCGGGCGGCACGATCCTTGGCGCGCTCGCCGGCGGATTGATTGGCTCCCAGGTCGGCAAGGGTTCGGGTAACACGGCAGCCATTATCGCTGGAACGATGATTGGCGGTATGGTTGGTAACTCGATCGGTCGCGGATTGGATGACGAGGCAAAACGCCAAGCGAACGGCGCCCAATCCCTTGCGCTGAACAGCGGTAAAGCGACAAAGTGGAACGCGCCAAGCGGCTCTTATGGCTTTGTGGAACCCGGCCCTGTCTACGCCGAAAACAGCCGGACATGCCGGACCTATACCCATAAGATTTACATCAATGGCCGTCCGGAAACTGGCACGGGCACGGCATGTAAGGCGGGCGACGGAACGTGGGATATCGTCAATTAAGGCGATAGGATCTCCCTGATTTAAGCCGAATGATAGGCTGGCGCGGGACAATTGATTGCCTTGCGCCATTCTTGCTTAACCTTTTCGCGTGACGTCAGAGTGCGCGGCCTTTAAAAGCACGACAGAATGATTTGGCTCCTTATCGCATCGCTAACGGGATTGGTTGTTTTGGGGCTGCTCTGGCCGCTTGCCCAGCCGGTTGAAGATTCCCGCAATGTGGACGACGGCGATTTTTACCGTGGACAATTGCAAGAGATTGAACGGGATCGGGCGCGAGGATTGCTCGATGCTCAATCGGCCGAAGACGCCAAAACGGAAGCCGCTCGCAGGCTCATTGCGGCCAATAAAAACAGTGAGCTTCCGCCTGATCGCCAATCAATGACCGCGCGGCGAAAGATCGCATCGCTCATTGCCCTTATTGGCGTGCCTGTGTTGGCGATATCGATTTATGCCAAGCTCGGGTCGCCGATGATGCCGGATCAACCTTTCGCACAGCGTGTTGCCGCGCCGGACGAAAACGCCGATCTTTCGGTGATGGTTGCAAAGGTTGAAGCGCGATTGACCGACCATCCCGACGATGGTTTGGGTTGGGGAACTATCGCCCCTGTCTATCTTTCAATTGGCCGGTATGATGATGCCGTCAAGGCCTTTGGCAATGCGCTTCGGTTGGTGGGAGAAAGCGCTGATCTTCGCTCCGGTTTAGGTGAAGCGAAAATGGCGGCTGCCGACGGCATTGTCACCGCCGATGCGCTGGCCGATTTCGAGAAAGCTTTTGCACGCGATCCTAAAAATGAACGGGCGCAATACTATCGGGCGATGGCGGCGGAACAAGATGGCGACAAACCACGCGCGCTGATATTGTATCGTGCATTGCTTGAAACCTTGCCGCCAGACTCCGAGCCCGGCCAACTGGTAACAGCCCGAATTGCAGCTTTATCAGGTGAGCAGGCAAAGCCCGTTTTTGACCCGAATGCCGGGCAATCGGCGATGATCCGATCCATGGTCGAGCGTCTTGATGCGCGGCTTTCATCAGATGGTTCCGACCTTGAGGGATGGCTTAAACTGATGCGGGCCTATCAAGTGCTGGGCGACGGCCAGAAGGCCAGCGATACCTATTCAAAGGCTAAAATAGCAAAGGCCGCAGATGGTGATGCCTTGGATAAACTTTCTGCGGCGGCGAAGGAATTGGGGATCGCAAATTAATGGCCATGACACGCAAACAAAAGCGCCTCGCGTTAATCGCATCTGCTGGTGCGGTATTAACTGTCGCGGCTGGATTAATTTTGTTCGCTTTGAGTGATAAGATCGTTTTTTTCTACACGCCGGGTGATATTGCGAAGCAGAATATTGCTGCGGGTAGTCGAGTTAGAATCGGTGGGCTTGTTGAAAATGGCAGCGTTATCCGCGATGCTTCGATGAATGTCACTTTTCGAGTAACGGATACAGAGACGTCCCTGACAGTGCACTATAAAGGGCTATTGCCCGATCTCTTCCGTGAAGGACAAGGCGTTGTTGCTGAGGGCGTTTATCAAGGCAATAGCGATGTTCTGGCAGATACGGTGCTGGCGAAACATGATGAAAATTACATGCCAAAAGATGTAGCTGACGCATTGAAGAAAAAGGGCGTTTGGCAGGGAGGAAAAGGCCAATGAGTGTTGAGCTTGGTCATTTTGCCTTAATCATGGCGTTTGCTACCGCTTTGATACAAACCCTTTTGCCCATGTGGGGCGCGGTCGCGCGTGACCCGGCATTGGCTGGCATGGCACGTTATTCGGCGTTTGTAACATTCGGCCTCGTGTTGATCGCATATCTCGCCTTAACAATGGCCTATATCGGGTCTGATTTTTCGGTTGCGAATGTAGCGATGAACTCGCATTCGACCAAGCCGCTCATCTATAAAATATCTGGTGTGTGGAGCAATCATGAAGGCTCCATGTTGTTATGGGTTATGATCCTCGTTTTATTTGCGGCGCTGGTTGCATTGCGCGGCGGCGGGATGCCCGAGCGTTTATTGGCGAGCGTCTTGTCGGTGCAAGGTGCGATTGCTTGCGCCTTTTTGTTGTTTATTATTTTAACATCCAACCCATTTGCGCGCCTGTCCGATGTACCGTTTGACGGACAAGGACTTAATCCCATTCTTGAAGATCCGGGTCTCGCGATCCATCCGCCGATGCTTTATCTCGGCTATGTTGGATTTTCGATCGCATTTTCATTTGCTGTCGGCGCGCTCGTCCATGGTCGGATTGATGCGGTGTGGGCGCGCTTTGTCAGGCCCTGGACATTACTGGCGTGGATTTTTCTAACGCTCGGCATCGCGATGGGTTCGTATTGGGCCTATTACGAACTAGGCTGGGGCGGATGGTGGTTTTGGGATCCCGTTGAAAATGCCTCGCTGATGCCATGGCTGATGGGCACGGCATTGCTCCATTCGACCGTTGTGATGGAAAAGCGCGACGCGCTTAAAGTTTGGACGATCCTACTTTCGATTTTGACTTTTTCGCTCTCGCTCTTGGGAACGTTTCTTGTCCGCTCCGGCGTTATTACCTCGGTTCATTCCTTCGCGAGTGATCCTGCGCGCGGTATCTTTATTTTAGGCATTTTGACGCTCTTCATTGGTGGCGGTCTCGCGCTTTTTGCATGGCGCGCACCAAGTTTGAAACAAGGTGGATTATTCGCTCCGATTTCTCGCGAAGGTGCGCTTGTCGTCAATAATTTATTTTTGGCGACGTCGGCTGTCGCGGTCTTAGTTGGTACGCTTTATCCGCTTGTGCTTGAGACCCTGAATGGCAGCAAAATTTCGGTTGGCGCTCCGTATTTCAATTTAACCGCTGTGCCACTGTTTGTTTGCCTTCTGATTCTCGTCCCCTTTGGCCAATCCCTGGCGTGGAAGCGTGGCGATTTAGTTGGCGTGGGCCAACGCTTGCTGGCCGCATTCGGCCTGGCGATTGTTGCGATGATGGTGACCTTCGCATTGACGCGCGGCGGACCCGTTGCCGCGCCTTTGGGGCTTGGCCTGGGCGTCTGGCTCATCGCAGGTTCGGCAACCGATGTAATCACCCGGTGCTATCGCCGCGGCCTGCATTGGAAGGTCGTTGTTGAACGCGCCTTTGGGTTGCCACGGTCCGCATGGGGGACGGCGTTGGCGCATGCCGGCATGGGCATAACGGTGATTGGGATATCGGCCACCGCTTGGGGCGTCGAGTCGCTAGCCGTTGTGGCCAAGCATGAACCTTTGATCGTCGGCCCTTATACGGTTTCGCTCGAACAAGCCTTTAAACGCAAGGGTGAGGGATTTCGTGAAGATGTTGCTCAATTTTCCGTAACAGAAGGCGCGGTTGCGCGTGGTTTGATTGAGTCGTCCAAGAGGATCCATACGGGCCGTGAAATGCCAACCACGGAAGCGGGTATTGTGACCTATGGCTTTGGTCAGCTCTATGCGAGCGTCAATGAAATTCTTCCCGATGGCCGTGTCAGTATTCGGTTTTACTGGAAACCCTTGGTTACGCTGATCTGGGGCGGTGCGATCGTGATGGCATTGGGCGGGGCTCTTTCGCTGGCCGACCGCCGCGCGAGGATTGCGCTTTCGGCAAAAAATAAACGTGCTTTGTCGATGAAAGCGGAGGCGAAGGCGTGAGGCGGTTTCTAGCTCTTTTATTGGTCGGCTTTCTTGTTACGACGCCTTTACATGCGGTTGAACCGGATGAGATTTTAAAAGATCAAAAGCTAGAAGAACGTGCACGAGCGCTTTCGTCAGAACTACGTTGCCTTGTTTGCCAAAATCAATCTATCGACGACTCCCATGCGCCTTTAGCGAAAGACCTGAGGGTACTTGTTCGGCAAAAACTTGTTGGTGGCGACAGCGATGATGCCATTCGTGCCTTTTTGGTAGATCGGTATGGTGAGTTCATTCTTTTAAAGCCGCGATTTTCGGCGGATACATTGATTTTGTGGATCACACCCTTCTGCTTGCTCGCATTGGGGGGCTTGTTTCTTATCCGGAAATCCCGAAAAGCGGCCGAAACGCAAGTGGCTGTTTTGGATGGTGCTGAGCAGGCCCGGCTGGCCGAATTGCTCAACGCCGAAAACTCGACGGGTAGCTGAGATTACCAAAATGTCATGCGGCCTTGAAAGCGCGGTAATCTGATCTTCTTTAGACCAAATTCATCTATTGGGCGGAATAGTCCAAATGAAGACCGGAATGGAGAAATGATATGACACATTCGACAATTTTAAAGTCAAATCGGACAAATTACCGCACGAAGCTCTTATCGGGTATCGCCGTGTTGAGCCTTTTGGGCTTTGGCATGACATTGGTCGCTGATCTGGGCGCCGTCAAAGCATTTGCTCAGAATTCAGCGCCAGCGGTCGTCCAGTCAATGCCGTCTTTCGCGGATATTGTTGCGAAAGTGCGCCCTGCTGTTGTTTCGGTCAAGGTCAAGCTCGAAGCGACAGCAATGAACGAGGAAGATGGTCAAGAATTCTCAATGCCTGATCTTCCGCCGGGCCATCCGCTCGAAAAATTCTTCAAGCAGTTTCGCGATCAAAATAAAGCAGGCAAAAAAGGTGCCCCGAAGCAATATGGCATGGCACAGGGATCGGGCTTTTTTATCACGCCTGATGGCTATGTCGTAACGAATAATCACGTTGTCGAAAACGCCATCGAGGTAACGTTGACAACGGATGATGGAAAGACCGTTGACGCAAAAATTATTGGCCGCGACCCTAAGACGGATTTAGCACTCCTGAAGACGATCGATAGTGGTCCTTTTCCCACGGTATCGTTTGCCAATACATCGCCTCGCGTTGGTGACTGGGTCGTAGCGGTTGGAAATCCCTTTGGCCTTGGTGGTACGGTTACGGCCGGAATTGTGTCGGCGCGCGGACGCGATATCGGCTCTGGGCCTTATGATGATTATTTGCAAATCGATGCACCGGTTAATCGGGGAAATTCGGGCGGACCAACCTTTAATCTCAACGGTGAAGTGGTGGGCGTTAACACGGCGATTTACTCACCATCAGGCGGTAGCGTTGGTATTGCATTCGCAATCCCGTCCGAAACCGTTTCGAGCGTCATTGGCTCGCTCAAGGATGGCGGCTCCGTAGCGCGTGGTTATTTAGGGGTGCAGATCCAACCTGTGACGCCGAATATTGCCGATAGCCTTGGATTGAAAAGTGCAAAGGGCGCTCTTGTTGCTGAGGCGCAGCCCGGAACGCCCGCAGCTGACGCGGGCTTGAAGCCAGGAGATACGATTACGCAAGTCAATGGCGAGGTAATGGCGAGCCCACGCGAAGTGTCGCGTCGTATCTCTCAGGTTAAGCCGGGCGATACGGCGATCATTACTTATATTCGAAATGGCAAGGAGTTGACGGCCACTGTAAAGCTGGCAGCAATTCCTGAGCAAAAAATGGCCGCTGCTGATCCGGCGGCCGTCGTTAAAGCATCTCCCGCTTTTGGGCTTACTTTGGCCCCAGCCAAAGATGGCTCTGGCGTGCTTGTAACCGATGTCGATCCGTCGGGCATCGGATATGAACAAGGCATGCAAAAGGGTGATGTGATTTTAGAAATCGGGGGCAAATCGGTTGCAAAGCCAGCAGACGTTCGCTCTGCAATCGATGAAGCGCGTAAAGATGGCCGTAAAGCAGTTATTCTTCGTATCAAAAATGAAGAGAGTACCCGATTTGTGGCCTTAGCCTTCCCAAAAGCCTGATCGTAAGGCGGCGACCTTGGTCGCCGCCTTTTTTCTTGACCTTTACCGTAAAAGAAGCCGACATTTTAACACGATGAAAATTTTGATTGTTGAAGACGATGCCTCCGCTTCTACCTATTTGGACAAGGCCTTTCGAGAGCAGGGCCATGTTGTCGACATCGCGTCAGACGGCCTGGATGGTTATGCCTTAGCCTCTGAAGGACAATATGATGCAATCATCGTTGATCGAATGATACCGCGCATGGATGGCTTGTCGCTTATCCATGGTTTGCGCGAGCAAAAGATTGATACACCAATTTTAATCCTATCGGCGCTCGGTCAAGTGGATGATCGGGTTAAAGGATTGAGAGCAGGTGCAGATGATTATCTCTCCAAGCCCTATTCGTTTTCTGAATTGCTAGCGCGGGTCGAAATTTTATCTCGGCGCGGGCGTTCTATGCCAGCTGAAGATACGATCTATCGGGTCTCCGATCTCGAGCTTAATCGTTTGACCAGACGGGTATCGCGCTCTGAGGTTGATATTGATTTACAGCCCCGTGAGTTTAGGCTGCTCGAATATCTGATGCGCCATTCAGGGCAGGTTGTTACGCGTACCATGCTGTTAGAAAATGTTTGGGATTATCATTTTGATCCGCAGACAAATGTCATCGACGTCCACGTCTCAAGGCTTCGTGCAAAAATTGATAAAGGGTTCGACAATCCGCTGATCCACACGGTTCGCGGTGCCGGATATACCGTTCGTGACAGCGCTCGGTAGGCTCTTTCGCACAACAGCTTTTAAGCTGGCGCTGGTATTTTTGCTTATTTTTACGATTTTTGCAGGATCTATTCTTGGCTATGTGGCGTTTAGCGCGCGACGTCTGCTCGAGGAACAGGTCAATCTGACGGTAAACGAAGAAATTAAAGGGCTCTTGGCTCAATTCAACGCGGGCGGTGTCCTTCGCCTGGTACGGCAAATTGAACGGCGTTCCAATCAACCCGGATCTTCGCTTTATCTGGTAACAACGGCTGCGGGTGAAACGCTTGCCGGTAATATTTCAAGTGTTGATAGCGAAGGCTTGCTCGAAGCAGGGTCCTATCAACTTTATTACCGGGTTCTCGAGGAAGGTGAACCAAGGCCACACCGCGCACTGGTTGAGACCGTTATTTTACCGGGTGGATTTCGTCTCCTTGTTGGACGGGATCTCGACGAGACGGATCGCTTTCATACGATTATTTTAAGGGCGGCCGGCTGGTCTATCTTGCTTATTTTAGCTTTAGCTCTGATGGGCGGCGTCTTCGTTGCCCGACGCGTCTTGAGCCGTGTCGATCATATGACAGAGACAACACGAACGATTATGTCCGGCGATCTCTCAGGACGACTCGCCGTGACTGGTACAAATGACGAGCTTGATCGTCTGGCGCAAAGCTTAAATGCAATGCTGGATCGTATTGGCGAATTGATGGCTGGATTGAGGGAAGTATCCGATAATATTGCCCATGATTTGAAGACTCCTTTAACAAGGCTGCGCAATGGCGCCGAAGAGGCTCTGCGCGGTGGCAGCTCATCTGAATCCTACCGAGATGCATTGGAACACACGATTGAAGAGGCCGATGATCTGATAAAGATTTTTAACGCTCTCTTGATGATTGCAAGAGCTGAAGCCGGTAATGTTTTAGAGGGTATGAAAATTGAAGATGCAAGTGAAATTGCACGCGATGTTGTAGAGCTCTATGCCCCGTTCGCTGAAGAAGCGGGAATTAATCTTGATGTGAACGCCAATGACGCGGTTCCCATTCACGCTTCGCGCGAACTGATAGGGCAGGCCTTGGCTAACCTCGTTGATAATGCGATCAAGTATTCATCCGAGTTCAATAACAGTCATGCAAATCATTCCGTTATCGTCTCTGTTCAGCAACATGCCGGTCGGGCATTTTTGATGGTTTCTGATCATGGTCCAGGCATACCGGCAACGGATATGGAGCGTGTACTCGAACGCTTCGTAAGGCTCGAGACCTCCCGTACACGTGCGGGTTCAGGGTTAGGGCTATCATTGGTTGCAGCCGTTGCTCGCCTTCACGGGGGAACGCTTAAGCTCGAAGATAATGAGCCAGGGTTACGGGCTGTTATTTCTCTTCCGAGTGCATCTTAACATGGCAAGCTTGATTAGTAGTATAACAAAAGCACCATTCTTGTCTGACGCAAAGAAGACACGTGCTCGATTTTCTAGCCTGCTTGAACGGTCCAATCTTAGCGAGTTCGGATTAAATCCATTAAGCACTGCTTTTAAAACATCGCCCAAAACGCTTGAACTCATCATGGGGATTGCTTCTCACTCTCCCTATCTTTGGAAATTGGTGCGCGGCGACGATCAGCGGCTGCTTCGAATTCTCACGAGCTCTCCTGATGCACTTTTTGATGACCTAATTTCGACCTGTAACCAAGCCCCATTTGACTGTGTAGCAGATGAACCTGCCTTGCTGCGTTGTTTAAGACAGATTAAGCAGGAGGCAGCGCTCCTGATCGCACTGGCGGATATCGGTGGCGTTTGGACTCTTGAGCAAGTGACAGAGGCTCTTAGCCGCCTCGCTGACGCTGCTTTGAAAGCTGCGTTGAAATTTTCACTGATGGTGGAAGCCTCCAATCATAAAATCGAACTATCCGATGACATTGAAGCGGGCTGTGGTCTGGTCGTGTTTGCGCTCGGAAAACACGGGGCCCGGGAGCTCAATTATTCTTCCGATGTTGACATCGTCGTGTTGTATGATCCTGAGCGCGCGCGACTTGCTAGCGGGGTGGAAGCGGCGCCATTTTTTGTGCGCGTTGCAAAAACGATTGTCAGGATCATCGATCAACAAACGGCCGATGGATATGTCTTTCGAGTAGACTTGCGCTTGCGTCCCGACCCAGCCTCAACGCCCATTGCTATTTCGGTTCATTCCGCTTTTGCCTATTATGAAAGTGTCGGTCAGAACTGGGAGCGGGCCGCAATGATAAAAGCCCGGCCTGTAGCCGGAGATATCCTAATTGGTGATTTATTTTTAAGCGATTTATCGCCCTTCATCTGGCGAAAATACTTCGATTTTGCCGCAATTGCTGACATTCACGCCATGAAGCGACAGATCCATGCCGTGCGGGGCCATGAAGCTATTGCCGTCGCCGGTCACGATATCAAGCTTGGTCGAGGCGGCATTCGAGAAATTGAGTTTTTTGTTCAAACCCAACAATTGGTGTTTGGTGGTCGACGTGCTTCGTTGCGTGGACGTAGGACACTGGACATGCTTAAGGCACTGTGTGCGGATGGCTGGATCTCTAACGCGGCACGAGATGACCTCTCGAAAGCATATCGTTTTTTAAGAGAAATAGAACATCGCTTACAGATGGTCGCCGATGAGCAAACGCAGCGGCTACCTACGGGGGATGATGACTTAAAGCGCTTTTCGCGGTTCTGCGGATTTTCTGGAACTGCAGTGTTTTCAAAGGCGCTTATTGCTCATGCTAAACGGGTTGAACATCATTATTCGCGCCTTTTTGAGGAGGGTGTGAATCTCGCTGTTGGTGAAGGAAGCCTTGTCTTTACGGGTACGGTCGACGATCCCGCGACAATCGATACGCTGCGCCGGATGGGTTTTTCGGAGCCCGCAAAGGCTACTGAGATTGTTCGTGGTTGGCATTTTGGACGGCGAAGCGCAGTTACAAGTCCACGTGCTCGGGAAGTATTAACTGAGCTCGTACCATCTATGTTAAAATCATTCGGTGACAGTGCCGATCCTGACGGTGCACTCAATACGTTTGATCGCGTGCTTGGCGGCATACCAGCTGCGGTAGAGCTTTTTTCGATTTTACGAGAACACCGACCTATTTTATCGCTCTTCGCGGATATTTTAGGGTCGGCTCCTCGACTGGCCGATATTGTTGCCCATCGACCCCACCTTTTAGACGCTATTATTGATCCGGCATTTGTTGAGGCAACGCCTCGGCTTGACGCGTTGGTGGATCGAATTTCGGCAGCCATTGGCACGCATGATTTAATGGAGGATTTCCTCGATCGGCTTCGTGAAACAGGTCAGCATGAAATGTTTCTTGTGGGTGTGAGGATGCTTTCGGGGGTTATTTCACCCGCGATGGCCGGCGAGGCCTATTCGGCGATTGCCGAGGCATTAATACGGCTAACGTTGACCGAGGTCGAAAGTAGATTTTTGCACGACCATGGAAAGGTTAAAGGCGGAAAAATTGCAGTCGTCGGAATGGGGCGGCTAGGCTCGCGTGAAATGACGGCGACCTCGGACTTGGATTTGATCGTGCTCTATGACTTTGATGTCAATGGGGGTGAAAGCGATGGCGCTAGGCCCCTTGATCCTGTGGTCTATTATGGACGCCTGACCAACAGATTGATCAGTGCGCTCACAGTTCCTACCCGCCGGGGTACCTTATATGCTGTTGATATGAGGCTAAGACCATCGGGCAATAAAGGGCCGGCCGCAACGCAGTATCATGGCTTTCTCGATTATCATGTGAATGGTGATGCCGAAACATGGGAACATCTTGCGTTGGTTCGCGCAAGGCCGGTGGCCGGGCATTCCGATTTTATGACCAAGGTTGCCAGCGACATCCAAAATATTATCGCAAAAAAGCGTGATCAAAATCGAGTTAAGATGGACGTGTTGGAGATGCGTAATTTAATTGCGCAAGAAAAAGATGAATCCAACCCATGGAATTTGAAGCTCGCCCGGGGTGGATTAATGGATATTGAATTTATTGCCCAGTCGCTCGTATTGATTTACGCTCATTCATCCATCGCTCTTAGGCATCATAATACGTCTGAAATTTTGGTTGCAGCCCGCGAGGAGCAGCTGATCGAAAAAAGTGACGCTGCTCTTCTCTTGAACGGTTACGGGCTCATGCGTGATTTGATGCAATGGCAGCGCGCGATGGTCTCCGGTGAATTTGATCCCATGACAGCGGATGGTTCATTTCTTAAAAGGCTCGCTACAATCACCGGACTGCCCGATTTCAAAATACTTGATAGCCAGTTAAAGCAGATACAGGCGAGTGTAAGAGTAGTCTTCGAAAAGCTGGTCGGCGTTTAAGAAAAATTAATCGACCAAATTATGCCGCTTGTTCTAATGGCGCTTCAAGCCGTATAGGCAATCTCACAAGCACGGTGGTGCCAGAACCTTCGGTAGATCGAATGGTAAGTGTTCCGCCATGTAACTCTGCGAATGACCGTGCGATGGCGAGCCCCAGACCTGCACCCTCTGTGGGCTTTCGGGCATCCATCTCGACCCATTCAAAAGGCCTCCCCAATTTAGCAAGGGCGTCTTTGGGAATGCCTATTCCATTATCTTCGACATAGAGATTGACGGCGCCCGATACTTCGCGAGCCGTAACTGTAATGCGGCCACCTTCAGGCGTGAATTTTATGGCATTGGAGATCAAATGAAAGATGATACGTTCTAAGGCCCGTTGATCGGCCATTAACGGCGTTTCAGCCGAAAGGTTGGCAATAATTTTTTGTGACTTCGCTTCAGCATTGTCCTTCATTTGGTCTATCGTTGCCTGAGCGATATCGTTGATAATGACAGGACGCTTATTAATTCGAATTCGTCCGGCTTCTAGCTCGGCCATGTCGAGAATATCAGCGATAATGGTTAGTAATGCCTGCCCGCTGCGCGAAATATCATGGCTGTAATCTTTATATTTAGGGTGTCCAAGGGTGCCGTAAATTTCCGCATCCATGATTTCTGCGAAGCCAAGGATGGCATTGAGTGGTGTTCTTAGTTCATGACTCATTTTAGCCAAGAATTCGGATTTCGCTCTGTTCGCACTTTCTGCCTCGGCCTTTTGCTCAAGGTACCTTTCGGCGAGGCGCGATAATTGTTCCGCTTGTGTTTCGAGCGTAAGACGAGAGCGACGAAGATCAGAAATCGTTGCGGTTAGTTTACGCTCTGATTCCAGAAAGCGCTGCTCTTCTGTTTTGAGAGCCGTAATATCGGTACCGACGGAAACATACCCGCCATCTTTTGTGCGGCGCTCATTGATTTGAAGCCAACGACCTTCGGGCAAAAGCATTTCGTAGCTCTTTGCGCCGCCGATTTCGTACTCTCCCTGGTCACGACGATGTTGCGGAATGAAATGTGCCAGATAAGGCTTGAGCGCATCGTATGGGGTGCCACGACGGGTGAGGTCAGTAGGTAGATAGTGCAAATCTTGAAATTTTGAATTGCACATTACTAGGCGGTTGTCGGCATCCCATAAAACAAATGCTTCGCCAATCGTTTCGATGGCATCGTGGAGGCGAAGATCGGCTGTAGCGCGTTCGGCGGCCGTACGACGTTGTTCGGTGATATCGACGACAATGCCGACGAGATGGGCTGATTGGGTGGCGTCGTCATAAACCAATTCAGCACGCGCGCGGACCCATACCCATTCCTGACGGGCATCGAGAATTCGAAAGGCATGATCGATCGTGTTCGTCTGTTCCGCGGCCAGCTGGTCGGCAATCGCATATAAATCACGATCATCTGGATGGACGCGTGTGTTGACTTCACCAAAGGACAAGAATTCACCCTGCCGCTTTAGTCCGAGCATGTCATACATCGAATCCGACCAATAGATCGTTCCGCGTGCAATATCCCAATCCCACAGGCCGCATCGCCCGCGATTTAGCGCAAGGTCCAGACGTTCACGGACTTTGTCGACGATAACGTCCGATTGCTTCACACGATAGGCCTGCCAGAAATAGGCTATACCGAGGCCCAAAATAGTTAATGCGGCGGCACTCAGAATGGCCAGCATCGAGTTTGAGCGTTTATGCCAAGTCATAAGGTTTTGATCGATGGGCGTATAGATCGCTAACTCGCCAAACGGCGCAGGTAAACGTGTTACGGATAAGAGCATACGGCCAACATTTTGATCAATGACAGTCGTAATCACGCCATATGGCGCGGTGGAAAATTTTAAATGATCGAATATTGGTAAATCAGTTGGAGCGTTAAAATCGCCCGGTAATGCTCCCTTGGTCGTACCATTCATATCCGTCAGCACAACGATGCGGCCTGATGTGGCTAACTTCGTCGGTAGCGCAGCCATGAGGATAGCTTGCGGATTTTCGATGGTCGATTGATTACGCTCACCGATAAGACGAATGATTTCGTCGCGCGTCAGGGCCGTTGCTAAGTCGGCTTCATTTGTTAATGCACCAATAGCATCGATTTGCGAGGTCTGAATTTCTACCCATGTCGATGCACCTAATATCAAGACGACCAGTATAACGAGGAGTGGCACTAATTTCCTCAGCCACGGTTCTGCGGCAATGATTTTCGAATAGGCCGGATGGGCTACCGAACGAGCCATTCCCTGAATCGTAGCCGCACGCGAGTGCGTGCTGGCCGTGCGCGCACGAGCCATCCTTAACCTCATTGGCTTTTTGACTTAATAATGCCGAGAAGACTGCCGCCAGCCCCCTCGAATCAGTGCGATAAGAATCGCGTTCCACTGATTTGTCTAGTGGTTAATAAAGTATTGTTAGATTTTTTTAGTGAAACAAAATCACTTAGACATTCATACGTATGATTTTGAATCAAAAGGTTAATTTTCTGCCAGTGTCCGCATGACGATATCGCCGACATCCGGAGAGAGTTTTTCCTGCCTCTCGATTGTTCGTAAAGCCGCCTCTGCTTTTAATCTACGGACTGGCTCTAAGGACCGCCATGACTTGAAGGCCCCTAAAATCCGGGCGGCAACTTGAGGATTTGAGCGATCCGTATCAACCACGATTTGAGAAACGAACTCATAGCCCGCCCCGTCTTTGCGGTTAAACTGGGACAGGTTCGCCGATGCAAAAGAACCAACTAGTGACCGAAGTCTGTTTGGATTTCGCACCGAAAAGCCCGGATGGTTCATGAGTTCTTTTACGCGATCCAGTGTGTTGGCTTCCGGGATCGAGGCTTGAAGCGAAAACCACTTGTCTAGGACCAGAGGGTCGCTTCCATAAACTTCTGCGAAATGATTTAGAGCTTCGTCGCGGGCTTTCGTAGCATGTTGGGCGATAATGGAGAGCGCTGCAAAACGGTCTGTCATATTGTCGGCCACTTCATATTGCTCAAACGACAATTTTATTCCAAGGTCTGGTAATCCTGACGCAAGAAGATCTAACAACACGTTACGAAGCGCACGGCGGCCAGCGCTCTCAGCGTCCGGAAGATAGCTACCGGCCGATCTCAACGTTTTGGATAACGCTTCAATCTGGCTGCCGATGCGCGCGCCAAGAAATTGCTTTAATTGGACTCGTGAGTCCCTTATCGCGTCAGGGTCGATATTGCTGCCAATTTCTCGCGCGATGTCGTTCTCGCTCGGCAGAGTTAGCAATTGAGCAACGAAGGCATGATCCTGGTTTTCCAGAAGAACGGACAACGCATCTGCAAATCGTGAATCGAACTGTGGCTTATTGCCCAATTTAATCTGTTCATTTCCGGCAATTAGAAGCTTCATGGCATAGCCTTGAACGGCTTGCCAACGATTGAAGGAATCCTCATCGTGCGACAGAAGGATTAAACGATCTTCGTCGGTTGTTTCGGCCTTTAAAATGACCGGTGCAGAAAATCCACGTAATGCCGACAAAACAGGTTTTGAATTAACGCTTTGAAATATTAATTCGGAGTGTTTTTGGTCCAGAACGAAGATACCTTCGTTGAATGCCGGATTTGATGACTGGAGTAGAAGTTCGTTACCATCTTGGTTAAGGAAGCCCAAGCTTATCGGAATGACCAGAGGCTCTTTAGACGGTTGTCCAGGTGTCGCTCCTGTTACCTGATCGAACAATAGCCGATAGATTTTTGTGTCAGGATCATAATGCTCTACGATGGATACATTCGGAGTTCCGGCCTGATCGTACCATTTAGCAAAGTGAGATAAATCGCGTTTACTCGTCTCGGAAAAGCAAGCTAAAAATTCATCGATCGTCGCCGCCGTCCCGTCACAGCGCGACAGATAAAGTGCGATACCTTTACGAAAATCAATCTCTCCGATCAGAATTTTAAGCATACGGATGATTTCCGCACCTTTTTCATAAACGGTGGGCGTGTAGAAATTATTGATTTCACGGTATTCCGACGGTCTGACGGGGTGGGCCAATGGGCCTGAGTCTTCAGTGAACTGTTGTGACCGAAGCGTTTTTACATCGGCAATTCGCTTTACTGCGCGTGATCGTTGATCGGCACTAAATTCTTGGTCTCGATAAACCGTAAGGCCTTCCTTCAAACATAGTTGGAACCAATCACGACAGGTAATTCGATTTCCCGTCCAGTTATGGAAGTATTCGTGAGCGATAATTGCTTCAATATTTGCATAGTCAGAGTCAGTTGCCGTTTCTGGGCTCGCCAAGACGTATTTGTCGTTGAAAACGTTCAGACCTTTGTTTTCCATTGCTCCCATATTGAAATCTGAAACAGCGACAATATTAAAAGCATCAAGGTCATATTCACATCCAAAAACCTCTTCATCCCATTTCATTGAACGAATGAGCGCGTCGAGCGCATAGGAGGCTCGATTTTCTTTACCACTTTCAACAAAAATACCAAGTGCAACCGGCCTTCCCGAACGTGTGACAAAGGAGCCGCTAACTTTCCCAAGCTTGCCAGCCACTAATGCAAACAGATAGGAGGGCTTTGGATGCGGATCATGCCATACAGCATAGTGCCAACCATCTTCCATGTCGCCAGCTTGTACCTGATTACCATTTCCAAGTAGGATAGGCGCATCAGATTTTCTTGCCACAATACGCGTCGTATAGATCGCCATGACATCTGGGCGATCGATAAAATAAGTTATACGACGAAATCCTTCTGCTTCGCATTGCGTGCAATAAATACCCGACGATCGATATAGCCCCATGAGCTGAGTGTTGGCGGACGGATCAAGTCGAGTAATAATAGTAAGAGTAAATGAGGTCTTTGAAGTGTCACGCAATGTGAGCGTTTTCCGCCCGATTGTATAGGCCGATACCGGCAGTTGAGCTCCATCGAGTGCAATGCTTTCAAGGACCAATTCATCGCCATCGAGAACCAATGGGCCTGAGTTGCCATTAGGGTTCATTTTGAAGGTTATGTTGGCAATGACGCGTGTTCGGCTATCGTCCAGCGTGACATCCAGGTCGACTTTATCAATCAGCCAATCGGGCTTCTGGTAATCCGATAGGCGGATAACTTGGGAAGTATCGGTACGCATTAATGGACCTTTTTAGAATTATCTAAATTTCTATTGCAGACGGAATATACGGTTGGCCGATTAAATACCGCAATCTTTAACTATCGGTTATTTTAGCGGCTCGGTGTGGCTAACAATCCGCAAAATATCATGGTTATCTTTACGAACCCGATGTTCTAATTGGTCGACCGCTTCATGTACTAAGGTTACTTCGAGGTTTGGATCTACTCGGCAATGGTAGTTCACGATCAACCCGTGTTCGGTGGCACGAACGCGGACATTGTGAATGTCGGTGATCGTATGGCTTGAAAGCGCATTCTCAATGAGCGAACGCGCTATGTTGGCCCTACGCGCTTCATCAACGTCGTGGCCGATCAAACTTGATATCACCAACGGCTCGATATGCGTTTCTACTTCTGTTTCCGCTCCCAACTCTTCCTGAATGGCGTTTTCAAGTTGGCTGGCAATTGTGTGCGCGTCACTTAGCGACATTTTGCCGTCAACTTCTAAATCGAGGCTGACGGACAGATTGCCATCTATTTCCTGAACAGTAACATGGTGAACAGGGATGCGCCGTCTTGCTGCAATAATGATCACGCGCTCTAGAACAGTCTCCTCGTCAAGCGTAATAGGAGTAGCGGTAACGGTAATCACTGCGTCGATGAATTCTGATCGAATAGCAGAAATAACGGCATTTTTGAGGGCACCAACGCGATCAAAAGACATTGATCTTGCAACGCTAACTTCAACCTCAATAAAGAGGTCCGATCCTGCCTGACGAGCTTTTATCTCATCAACATTAACAATGCCGGGGATTTCGGATACCAGCTTTTTGATTTGGCTTGCTAATCCCGATGGGGCTGCATCTAGCAATGTACTGAGTGTTCGTTTGGCTAATCGATAGCCGGCGATTGCAATAAAGATTGAAACACCGACAGCAACGAGCGCGTCGGCCTGAGGATAGCCGAGGGCTGACGCGCCGAAAGCCGCTAAGACAAGTGCTGAATTTATTAGGTCGGACGAAAAATGAAGCGCATCAGCAGCTAGTGCTTCGCTATGTGTTTCTTTTGCAATGCGGCTGAGCGTTAAGTAGCGCCATGAATCGATAGCAATTGATAGGATTAAGACCACAATTGCCAACCAATGAACATTGACGGCTGAGTGTTCTTCCCAAAGTCGCCTTATTCCTTCAATCGCTACCGCTCCAGAGAGTAGAAACAGAAAGGCTGTTTCTACTAAAGCGGCAACCGATTCGACTTTGCCATGTCCGTAATGGTGGTCATCGTCCGCTGGCTTCGACGCCGCGCGGATTGCTAGCCAAGTCATGGTCGTAGCGGCAACGTCTAACAGACTGTGGGCAGCGTCTGAGATAAGCGCCAGCGAACCGGTGGCGAGCCCGGCCCATCCTTTTCCGAGCGTTATGACAATGCTGGCTGCAATTGATGATAGAGCCGCATTTTCTTTAGCGTTAGACATTTGATGGTCCTTTTGATCGAATTGGGCCTATCCGGCTATAGGAGGCTCGTCAACGGTCCGGATAACTAAAATTATGGTCCCAGCATTTGACATTGGTCTTGCAACATCTTGGTGTCACGTTCATGTTGCCACCAAATTTTCTTATTTGGGAGGCTAAGCGATGATGGAATATCTTCATACGATGGTGCGAGTTGGAAATATTGACCAGTCGCTTGATTTTTATTGTGATAAGATGGGTCTCGTTGAAGTTAGGCGGTCTGAGAACGAAAAGGGTCGATTTACCCTCATTTTCTTGGTCGCTCCCGGTGATGTCGACGGATTCTCCAAAAATGCGGCCCCCGCTTTGGAGTTAACCTATAACTGGGACGAACATGACTACGCAGGCGGACGAAATTTTGGCCATTTAGCCTATCGGGTGGATAATATTCACGAATACTGCCAAAATCTTATGGATAAGGGCGTGGTCATTAACCGCCCCCCGAGGGATGGCCGAATGGCGTTTATCAAGTCTCCCGATGGCATTTCTTTCGAGATCCTTCAAAAGGGCGAAGCGCTACCGCTATCTGAGCCTTGGATTTCGATGCCAAACACCGGAACTTGGTAAGATAATTCATATAAAGGTGGATGATCGAAATGGCCATGATCGAATTCGGCAATGTGAACGGGGCGCCTGTCTTTGAGGTTACAATACGGAATAAGTCTGGAGCTGAAGCCAAAATTCTATCCTGGGGCGCTGTACTTCGTGATTTCCACGTGCCTTGGAAGGGGCAGCAACAGAGAGTTGTTTTGGGACTTGATAGGCTTGAAGACTATATTGCATATTCGTCACATCTTGGAGCGGTTGCTGGACGTTTCGCAAATCGTATACGCGATGGGCGCTTTTCCATTAATAGGATGCCGTACCAGCTTGAGCGGAATTTCCTCGGAAAACATAGTCTTCACGGGGGAGCGTCGGGATTTGGCCAAAGGCTTTGGAATTTAGCTGATTTTGACACAAATTCGGTCACCTTGACCTTATTTTCTGCGGATGGTGATGGCGGCTTTCCGGGCAATTTATCTGTTACTTGTCGTTATATCCTGACAGAGCAAGCAACAATCCGAACGGAACTAACCGCAACCACGGATGCGTCAACGATTATTAATCTTGCGCTCCATTCATATTTTAATCTGGACGGGTCGGACGATATTTTGGACCATGAACTGATGCTGCCGGCTGATTTTATTTCTAGTCTGGATCACGAACTTATCCCGACGGGGGAGGTTAAGCACGTATCGGGAACAGCGTATGATTTTCGTGTAATGCGACCCATCAAGATGCAAGGATCCGATACCCGCCATTTTGCTTATGATCAAAATTTCATTTTAAGGACGGCTGGCCCAGATTTGCGGCATGCAGCTACTGTATTTTCACCAAAGAATGAACTTTCAATGCAGGTTTTTACAACGGAGCCCTGCATTCAGTTTTACGATGCAGTTAACTTGGATCTTCCCATAACGGAACTTTCTGGGCGGGCTTTGAAGCCTCATTCAGGCTTTTGTTTGGAGCCACAGACGGCTCCAAACGGTCCTAATATCGCTCATTTTCCAAGCCCTATCTTGCGCCCGGAGCAAATTTATCGGCAAATTACAGAGTATAGGTTTGGCTAAATCGTTGGCATGCAAAGGTAACCCGTTAACTTTGTCTCTTTAGCTACCACCCAATTTGGTGCAGGATTACAAGTATGAAACTTACGACTCATGTTCTCGACACCGCGCACGGGCGTCCAGCGGCCGGACTGACCTTAACGCTAACGCGCCTATC
>CAIRGA010000162.1 GCA_903877935.1 uncultured Hyphomicrobiales bacterium
CGATATTGTGCGCACCGGCGAAAACGCGTTCTTTGTGTTGGAAGATAATCTCAGAACACCGTCGGGCGTGTCCTATATGTTAGAGGACCGCGAAGCGATGATGCATCTCTTCCCTGAACTCTTCGCCGCCCACCGTGTAGCACCCGTTGAGCGCTATCCGGAAATGTTGCGGCAGACGTTAGAGAGTGTCGCGCCACCCGCTTGCAAGAGTGATCCGACGCTCGCGGTCCTCACCCCCGGCATTTATAACTCTGCCTATTTCGAACACTCCTTCTTGGCCGACCAAATGGGCGTCGAACTCGTGCAAGGTTCGGATCTCTTCATCGAGAATGGCGCACTTTATATGCGAACCGTTACCGGCAAAGAACGCATCGATGTTCTCTATCGCCGAGTCGATGACTCGTTTTTGGACCCCCTCGCCTTCCGCTCGGATTCATCGCTCGGCGTGCCGGGTCTGTTTGATTTATATCGCGCGGGCGGTGTCACCATCGTCAATGCACCGGGCACAGGTATTGCCGATGATAAAGCCGTTTATGCGTATGTGCCCGATATCATCGAGTTTTATACGGGCGAGAAGCCGATCCTCTCGAATGTGCCAACCTATCGGTGCTCTATTCCCGATGAATGCCATCACGTATTGAACAATCTATCGCAACTCGTCGTTAAAGAAGTGCATGGCTCGGGTGGGTACGGGATGTTGATTGGTCCCCATTCAACCAAGGCGCAATTGGCGGAGTTTGAGAAAAAGATCAAAGCCAAGCCATCCAACTATATCGCGCAGCCAACGCTCAATCTCTCAACCTGCCCGTCGAATGTTGGCACCGGTTCCGCGCCCCGCCATGTTGATTTACGTCCCTTTGTTTTGGTGGGTGACAAGATCCGAATAACACCCGGCGGCTTAACGCGTGTCGCGCTTAAAAAAGGTTCGCTGGTCGTCAATTCCAGCCAAGGCGGCGGCACCAAAGATACTTGGGTATTGGAGGACTAACGATGCTCGGACGCACCGCTGCAAGCCTCTTTTGGATGTCGCGCTATATTGAGCGCGCCGAGAACATCGCCCGCCTCACCGAGGTCGGCTATCGTATTTCTCTAACGCCCGATATCGGCATTGGCCACCGCGAAGATTGGAAGTCAACATTGATCGCCGCTGGCAGCTACGAATCCTATTTAGAGCGGCACAGTGAAATTAAACCTGAGAAAGTAAAACACTTCCTTTTGTTTGATCGCGACAACCCTTCCTCTGTTCGCTCTTGCCTCGAAACCGCGCGCAACAATGCCCGCGCCGTTCGTACCGCATTGACGCGGGAAATGTGGGAGGCGTTGAATTCAACCTATATTGATTTCGCCTCTGTTCGCCCTGCCGATTTAGGCTCTGGTAAATTACCGGAATTTCTCGATTGGGTAAGACAACGCTCGGCTTTGTTTCGCGGCTCGATGCTCGGAACGCTTTTACGCGATGAAGGATTTCATTTCAGCCAATTGGGTGCATTTATCGAACGCGCCGATAACACCGCTCGCATCTTGGATGTTAAATATTACGTGCTGCTTCCCACAAACGAAACCGTCGGCGGTGACATCGACGCATTTCAATGGGAAACGATCTTGCGCTCGGTCTCCGCGCATCGCTCCTATCGCCACGTTTATAAGGATCGCTACCGTCCGTGGAATGTCGCCGAGTTCCTGATCTTAAGACCGGAAATGCCGCGTTCCTTCTGCTTCTGCTATGGATGGATTGAACGTTCGCTTGAAGGCCTATCGGATATTATTGGCGCTAAAACCGCAAGCCTCATTGAGGCTAACGCCATTCTAAAAGACCTCAAAACAGGCCATATGGATGCGATTTTCCAATCAGGTCTTCACGAATTCCTCACGGAATTTTTAAAACGCAACAATGCGGTCTCGGCCGATATTGCAAATGACTTCCATTTCCTTTGAGTTGATTGAAATACCATGCTGATTGCCGTTCATCACCGCACTGCTTACCGCTATTCGCGGGCGTTTAACCATTCGGTGCAATCGCTGCGGCTATTTCCCCCGAGCGGAATAAGTCAGCGGGTTGTTGAATGGCACGTCGATATTCCGGGCTTGGATCATGCGTCGCGTTACACGGACGCCTTTGGCAATCAAGTAGCGCTTGTGACACCACCGGGCGCCAGCGATCACCTCGACATCATCGCCCACGGCTTGATAGAAACCATTGACACGGCAGGCGTGGCAGGGTTTACCGGCGAAGCCGTACCGCCGGGCGTCTTTCTTCGTCCCGAACGTATGACAGAAACCTCGCCGTCGATCGAGACAATGGCAAAATCCTGCCAAGCGCCGGCAAGGCTCACCACCTTGCACAACCTCCTGGCGGCAATTCATAAAACCGTCGCCTATGACACGGAGGCGACCCATGCACTAACCACCGCGATTGAGGCCTTCAAAGCCAAACGCGGCGTTTGCCAGGATCACGCCCATATTTTTATAGGCGCCGCAAGAATTCTCGGCATCCCCGCCCGCTACGTGACGGGCTATCTTTTGGTTGAGGGCGAAACATCCTCCGTCGCCCACCATGCTTGGGCCGAAGCCTATGTCGACGAGTTGGGCTGGATCGGCTTTGACGCAGCCAATGGCGTGTCGCCGACAGAGTATTATGTCCGTCTGGCGGTGGGACTTGACGCCATCACCGCCGCCCCCGTCCGCGGCAATATGCGGGGGGGAGGCGACGAGAAGCTCACGGTGGAGGTTGTCGTGGACGCAAGTCAACAGTAAGGTTGCCCAAAATTTACGCTTAGCGGAACCCATCATGACCTACTGCGTCGGCCTTCGCCTTGATAACGGCATCGTCTTTGCCTCCGACACCCGAACCAATGCCGGGTTCGATAATATCGCCGTATTCCGGAAAATGCATGTCTGGGAGCGTAAGGGCGAACGCGTCCTCGTTTTGCTCTCCGCCGGAAATTTGGCCGTCACCCAATCGGTTATCTCTGGTTTAAACGAGCAAATTGACGCAAATGTTGAGACGGGCGAAGCCTCGCTCCTCAATGTTCAAACGATGTTCCAAGCCGCCCGCCTCGTTGGCGAAGCGGTTCGTGAGGTCCGCCGCGTCGATGGTCCGGCTTTGGAAGCCAATAATGGCGTTTTTGCTGCCTCCTTCATCTTAGGCGGCCAAATCCACGGCGAACCGCCGCGCATGTTCCAGATTTACGCCGAGGGAAATTTCATCGAAGCCACCAAAGACACGCCTTTCTTCCAGATCGGCGAGCATAAATATGGCAAACCCATTCTCGACCGCGTCACCCGTCCCGAAATGACAATGGGCGAAGGCACAAAGGTGATCCTGATCTCCTTTGACTCAACCCTTCGCTCCAACCTTTCCGTCGGCATGCCCATCGATCTCTTGATGTATGAGCGGGATTCCTTGGAAGTCTCCTATCAAAGGCGCATCGGTGCCAACGATCCCTATTTTGAAAAACTGTCAAAAGGCTGGTCCGGTGCCTTGCGCGAGGCCTTTAAAAACATCGACAATTACCGCGATCCTTCTGCCAATGAGGAAGATCTCCAAAGCGTATTGTCGCTTGATCCGCCGGCGGCAAAATGAAATCGGACGATTGCCAGTATTTTATTGGCGTCGATGGCGGCGGCACGCGATGCCGTGTGCGCCTTAGAAAAGCGGATGGCTCCGAGCTTGCCTATTGTGAAGGCGGCAGCGCGAATGTTCATACCGATCCGGAAGGCGCGCTCGCAACCATCCGATCAACCGTCGATCGGGCTATCCAATCGGCCGGGGCCGTGTCGGTTGATCCATCCAAAACCGCGATCGGGCTCGGTCTTGCGGGCATCGTATCGTTGGCCGATTCAGGTCGCGTCCAGGCCTCGCTTGCCGGCTACGCGCGTGTGATGGCCGCAAGCGATGCCGCAGCCGCCTGCATCGGCGCGCATTACGGGGCCGATGGCGGCCTCGTTATCGCCGGCACAGGCTCGGCGGGCTTAGCCTACCTCAATGGAAAAATGACCGCCATCGGTGGACGCGGCTTTGCGATTAGCGATGAAGGCTCAGCCGCCCGCATAGGCTGGGAAGCCTTGCGTCAATCGCTTTGGGCCGCCGACGATCTTGGACCTCCGAGCAAAATGACCCGCCAGATCATGGCGCGCTTTGACAATGACCCTGCGGCCATTACGCGTTGGAGCGCTAACGCCCGCTCGTCCGATTATGGCGCATTGGCTCCGATTGTCTTTGGAAATGCCGAGAAGGGCGACGCCGTGGCGCTACCGATTATCAAACAAGCGACGCGGGATATCTTAAACCTCCACGCTGCCCTTCACCGTTTAGGGTGCGCGCGCGTCTCCCTCGTTGGCGGGCTTTCCGAGCCCCTTAAACCATGGATCGAGCTCATTGCGCCCTATCCTTTTGTAGAGCCCTTGCACGATGCAGCCGATGGGGCGATCTTGATGGCGGGCGGGAAGCTTCAATGAAACAGGTCTTTTTTGGCGCACGCTTGTTTAACGGGACCGATTTTATCGATGATCACGCGCTGATTACCGATGGCGCAACAATTATCGGCATCGTGCCATCCGCCGAAAGGCCGCACGGCCTTATTGAACACGATCTTGGCGGAGGTATTTTAAGTCCTGGCTTTATCGATGCGCAGATCAATGGCGGCGGCGGTGTGTTGTTAAATGAAACACCCTCGGTCAAAGGCATCAGTCAGATTTTAGAAGCGCACCGTCAATGGGGCACAACCCACGCGCTACCAACCTTAATTACCGATGCAAACGATGTCTTGATCGAAACGCTCGCCGCCGGCAAAATGGCATCCGGTTTCGTGCCCGGCTATTTGGGCCTGCATATTGAAGGCCCCTTTATCGATTCCATTCGTGCGGGCGCTCATCCCCAACAGCATATCCGCATAATGACCGACGCCGATATTGAGAGGCTCGAACAGGGACAATCAGGCGTGCTGATGGTGACGCTTGCACCCAACAAGGTTTCGAAAAAGCTGATCCAGCGGCTCGTAAAAGCTGGTATTATTGTTAGCTTGGGCCATTCTGAAGCCACCGATAGCGAAGCATTTAACGCCATTGATGCGGGCGCATCCGCGGTAACGCATCTCTATAACGCTATGAGCCCTCTCAGCCATCGCTCGCCGGGCCTGGTCGGTGCAACGCTCGCCGATACGCGGGTCATCACCGGCCTGATCGCGGACGGTCACCATGTGAGCCCGACCGCGATCCGCGTTGCACTCGCCGCCAAAGGTCCCGCCGGTATCGCGCTTGTTTCCGACGCCATGCCGCCTGCAGCGGGCGGTCCCGATACATTTGCTCTCCAAGGGCGAACCGCCACCAGACACGGCACAAAACTGACTTTGCCGGATGGTACTTTGGCCGGATCGGCGATCACGCTGCTTGATGCGCTTCATTATTTGGTTGGAAATTTAAAGGTCGAGCTTAAGGTCGCCTTGCAAATGGCGACCTCGACGCCCGCCAAAATGCTCCGTATCGACCAAAAATATGGTCACCTGGCCAAGGGCTACTCTTCAAGCCTCGTTCATCTGACAGATGATTTAAGGGTGTCTTCGATCTGGATCGACGGACTAAGCTATCACTGATCCGACGTTTTAAGCAGAAGCGTATACGGGTGGCCCCTTGATTATGTTGCAGTGCAACATAGATATGGTAGACTAAGGGTCAGGAATTAAAGGGAGTAGCGGCGATGAGCGGCGTCTGGAAGACCAAATACGGCTATCGAAAAGTCAAAGAAGCCGAACCAGAGCTGAAAGAAGCCATCGAGGCCGCGCGCGACATCACGGACGATCCGTCAGCACAAGCCGAAATTGCCGCAGCCTTGATGGGCATGGCCGTTGAAGACGTGAAAAAAGAAGTGATGCGGTCTGTAGCCCAACGCAAAATGACCGAACGCGTTGCAACGATCTCGCGCGGAACCGCAAAACCGGCGGTCGTGGTTGAAAGAAATACGCGACGGCGCGTTCGCGTTTTTGATGTTTAATTCGTCCAATTTTCCGCGTTCTCTCGTTAGGCCATTTCGACTATGGATTACATCCTCTCGCTTGCCCTCGATCCAGCCGCATGGGTTGCCTTGGCGGCCCTCATCACAATGGAAATTGTGTTAGGCATCGATAATCTCGTTTTTATTTCAATCCTCACCAATAAGCTGCCACCGGCTCAACAAAAAAGAGCCCGTCGTATCGGCATATCGCTGGCCCTTTTGCTGCGCTTGGCGATGCTTGGAACATTGGCCTTTATTGTTCATCTCGTTGAACCCATCATCACGGTCTTCGGTCAAAGCTTTTCCTGGCGCGATCTTATTCTCATTGCGGGTGGCTTGTTCTTGGTCTGGAAAGCAACGAAAGAAATTCACCACGCAGTGGATAAAAAACACGAACCCGATTTATTTGATCG
>CAIRGA010000163.1 GCA_903877935.1 uncultured Hyphomicrobiales bacterium
CGATCTTTAACCCGTCATGCCCTTGCACAGCTTTTAACGGGCTGCCTCCTTCAACAAACAGGTCGGCTAATCGCGCCGCTATGCTTCGGGCTGCGTTGGAATCGATTTTATTGTTGAGATAAATACCGACGATAACGTCCGATAGTTTCGGTAGGTTTTTGGATTCCTCAAGGCGCTTTAGCTTTTTTGGTGCAAGTCGATTGGCAAGGGCTGTTACGCCAAAATCCGTGGAAACGGCGGCTTCAATCCCGGAAATGCTAGGGCTTGAATAGACGATCTCAAAGCTACGTCCATCGCGTTGCAAGGCGCCGAGCATGTTCCTGCGATAAAGGCAGCCTTCGGGGTAGCAAACAATGCGAAGAGGCTCCGCGCTGCTGTTCTTCTGATTGTTTCGAGCGCCATACCAAGAGATAGGTTCGCGCCACGTGATTACGGCGCCTTCAGCCGGCCCTTCGGAGGTCATGGCAACGGCAACATCCAACAAGCCGGAGCGAAGACACTTTAAGAGTTCATGCGAAACATCACACACAACGTCAAAAGAGAGTGTCGTTGAATCGATCTTTAGATCGCTCATAAGCGTAGGCAGAAGGTGATCCGCGTAATCGTTCGGAATTCCCAGCCTCATCTTACCGCTGGAGTTCCGGCTCGATATCCGAAGCATCATCTCGTCATTAAGCGCCAAGATACGCCGTGCATAGCCGGCGACGATCTCGCCCGCTTCCGTAAGCTGGGTGTCGTTGCCGTCTTTATCGAACAAAGTAACGCCCAATAATTCCTGAAGTCGTTTCATCTGAAGGCTAATCGCCGGTTGCGATCGGCCAAGCCTGTCGCCAGCCCGCGTATAACCACGCAGGTCAATAATCGTCACGAAGGCACGGAGGATATCCGTCGGAATATTGCGCATCAACAACCTCACCAATAACGCTCTTTATCCTTATCGCTCCAATGGGCGTCAATGGCCATCGCAAATGACGCCACCGGCATTGGGCTGCTTATCGGGTTATAATATTATTAAATTTCCCAAGGGGCAAAAAGCTTCACATTGTAGGGGTGGTTTTACGATAAATTGGCCTAAAATCACGCTAATTTGCTGATTTTGTAGCACTTTTTACGTCATTTGCTTTTTAGTTCGGCAGCTTATGTCGCCCCGGCATATGCCTCGAAAAGCTGAAAAGTTCATTCAAAATGGAGTTGAACATGTCCGACCGCCCCAAAATTGTAGATTATCGGAACAATGGCGCCCGCCCGCAGCCGACCTTCTCAGCCGGCGAAATGAAGCGCCGCCAAGACGCGATCCGGTCCTTGATGGTCGAGCATAAGATGGATGCGGCTCTGTTCACGAGCTACCACAATATCTGCTATTTGTCGGACTTCCTGTATTGCTATTTCGGTCGCCGCTACGGCCTCGTGATTGACCATCAAAAGGCAACCTCGGTAACAGCCGCGATCGATGGTGGCCAGCCAGCGCGCCGGACCTTCGGCGACAATGTCACTTATACCGATTGGGAAAAAACCAATTATCTCTCGGCTGTGGAAGACTTGACAAAGGGCGTGAAGCGCCTCGGCATCGAGTTCGACCAC
>CAIRGA010000164.1 GCA_903877935.1 uncultured Hyphomicrobiales bacterium
CCCGCTCGATGCCTGTCACTTCGCCGTCGATATAGGTCACGCCATGATGCCGGGCGTTTTTGCGGAAGGCCTGCATCAGACCCCAACCGTCAAACCAGCCTTCGCCTGATCTGCCCCACGCACCGCGGGCGATATCGTCTACCATCAGCCAGGGGAATTGCGCTTTAAGGCCCTTGGGATCGAACAGCACAATATCGGCACCAAGGCCCGTTTGCAGCTTTTGCGTTTCGGTGAGTACGGGCGCGCCGGGGGTTGTCTCGAGATAGAGATAACCGCCTTCGTGCAAACCGATTTCAGGCTTGTCGCCGTCAAGGGTGAGATGCTCGCCGATATTGCGCAAGAAATCGATGCCGTAGAGCGAGATGTGAATATTCACCGGCGAAGAGAATTGCTGGCGGATGGAGGCCGCCGATAAAGCAGACGCGCAATAGGTGTAGGTCGGGTCTTTTTCGATCACCACAACACGGCCTTTGAACGCCGGATCTTTGGCGATGTGATAGGCAGTCGATGAACCGATAACGGCCCCGCCGACGATGACAATATCGGCAGAGGATGGAGGATTGCTCGGGCCGGTCATGATACGCTTTTACTCAATGATGATCTTGGGGCCTTGGCGGGCTGGTGCGCCCGTTTCAAGCCGCGTTTTCAGGGCTTCCGCTAGTCCCATAAAGATTTTGGCATGCACGCTGTCGGGCGCTGTCGCAACGACGGGCGTACCTGCGTCGGACAACTCGCGAATATCGATATGCAAGGGCACTTCGCCCAAGAAGGGAACGCCCAACCGCTCCGCCTCGTGACGTGCGCCGCCATGGCCGAAAATATCCGACCGCGTGCCGCATTCTGGGCAGAGGAAATAGCTCATATTTTCAATGACACCCAAAATCGGCACTTCCACGCGCTTGAACATGGAAACACCACGGCGTGCATCGATCAGTGCCAGATCCTGCGGCGTTGAAACAATCACCGCACCCGCCAGCGTCACCGCCTGCGCCATGGTGAGCTGGGCGTCACCGGTGCCGGGCGGCATATCGACGATCAACACATCGAGCGTGCCCCAATTTACTTCGCGCATCATTTGTTGAAGAGCCGACATCACCATCGGCCCGCGCCAGATCATTGGCGTTTCTTCTTCGATCAAAAACCCGATCGACATGACCTTGATGCCATAACCATCCAGCGGCTGCATGATCTTGTTTTCATCAATCGTCGGACGGCCTGTAATACCAAACAGCTTGGGCAGCGACGGGCCGTAAATATCGGCATCCAGAATACCAACCGTCATACCAAGCTTGGAAAGCGCTAACGCCAGATTGGCGGATACGGTGGATTTGCCGACACCACCTTTGCCGGAAGCGACAGCCACGATGTGTTTCACGCCCGGAATCATCGCTTTGGCGGTAGCGGCTTGCGCACGCGGGCCGGGCGCTGCGGGTGCGTTGGGCTGCGCCGGACGCTCGGCAGTAAGCGTAACCATGGCTTTATCAATGCCTTTGACCGTCAGCGCCGCCATCTCGACCGCAGCCCGGACAGGCTCGATTGCTTTGGCAGTTGAGGGGTCCACCACCAGCGAAATATAGGCTTTATCACCCTGAATCGAAATACCACCCAACAGGCCGGACCGCAAAAACGGTGTTTTGCCATCCAATCCCTTCAAAAGAGACAGAGCATTGCGGAGGTCTTGTTCATTCGCCACGAGAGGATTCCTTGATGGAGTGTGACGCTTTATGGCGGGATGCAGGTTCAGTGGTCAACCAATTTCATTTTTTTCTCCTCATGGTGAGCCGCCGCATTTGCGGCGAGTCGAACCACGTCCTTCGACGCGCACCTTTGGTGCGGCTCAGGATGAGGGAATGGGTAGTTAAGTCCTCACCCTGAGCTTGGCGAAGAGCGACTCACGCCGCTTAGAGGCATTGCTCAGGATGAGGAGAAATGCACTGGCTCCCCTTGCCTTATTCTCCATCGCCAGTCCATATCGGCGCATCAACCGTATTCAAACCATTCATCGGAGTATTCAACATGGCGAAAGTGGCATTTTTGGGCTTGGGCGTAATGGGTTTTCCGATGGCGCGGCATCTCGCGCAAAAGGGGCATGACGTCACGGTCTATAACCGCACCTTCGCCAAGGCCGAGGCCTGGGTTGCAGCCCATGGTGGCAAGGCCGCCAAGACACCGCGTGAAGCAGCAATGGGCCAAGAGATCGTGTTTGCCTGCGTCGGCAATGACGATGATTTACGCTCTGTCGTGCTGGGTGCGGACGGCGCTTTTGCGGGGATGGCAAAGGGCACCGTGTTTATCGACCACACCACCGCTTCCGCCGAGGTGGCGCGCGAGCTCTACGCAACGGCTAACGAGCATGGCCTCGCCTTTATCGACGCCCCTGTTTCAGGTGGCCAAGCCGGTGCCGAGAACGGCGTGCTCACCGTGATGTGCGGCGGTGACGAGGCGATCTATGCCCGCGTCGAGCCGGTGATCATGTCCTTTGCCCGCATGTGCAAATTGTTAGGCCCATCGGGCGCGGGACAGCTGACCAAAATGGTCAACCAGATTTGTATTGCTGGCCTTGTGCAAGGTTTGGCCGAAGGCGTGAATTTCGCCAAGAAATCTGGCCTTGACGTTGAGGCCGTGATCGAGACCATCTCGAAGGGAGCCGCGCAAAGCTGGCAGATGGAAAATCGCTACAAGACGATGAACCAATCGAAATTCGAATTCGGGTTTGCTGTCGACTGGATGCGCAAGGATTTGGGCATCTGCATCGCAGAAAGCCGCCGCAATGGGGCTAATCTGCCTGTGACGGCTTTGGTCGACCAGTTTTACGGCGAAGTGCAGAATATGGGCGGTGGACGTTGGGATACGTCGAGCCTCTTGGCACGGCTGGAGCGGAAGTAAAAGAGGGGCGAATAGCGAGTAGCGAATGGCGAATAGGGTTCCGATACCCCTATTCGCTACTCACAATTCGCTACTCGCCTCTTCTAGCAACCCCCACACAAACGGCACAAAGCTACGCCATAATTCGACGTGGAACGTGTCATCTGCGGTGCGCCACAACACGATATCCGCTTTCGAATAGATCGTCCGCGTGGCCATCCCGACAGGGAACGCTGACACATGCAAATCAAGCAAACATCCGCTCGCCAGAAGCGTTTCGGCCTTTGGTCCTGACACGGTAAAAGCGGTGTTGCGGTGGCTGATATCGACCAGCGCGTGATGGTGTTGATCGAGTGCCTTTTCAATCGCGGCTTCAAGCGCGTCTACCTCGCCATCGGGCGCGAGCAGCAGCCATTCATCAGGCCCTAGCGAAATCGCCGTGCGGCCATTGTCGCTCTCGGCTTTGAGCAACGCGTTGGGCAGCATCACGCCAAAGCCCTTGGAGCAGGCGCTTGCCGCCTTCGCGTCGCCGCGAAACGAGAAGCGCGTTGCATAGGCCGTTGGGGCAACGGTAACAGCGCCTTCCACCTGAATGGGGTGCAGGCCTTCAAAGGCCGAGCGACGTTTAAGCACATCAGACATGGAGCTTGGCTCCTTCCTTGTCATAGAAAACCGGATCGGTGACGGTGACGGCAATCGGGCCATCGGGCATCGGCACATAGAGCGTTTCGCCCATCCGCGCGCGGCCTGCCGAGACAATCGCCAGTGCGAAGCTACGGCCCAAGACGGCGCTTTGATAGGATGAGGTGACATGGCCAAGCGCCGAGGTGCCAGCAGGCGGATTGCCGATCAGCGTAATCTGCGCGCCTTCTTCCAGCACCTTTGCAGCATCAACGGTGAGCAGGCCGACCAATTGCTTGCGATCCGCTTTCACGAGATCGGGCCGTGTGAGGGAACGCTTGCCGACGAAATCGGGTTTGGCTTTACCAATCGCCCAATCGAGCCCAAGATCATTCGGCGTGACGGTGCCGTCGGTTTCTTGGCCGACAATGATGTAGCCCTTCTCGGCGCGTAGAACGTGCATGGTTTCAGTACCATATGCGCACGCATCATATTTCTGCGCTTCAGTCCAAATCGCTTCCCATACGGCTTGGCCGTAATCGGCTGGCACGTTCACTTCGAACCCAAGTTCGCCCGTGAAGCTCATCCGGAAAAGCCGTGTCGGCACGCCGCACATCTTGCCCAAGCGCACGCTCATATGCGGCATGGCTTCGTTTGAAATGTCGATGCCTTCGATCAAAGGCGCAATGATCTTGCGCGCATTCGGGCCTTGTACGGCAACGACCGAATATTGCTCGGTTGTCGAGGTCAACGCGACCTTCAAATTCGGAAACTCGGTCTGGAGATAGTCTTCCATGTGGTTGAGCACGCGGGGCGCGCCGCCGGTGGTGGTGGTGACGTGGAAGCGATCTTCCGCGATACGACCCACCACGCCGTCATCCATCACAAAGCCCGCTTCGTTGAGCATCAAGCCATAGCGGCAACGGCCCACTTCAAGCTTCGACCACGGATTGGTGTAGAGAATGTTCATGAACGCGGCGGCGTCAGGGCCGACAACCTCAATCTTGCCGAGCGTCGAGGCGTCAAACACACCGGCGGAATCGCGCACCGTCTTGCATTCGCGCAACACGGCTTGATGCATATCTTCGCCCGCCTTCAGGAAATACCAAGCGCGCTTCCAGAGGCCGACATCTTCAAACACCGCGCCTTGTGCTTCCGCCCAAGCATGCGTCGCTGTCTTGCGCACGGGATCAAACAATAACCCACGCGAATGGTTGGCCATCGCACCGAAGCTGATCGGCGTGTAAGGCTGGCGGAAGGTGGTGAGCCCCACCGCAGGGATCGGCTTGCCGAGCGCCTCAGAGGCAATGGCAAGCGCATTCATATTCGATAATTTGCCCTGATCGGTCGCCATACCGGTGGTGGTGTAGCGCTTCACATGCTCGATAGAGCGCATGCCTTCGCGGGTTGCAAGCTTGATGTCTTTGGCTGTGACGTCGTTCTGGAAATCGACAAAGGCTTTGACGCGGCCCGCATCATGCGGATGCGGAACGGCCCCCAAGAAGCCGCCATGCGCATCAATCACGCCGGCGAGCTTCACCTTGGCTGCGTTGCCCTTGGCAAAACCGGCTTTGGCTGCGGCATCAAGACCGGCTGCAAACCCATCCTCAAAGGCTTGCGCCAATGTCTCAGAGCCTTTGCACGCGCCCGCCGAGCGCTCGGCCTGCGCCGACTCGCCCGGAATGAAAACCTGACGGGCGTCGTCAAACACAAGCTTACCGCGCGATTGCGAGAACAGATGCACGGAGGGCGTCCAGCCGCCGCACATCAGAATCAAATCGCACGAGATCGCATCTTCACCATCCGTGCCGAGCTTGCTGACCAGCGCTGCTTTAACGCGCAGGGAACCCGTTGAGCCGGTAATCGCCATACCGGTTTCTACCCGAATACCCGCGGCCCGCGCAGCGGTAGGCAGGGGGCCATTGGCTTCTTTGCGCAGATCCGCAATCAGCTCGATCGAAACACCCGCCGCCTTTAAATCAAGCGCGGCCTGATAGGCGCTATCATGCGCGGTGGCGACAACGGCGCGGCCACCGGGACGCACGCCGTAGCGATTAGCATAGGTGCGCGCGGCATCTGCGAGCATAATGCCGGGGCGGTCATTATCGGGGAATACCATCGGGCGCTCATGGGCACCTGTTGCGATGACGACTTGCTTGGCACGCACCTGCCAGAGGCGATCACGCGGCAATTTCGGATCAGGTGTTGCGAGATGATCGGTGACCTTCTCGACAAGTCCGACAAAATTTTGCGCGAAATAACCGAAGGCTTGCGTGCGTGGCAGAAGCGTTACCGTGCCGGAAAGGCCTGCTAATTCGGCAACCGCTTCCTCAACCCACTGGGCTGATGGCTTGCCGTCAACAGTCGCGTGCAACTCGGAGAGAAGCGAGCCGCCAAATTCAGATTGCTCGTCGCACAGGATGACGCGTGCACCCGTGCGGGCTGCCGAGAGGGCTGCGGAAAGGCCAGCCGGGCCAGAACCCACGACCAACACATCACAATGGGCAAAGCGCGTGGAATAATGATCCGGATCAGGCTCATTGGAAGCCGTTCCGAGGCCCGCTGCACGGCGGATAATCGGCTCGTAGAGCTTCTTCCACGCCACATTCGGCCACATAAAGGTCTTGTAGTAAAAGCCTGCCACGAATAGCGGCGAAAGGAAGTTATTGATTGCGCCGACATCGAAGGACAAAGACGGCCAAGCATTCTGGCTCTTTGCCACAAGCCCGTCAAAAAGCTCGACCTGCGGAGCGCGTAAGTTTGGCGTGTGGCGCGCGCCGGTTCCGACGCTAACCAGCGCATTCGGCTCATCCGAGCCTGCGGTAACAACACCCCGTGGGCGGTGATATTTAAACGAGCGACCCATCAAATGCACGCCATTGGCGAGCAAAGCGGAAGCGAGCGTATCACCCTCGAAGCCGCGATAGGTTTTACCGTCAAAGGTAAAAGAGAGCGGTTTGGTCCGGTCCACGCGACCGGAGCGCTTGGCGCGAAGCGTCAGGCTCATTGGCGGGCCTCCTTAACGAGTTCTGCAAGATCAGGCTTAGGCTGGCCCGCGGGATAGGTTTTCAAAATCTTGTCGCTCACGGTATCGCGCACGCAATTGAAGAAACGCGCGCAGCCGGACACATGCCGCCAACGCTCGATATGGAGCCCTTTCGGGTTAGAGCGGAAATACAGATATTCCGCCCATTCCTGATCGCTCGTGGTGGAAGGGTCCGCGGGGCGCGCAATATGCGCTTCGCCCGCATAGCGGAATTCAAGTTCCGGACGGTTGCCGCAATGGGGGCAGGGAATAAGCAACATGGTTCTGCTCCTTAATGCGCGACGGCGGCGGCGGCCGCTTCATCGATCAGGCGACCGGTTTTGAAGCGGTCGATGGTGAAGGCCGCATTAATCGGGTGCGGCTCATCCTTCGCAATTGTATGCGCAAACACATTGGCCGAACCTGGCGTCGCCTTAAAGCCACCCGTTCCCCAGCCGCAATTGACATAGAGGCCCTTGACCGGCGTTTTCGACAGGATCGGCGAGCGATCCGGCGTGACATCGACAATGCCGCCCCAGTTTCTGAGCATCCGCAAGCGGCGAACATTCGGGAACAATTCGCAAATCGCATCGAGCGTGTGGGTGGTAATGTGGAGACCACCCGTCTGGCTATAGGACGTGTAAGCGTCGGTGCCCGCACCAATGACCAATTCGCCCTTGTCGGATTGCGACATATAGGCATGGATCGTGTTCGACATGACCACGCAAGGCATGATGGGCTTAATGGGCTCGGAGACGAGCGCTTGCAGCGGATAGGATTCGAGCGGCATGCGGACATCGGCCATGCTCATGATCACGCTGGTGTGTCCTGCGGCGACGACACCGATTTTCTTGGTGCCAATAAAACCCTTGGTCGTTTCAACACCCGTCACCGCGCCTTGTGCGTCGCGACGAATGCCCTTCACTTCGCAATTCTGGATGATATCGACACCCATCGCACTTGCTGCGCGCGCATAGCCCCAGGCTACCGCGTCATGTCGCGCGGTACCGCCGCGACGTTGCAAGGCCGCACCCAGAATCGGGTAGCGCATATTGGGCGAGATGTTGAGGATGGGGCAGAATTCCTTAGCTTGTTCGGGCGTCAGCCACTCATTGTCGATGCCCTGCAAACGGTTGGCATGGACGTGGCGCTTGAACACCTGAATGTCATGCACCGTGTGGGCCAACATCATCACGCCGCGCGGGGAATACATGACGTTGTAATTGAGTTCTGCCGAGAGGTTTTCCCACAGCTTGACCGAATGCTCGTAAAGCCCTTGGCTTTCTTCCCAGAGATAATTCGAGCGAATAATCGTGGTGTTGCGGCCCGTATTGCCGCCGCCGAGCCAGCCCTTCTCTAACACCGCGATGTTGCGCATGCCGTGTTCTTTGGCCAGATAATAGGCGGTACCCAAACCATGCCCGCCCGCGCCGATGATAATGGCGTCATATTCGGCTTTGGGCTCCGGAAAACGCCATTGCTCGGGCCAATGCCGGTGGGCGGAAAGAGCCTGTTTCGCAAGATTGAGGAATGAGAAGCGCAAATTCGCTCTCCTTCTTTAAGGGGTCTGGGATTTATCTTTTGAAGCCGTTCGGCTCCAAAAGCCAATGAAAATCAGTCATGCAGCTATTAAGGCGCCTTATCGATATCGTCCTTTATCGATGCGTCATTCTCATGTCGATAGGCGTCATGCCGCAGTGTTTGCGCTGTATTTCCTTTAAAGCGCGCCTTTGCCCCGACAAATCAGGATGGCGTCATCAATGCGGCGATTAAGTTCGGCCTCGGGCAGGGTGGCGACCGGTGGCGTTTTGGTGGCGATTTCATTGCCCACACACGAACAGGACGAGACGCATTTA
>CAIRGA010000165.1 GCA_903877935.1 uncultured Hyphomicrobiales bacterium
CAGCGCCCTGACCAGCTGCATCTTGGAACACGGTCACCGAGAGATCGCCACCCTTCATGGATGCAAGCGCGTCTTGGGTCGCATCAACGCCACCAACGATCACCGACTTCAGATCGACTTTAGCGGCTTTAAGAGCTTGGATAGCACCAATCGCGCTTTCGTCATTATTGGCAATGACGCCGTCGAATTTCTTGCCCGTCGAGAGCCAGTTGGTCATGAGATTCTGCGCTTCGTCACGGTTCCAGTTCGACGTCTGCTTGTCGATGATCTTGATGAAGTTGCAATCGGGTGTGGCAATCACTTCTTCGATGTCCTTCGTGCGTTGAACCGCGGCTTGGTTCGACAACTCACCCATGATCACATAGACATTCGCTTCTTTTTTGCCAGCTGCCTTAAAGATGCGGCAAACTTCCTTTGTTTCGAGCGTGCCGGAATCAGCTTCGTTCGAGGCCACAAAAGCTTGATTGGCAGGAAGCGTATCAACATTGATCGGCTGACGGTTAACATAAACGAGTGGCTTCTTGCCGGCTGCCGCTGCATCCGTCATTGCCTGCGTGGCTGATGTATCGACTGGGTTGACGATGATGGCGTCAACACCCGACGCGATAAAATTCTTGATTTGGTCAAGCTGTTTAGCGACGTCGTTTCCGGCGTCTTCAACCTGCAATTCTACACCGCTCATGCCTTTGGCTTGCGCAATCATTCCATTGCGAAGAACGGTAAGAAAGTTATCGTCGAACTTCGCCATTGATACGCCGATTTTTGCGGCCATTGCCGAAGAAGACATGATTGCAGTCATCGCGACTGCAGCAACCATAACGTATTTCTTCATTGTTTCCTCCACGTTGTAGGTGCCCAGTGTCACCCTAGATTTAACTGGGATATCCCCTATCGGGGTTATTCATTCAGCCAACAGATGTCGGTTGATGAAATGCATGCTCGCTTCAAGGCTCGAACGTAAGTGAGGATCGTTCTGAACACTTGCGGCAAAAGGTTCGAAAGAAAAATGTCCTTCGTATCCACCTGCGAGAAGGGCGGATAGTTGCGCTATATTTCCGAGGCGATCTGCTTCATCAACCAATACGCGGTGAGGGTCTAACATGGCGCTTGCGCCAATATTGGTATCAGTCACGCCTGAGATATGGACCATACCGGTTTGCTGCGGAAAGAGGTCTGCCTCGCCGGCAAGAAAGTGATGGAAGGTGTCATGCACGACCTTGAAACGGTCTGAATAGTTTAAGGCCTGAATGGCGTCGATGGCTTCCTTTTTTGAACGCAACGAGCAAATTTCAAAGCCGAGCGGCTCGACAAGACCGATCAGTCCATGCGCGGTTAGAATTGGTGCAAGCTCTTTTAAAGCATTCCGCAAATTGCCTTGACGCTCGCCATTGGCGCGTCCCGTGCCATCATTGACGGGGACCAATACCAGCATGCGGGCGCCGCATTTTTGCGCATAGTCGGCTAGCGCTTCGGCTTCCTTCGCGCGCGTTCCGTTCCAATCATTGAAGCGCTGCAATGCATTGATCGTCAGTATTTCGACGCCTGCTGTTTTAGCAAGCCCCTTTACCACTTCGGGCGCTGTCCCATCGAGCGTCGGACGACCCTCAATATCATTTCTGATTTCGACGTCATGAAGCCCAAGGGATGTGGCAAGGTCAAAAAACGTCGCAAGGTCTAGCCCGGGAGCGGCGATATGATTCAATGCAAATGAAGGCTTGCGCGTACCCATTTTATCTTTCCTTCCCACTTGCTCTTATCGGTCCAGGCACGTGGCCCGGCCTTGAGCTTGTCCGAGTGTTGAGCGAAAAGGTCGCACGGGGCAATTATAAATATAGCAAATTTCATATCATTTTTGATAGAAATGAACCACTAAATGATAGAAATCTATCATTTAAAACAGGGTGGAATCTGGCTTAGATGTTCTCGGAAATATAAAAATCAATCGGTAAAAAGCTCTGTCCGGGCACGGTGTCAGCTTCATCGCCGAGCGATTTGATCATTAAACCCATCACTTCATTTGAAAGTTGAGCTAAGGGCGTGGCGATAACGGCCGTTACGATGTTATCCGCCAGTGCGCTGCGCGAGTCGGGGGTTAATTCATTGCAGACGACGGCGACTTTATGGGCCTTGTTTTCGTCTCGAAGGGCATTGATGGTGCCTTCCATTCCGCCACCGGCAATATAAATGCCGACAAGGTCCGGATAACGCTGCAAAAGATCGAGCGTTGCCTCATAGGCTATGCTTCGCGCCTCGAGATTGACCAATGTTTCAAGAAGCGTGAATTCCGGCGCATATTCACGGAAATAGCTTCTAAATCCGGTTTCTCTGAGCTCATGGCCTTGAAAACGATGGCTTCCAACGCTGACCGCCACTTTGCCTGGTGCTTTTGCCGTCCGCGCTACAACCCAAGCCGCCATTCTGCCGGCCCTTCTATTGTTTAACCCAATATATCCATGACGAATCCCCGGCGCGATATCGGACAGCAGCGCAAATACCGGAATGCCGCGCGCTTTAAGTTCGGCGACAGCCTCGGAAATGGTCGGATGATCAATGGTCACCACGGCGATGGCCTGCACCTTTTTGGCCATGGCCATTAAATGGGCCACCACTTCCGCCGGCCGTTGAGAGGGCAAATATTCGATCAAAGGGGTGATCAGCCCGTTTGTTGTTTGAGTTGCACCAAGTTCTAAAGCTTTTCCAAAGGCTTGATAAAAAGCCTGGTTTGGTCTTTGCAGCAAAAAGCCAAAACGGTAGGCCGGAAGCGCTTTCGCCAATCTTTGCTGAATAAGCCCGGTTGCGTGAAAGCCAAGGGCGGCTGCGGCATCATAAACCGCACGAGCCGTTTCCTCTCTCACCTTATGACGGCCATTGAGAACCCGATCGACCGTTGCCACACTTACATCGGCTTTCACCGCAATGTCGTTGATCGTCGCGCGGCGTGCCATTCGGCGTCCTCCCTTATAAGCTGCAAGATACTAGCAATGCTTTGATAGAAAATGCAAGATTACATCATTGCTATATTGAGCGCTTGGGAATCTGTCGGTACTATCGAAAAAAGAAGAACCAAAATGGGGTTCGAAACGGTCAAAAAGGCGAGATTTGTTATGGACTCTACGGTTGCCGACGCGTCGATTCACTTTCCCCGCGATTATAGCCTTACCGGACCGCTAAATAAGCAGGCGGTTGAAATCGGCCTCGCTAATGCGGAATGGTACAAAACGGATATCCCCCGGGCCCGCATGAAAGAATTGATGAAGCGGTCGGACGGGCCAGCCACGCGCGATACCGCGCTCTGGCTTGGTTTGATGATCGTGACAGCCGGCTTGGGCGCGTATTTTTGGCCAAGCTGGTGGTGCGCTCCCTTTTTCTTTGTTTACGGCATCCTATATGGCTCGGCGAGCGATAGTCGTTGGCACGAATGTGGCCATGGCACGGCGTTCAAGACGCAGTGGAAGAATGATGTCGTTTATCAAATCGCCTGCTTCATGATTGCTCGTAATCCCGTCGCATGGCGGTGGAGCCATTCTCGCCATCATACCGACACGATCATTGTGGGTCGTGATCCCGAAATTGCAGCTATGCGGCCGCCGGATCTCATTCGATTGGCTCTCAATGTGTTTGGGCTCTTGGATTTCCCGACCGCGCTGATCGCGATGCTGCGTTATTCGATAGGCATCCTGAATGAAGCGGAGAAGGACTACATTCCCGCTATGGAACAATCCAAAGTGTTTTTTGTCGCGCGGATATGGACTTTGATTTACGGGGCAACTTTAGCCGTTTGTTTTTATTGGTCTTCCATTCTGCCGCTAATGATGATTGGCTTGCCCAGACTTTATGGCGCTTGGCATCATATTTTATGCGGGCTAATGCAGCATGTCGGTTTGGCAGAAGATGTGCTCGACCATCGCCAAAATTGCCGCACCGTTTACATGAATCCGTTTAGCCGATTCATTTACTGGAACATGAACTATCATGTTGAGCATCATATGTTTCCAATGGTTCCCTATCACGCCCTTCCTGAATTGCATAAGGACATGGTGGGTGATTGCCCAAAACCTTATACGGGCTTTTTGGAGACCTATCGGGAAATTTTGCCGACCATTATTCGGCAACTGCATGACCCTCATTATTTTGTGACAAGACATTTGCCAGCAACGGCTAAGCCCTTCAAACCGGCGCCCACGCCGACCCTATAGTGAAATCATTCAATAAAAGGCGAGGATCCTAACCTATGGCTGAGTGGATTAAAGCGTGTCTAATCGACGACATCGATGATGAGGATGTCATCCGGTTCGATGATGCAGGAAAAACCTACGCGCTCTACCGCAAAGATGACGCATTTTTTGCGACCGCGGGTCTTTGTACCCATGAGAAAGTTCATCTCGCAGACGGTTTGGTAATGGACTACACTATTGAGTGCCCCAAACATAATGGACGCTTCGACTACCGCACAGGTGCCGCGAAAGGCGCTCCCGTCTGCGTCAACCTTCAGACCTATAAAGTGAAGGTTGAAGGCGATGATCTCTTTATCGAAATCGAATAAAGAATAAAAAGGAAGATAAAGCCATGACCATTAATTTTGGACTTTTGGGCGCAGGACGCATTGGCAAGACGCACGCAACGGCGATTTTGGGAATACCAGGTACGAAGCTTTCGGCAGTATTTGATCCGGTCGATGCGGCAGCAGAACATATTGTTGCGATGTCGGGCGCCCGCCGCGCGAGCGTCGAAGAGATATTGGCGGATCAGACTATTCACGCCGTTCTGATCTGCACGCCAACCGATATGCACGCTGATCAAATTGAATTGGCAGCGCGCGCGGGCAAAGCG
>CAIRGA010000166.1 GCA_903877935.1 uncultured Hyphomicrobiales bacterium
GCTCAACAAGCATCCGTATGCTGATGCGATGATTGCCAACATCGAAAACTTCAAAAAGTTGACGGGAATTGAGGTCGCATATGACATTTTCCCTGAGGACGTTTATTTTGATAAAGTAACGGCAGCGTTGTCCTCAAAGTCGACCGAGTATGATGCATTCATGTCGGGTGCTTACATGACTTGGACTTATGGTCCGGCAGGTTGGATCGATGATCTCAATCAATATATCAAAGATCCTGCTAAAACAAATCCAATGTACGCTTTTGGTGACTTCCTTCCCGGCGTGATCAAATCATGCGCTTGGAATGGGGTTCCTGGCGGTGCGCTTGGTTCTGCAGATGCTAAACAATGGTGCATTCCGCTCGCCTATGAGCAAAATAACCTCACATATAACAAGCGTATATTTGACGCCAACAAGTTGAAGGTGCCTAAAAACATCGACGAGCTTTTGGATACAGCTAAGGCTGCAAAAGCAGTCATGAAGGATGGTTACGGTATCGGCGTGCGCGGTTCACGCAGCTGGGCCACAATCCATCCGGGCTTCCTTTCAGGTTATTCGAACTTCGAACAAAAAGACTTGAATAAGGATGCTAAGGGTAAATTAACTGCCGCAATGAATACGCCTGTTTCAAAAGAATATCATAAAAAATGGGTGAAAATGATCCAAGAGTCAGGCGCTCCTGATTGGTCGACACATACTTGGTATCAGGTTGGTACCGACGTGGGTGCAGGCAAATCAGCGATGATGTTTGATGCAGATATTCTTGGGTACTTCATGAATGGTGAAGGCAATAAAGAAGCCGGCAATCTCGCATTCTCTGGTTTTTCGGCAAACCCTGCAGCAAAAGCACCAACTCCAAATATTTGGATCTGGGCAATGGCGATGTCATCGTTTTCCAAGCAGAAGGATGCCACGTGGTACTTCTTGCAGTGGGTCACCGGACCTGAACATGATCTGTTCGGTGCTCAAAAGATGAACCTCGTGAACCCGGCTCGTGCTTCAGTCTGGGCCGACGGAGCGTTCCGGGACAAAATGACAAAGTCTTATGCGGGCTATGTTGAGATGCACGATACGTCGGCACCGGGGGCCTCGATAAAATTTACTCCACAGCCACTTTTCTTCGATCTCACCACCGAATGGGCGTCAACGCTTCAGAAGATGGTTGCGAAAGAAGTGCCGGTGGATGAGGGTCTGGATAAGTTGGCAGAAAGCGTCAACAAACAATTGGCGGATGCCGGGCTTTAACGAAGACAAGGGTGGCTCGGGTAACCGAGCCACCTTTCCCGGAATTCATGCCAATTTACCGCGGATCTCCTTGTGGCCCAAAGCCTTTCGGCAATGTTTGATAAGATGACCCCACAATTCAAATTCAAGATTAGCCGTCGCTGGTTACCTTATTTACTCAGCCTGCCAGCGCTGCTGACGTGCATCGGCATCCTAATACCGTTTTTTACTGCGGTTGCGTATTCACTACAGCGTTTTCGGTTGTCGCAGCCCGCTGGTCGGAGGTGGAACTGGGGTGAGAACTATTTGGCTTTCTTCAATGATTCTTCATTCTGGAATACACTTAAAGTTTCCGTCACTTACGCCGTGCTTACGGTCGTAATTGAATTGCTTCTGGCTCTTGGCATTGCGCTTTTGCTGCAAAAGCGAAGCCGCGTGAATAACTTTGTATCTATCATGCTATTGATGCCGCTAATGACGGCGCCGGCGTTGGCAGCCCTCATGTGGAAGCTGATGACTAATCCCGGTTTCGGAATTTTAAGCTATTTTGTAAAGGTCCTTGGGATGCCCAATTTCAATTGGGCATCTGATCCGCAGACTGCGATGTTCACGGTCGTACTTGTTGATGTCTGGGTCTATACGCCCTTTATAATGATATTACTTTTGGCGGGTCTGCGCAGCCTGCCGCCGCAACCTTTCGAAGCAGCAGCATTAGACGGAGTGCCGCGCTGGTTTGTATTCTGGCGAATAACCTTGCCAATGTTGACGCCGTATATGCTGACGGCAACTCTTTTTAGAGCCATTGAAAGTATCCAACAGTTCGACATTATTTACGCGATGACTCAAGGTGGACCAGGAGACCGGCTGACGGTGTTTCAAGTCGAGGCCTACCTAAACTTTTTTCAATCTACCAATGTGGGCAGGTCGGCAGCTCTTATGATGATCCTTTGGGCGCTAACTTATTTCCTTTCGAACCTGTTCATTAAAAATTGGTTGCGCCTGCGCGAACGCGCACGTGGCGAAGCATAGGAAAGCTGAAATGAACACGATGAGCACTGTCGAGCGAATATTGCGCGGTGGAGCAATTTTGTCGGTCTGTATTTTTTTCATGTTTCCGATTGTTTGGATTTTCGGCATGAGTTTTCAGACAAATGAGACGATCTTGCGTGTGCCGCCGTCATTTCTATCCGAGCCGACCCTCGTTAATTATAAAGGGCTAATTTCGGGCCAGCTTGAAACTTCGGCAGGCGGCTTAAAAGTCGACTTTATGGGTAATCTTTTTAACTCATTATTCTTGTCAACGACGTCGGTGATCGTCGCCTTAATCCTTGGCGTGCCCGCAGCCTACGCATTCGCACGGTTAAAATTTCGAGGCAGCGAGGATATCGCATTTACGTTACTTAGTTTCCGATTTGCACCGCCCTTGCTTGTTCTTCTGCCGCTCACAATTTATTTTCAACAGATTGGACTTGCTAATACCTATGTCGGACTCATATGGGTTTATCAGCTGATATGTCTACCTTTGATACTTTGGATAGTGAGAGGATATTTCGAGGATATATCTGCGGACGTCGAATATGCTTATCGCATTGCGGGTCATAATTTTTGGGCAACTTTTCGTAGCATCGCATTGCCGTTGGCGGGCCCCGGCATTGCGGCTGCAGGTCTTCTCGCCTTTATATTTGCCTGGAATAATTTTGTATTCGCATTGGTCTTGGCGTCGGCTGATAAGCAACCTGTGACTGTAGGGGCGCTCGCATTCATTACAGCCTCCGGAATTCAATATGGTCAGGTCGCGGCCGGAATTGTTTTGTCAATTACGCCAACATTTGTGCTGGCTCTTTATGCTCAACGTTATCTGGTTGAGGGGCTGTCCTTAGGTGCAGTTAAGGGGTAATGCCATGAGCCTTCAGCTAAAAAATATTAAGAAAAACTTTAAGGGCATCACTGTTATCGATGGCGTAACGCTATCTGTTGAGAGCGGCGAGACATTGGTTTTGTTTGGACCATCTGGCGCAGGTAAGACGGTGCTTTTACGTTTGATTGCTGGGGTGATCGAACCCGATGTGGGTGAAATCTGGATCAATGGTCAAATTATGGCAGGCGTCGAGCCGGAAGAGCGCGGCATTGGGATGGCATTCCAGAATTTTGCTTTGTTCCCGCATATGGACGCCGCCCAAAATATTGCAGCCCCTTTGACTGCTCGCCGTCAGTCGAGAACAGATGTTGCCTCGACCGTTGAAAAAATTGCGAAGCTCTTGAAAATCGAACATGTTTTGCATCACAAGCCAAAAGAACTGTCGAACGGTCAAAAGCAACGCACCTCACTCGCTCGAGCATTATCTGCCGAACCGTCCGTGTTGCTGCTTGATGATCCATTACGAAATGTTGACGCTAAATTGCGATTTGAAATGCGTCTGGAGCTACCGCGTCTTTTGAAAGATCAGAACGCTACCGTTATTTATGTTACCCAGGATTATAAAGAAGCAATGGCAATGGGAAGGCGGATAGCGGTGATGAGCAATCACGGCATACAACAAGTAGGAACGCCTGCGGATATTTATTTACGACCTGCCAATCTTGAAATCGCGCGTTTGTTTGGTGACCCCGTAATTAATTTGGTCAATGTTCGGCCAGAAAGTTCACCAAGTGGCATTACGGTACATATTTCCGGAATGCCGATCACGCTGAATGGTTTTGAAGTGGCAATTGGGCGCGACTGCATCCTGGGTTTGCGACCCGAGTCTTTGCAATTTGTGCCAGAAAACACGACTGACGCTTTTGCTGTCGATATTGAAACAGAATCACC
>CAIRGA010000167.1 GCA_903877935.1 uncultured Hyphomicrobiales bacterium
GAGTCGCAGGTGGGACCCGCGAGCACGCACGGCGTCGTCTCCGAACCGTCGTGGCGGGTGCGGATCGGATAGCGGATGGCCTCATCCATCGTCTCGGCCAAGCCGCCGAATTTGCCGATGTCGAGATAGACCCAACGCACATCATCGTCTTCCGATTTCTTCGAAATCAAAACGACTTCGGACTCGATGATGCCTGCGTCACCCACCATGCCACGGCCTGGTTCGATGATGGTTTCAGGCAGATCATTACCGAAATGCTTGACGAGGCCACGGAAAATCGCCTCGCCATAGCTTTCGACGCCCGGTACAGGCTTCAAATACTTAGCAGGGAACCCACCGCCAAGATTGACCATCGAGAGGTGCATGCCGCGCTCAGCGCATTCACGGAAAATAGCCGAAGCAGAACCCAAAGCCTGATCCCAAGCCTCGATATTGCCCTGCTGCGATCCAACATGGAATGACACGCCATAAGCCTCAAGGCCAAGACGATGCGCGTGCTCAAGCACGTCGGCTGCCATTTCAGGAACGCAGCCGAATTTACGCGACAGCGGCCATTCAGCACCCGCGCCATCGCACAAGATGCGGCAGAACACGCGCGCCTCAGGAGCCGCACGGGCGACTTTATCCACTTCAGCGACGCAATCGACGGCAAACAGACGCACACCGAGCGTGTAAGCGGTCGCGATATCGCGCTCCTTCTTGATCGTATTGCCGAAGGAGATACGATCCGCGGTTGCACCAGCGGCAAGCGCCATTTCGACTTCGACAACGGAAGCCGTATCAAAGCAAGAGCCCATCGACGCGAGCAGGCGCAAAATTGCGGGATCGGGATTGGCCTTCACGGCGTAATAAACGCTGGTATCGGGCAGAGCCCGCGCAAAGGTCTGATAATTATCGCGAACGACATCGAGATCGACAACAACGCAAGGACCATCCTCACGTCGGGTGCGTAAAAATTCACGAATGCGTGCGGTCATGGCACGAACTCCCTTAATCGAAGCCATTGGCTTCCTATTACAGAACATCGACTGACGACTTCCCGGTCCAGCGCGTTGGAAACGCCAGAGGGGTCGGGTCAACCGCGTGAACTGCCTTAGATTGGAAGGGAGATCCCCGCCGCACTGTTGGCAAGATGGACAAGCCTCTTCGGGTTCTCTGCCTTTGGAGGGCAAAGAGAGACGAAAAAGCCCGATCCGTCGTTGCTTTAAGTCGCGTCCCTCGGGGAGAACGAGGTACGCCGGTTTCGCCTCCGGCTGCCAGTTGATTATCGGGCCCGTCGAGAAGTCTGACGAACCCGGGCGGCTGTCCGGCCTCTTGTCCGGATGCCCACCAACCGACACACGACCACAGGCACGTGCGAAATTGGGCAAGCGGGGAAATAGGAGCATTGCCCCCCCATTGCAAGCGTTTTTTTTGTCATAATTTTTATGACAGACGGGGCAGCGGAAAGCAGGGTTAAGATTTTGAAAATTCGGGGGGATTTTGGGCGTTGGCGGGTGAGATTAACGAGGCGCTGCCTCGACAGGCTCTATCGACGGACGATCCTGCACTGTATGATCGGAATCCGTTTCATCAGCAGCTGCCCGTTTAGCCTTCGGCACGATATCGATCCGGTAGCCTAACGCGTCGAGCACCTTGGTGATGGTGGCAAAGCTTGGATTGCCGTCGGCGGAAAGCGCTTTGATCAACCCCATGCGACTGATGCCCGTCTCGCGCGCTCAGATGAGCTCCCTACCCCGCCGGATGCACCTCTCTCCAATGCCGCGCGATGTCCACGCGCTTTGCCACCCAAACCTTGTCATGGCTTTGCACGTAATCGAGGAACTTCTCCAACGCCAAAGCCCGTCCCGGCCGGCCAACAAGACGGCAATGGAGGCCAATATTCATCATTTTCGGCTCGCCTTCTGCACCTTCCCGCCACAGGAGGTCGAAGCTGTCTTTGAGATATTGAAAAAAATGCTCGCCGGTATTGAACCCTTGAGGGGTCGCAAAGCGCATATCATTGGCGTCTAGCGTATAGGGGATGATCAAATGCGGGCCTTTTGGGCCCTTCACCCAATAGGGCAGATCATCGGCATAGGTATCGGATGAATAGAGGAAGCCCCCCTCTTCCATGACCAGATCCTGCGTGTTCATGGAACAGCGACCGGTATACCATCCTAAGGGACGCTCGCCCACGAGCTCGTTGTGAAGCCTAATCGATTCGGCAATCTGGCGACGCTCTTCCTCGATCGGCATGTCTTTATGCTCGACCCATTTCAGCCCATGCGAGGCGATTTCCCAATCCGCTTCCTGCATCGCCTTTAATTGATCCGGACTACGCGCCAAGGCCGAGGTTACGCCATACACCGTCACCGGGATGTTGCGTTTGGTGAACATGCGCCACAGCCGCCAGAAGCCTGCGCGCGCGCCATATTCATAAATTGATTCCATATTCCAATGGCGTTGCCCCGGCCATTGCGCAGCGCCCACGATTTCGGACAAGAAGGCTTCGGAGGCGGCGTCGCCATGCAAGATATTATTCTCGCCGCCTTCCTCATAATTGACGACAAATTGCACGCAGACATTCGCGCCCCCCGGCCATTGCGGGTCGGGTGTAGAGCGGCCATAGCCAAGCATGTCGCGGGGGTAATCGGTCGTCATGGGGGATCTCCTCCGTCTAGTTTAGCTCAAGAGAAGCCGAGTATCGCTGGCAAGGCAAGCCGTATCACAAGGCCAGTGCCCGTTGTTACCAAAAGTGTTACGCCAAGTCCGCGATGCATGACGAGCAGAAGCACAAAGGCCAAAAGTGACAAAGCCACAGCGTCCGGTCTAACCGATGACAGCGTTACCAGGGGTAACTGCATAAATCCCAAAACCATCTCGCCGACATCCGCGAACAAGACATGAAGCCCGAACCAGAAGGCAACCCATGCAATAACACCCACAACAACAGCCGTAATGGCAGCAAGCGAGGCGGATAGGCGTCGATTGGAACGTAGACTTTCCAGATAGGGGGCAAGCGAGAAGATCCAGAGGAAGGACGGAGCAAAGGTCATCCATGTTGTTAATAACGCACCCAATATTCCCGCGACCACCGGATTAAGAAGTCCGGGCGCGCGCATGGCCGCAAGCAATCCCACGAATTGCGTCACAAGAATCGTTGGGCCCGGCGTTGTTTCGGCAAGCCCTAAGCCGTCAACCATTTCATAAGGTGCAAGCCAGCCTTTGCTTTCAACAGCCGCCTGAGCCAGCCAAGCCAACAGAGCATAGGCCCCACCGAAGGTAACGGCTGCCAGTTTGGCAAAAAACAAACCAATATCGATAAGTCGATGATCCGCGCCCAAGACCAAAGCGGCAAGCGCAAGTGGTGCGAACCATATGATGATCCAAAGAACGACGGTGAGGAGGGTACGATAAACGTGTCCCCCTGCAACGGTTGCTCGGATATCTGGCGAAGCCGTAAGCGCGAAAGCCGTCGGCATGATCGGTCCCAAAACATAAGCCAAAGCCGCAACGCCGAGCACCAGCGCGGGAAAAGGCAGGCCAAGCGTCCCAATGGCCACGAAGGACACGACGGCGAGTGCAACCAAAGCACGCGTTTTAAAAGCCCGTTTGGCGATCCGAATCACGGCTTCAACGACCACCGCGAGCACCGCAGCCTTTAAGCCGAAAAACAAAGCGGCAACGACTGGAACATGGCCTAACAAGGCATAGACCAATGAAAGTCCGAGCATCACAAAGGCACCCGGGAGAACGAACAACACCCCGGCGGCAATGCCACCTCTTACGCCGTGCAACCGCCAGCCGATATAAGTTGCCAATTGTTGCGCCTCTGGGCCGGGCAGCAACATGCAGAAATTAAGCGCGTGAAGAAAACTTGTTTCGTCGAGCCATTTGCGCTCATCGACGACGCTCTTATGCAGCATCGCGATTTGAGCCGGCGCGCCACCAAATGAAAGGAGCCCGATGCGAAGCCAAAGGCGTAAAGCCTCATTAAATGATACGGTTCCTGACCGATGATCCATGGCAATTACCCTGTTTTATCCCTCCGACCTATCCCCCAGACGTGACAGAGATGCAACGGAGATAAGCTCGCGCGATGGTCGCAAGGATGCATATTTGACGATAAAGAGGATAAAGATCATTCACAAACCGATGACTTATGCTTAGCCCCGAACCAACCACGACACATATGCCCGACCTCGCACGCCAGCGCCTGACAGGTATCGCGCTAATCGCTGGCGCGTTTTTCCTGTTTTCGCTGCTCGACACGTCGGCGAAATGGCTCAACCACATCATTCCAACCATGGAAACGGTGTGGAGCCGTTATGTATTCAGCGTCATTTTCGTGATGATCGTCATCAATCCAAAAACCAAGCCGGGCGTTTTGAAAACGAAAAAGCCCGGACTTCAAGCCATTCGCTCGCTCTTCCTTTTCACATCGACCGTTTTAAATTTCATAGCGGTAAATTATCTCCAGCTCTCGCAAACCATTTCCATCGCGTTTGCAACACCGCTCTTGGTAGCGCTTCTTTCCGGCCCTCTCCTTGGCGAGCGCATCAGTCGTGACAGACTGATTGCGATTGTCGTTGGATTTTTCGGTGTGCTTGTCGTCGCTCGTCCCGGATTTGGCGGCATTCATCCCGTCGCTATTCTTTCCGTCTGCGGGGTTGTTTGTTATGCGATGTACGCCATCATGACGCGTCATCTTGCAGCACATGATTCAACAGAGACAACTCTGGTTTATTCAGGGCTCGTTGGCGCCATTTTATTAACCCCGGCACTTCCCTGGTTTTGGCAGAATCCGCCAGACCTGTTTGCGGCTCTTACAATGGTTGCGCTCGGAGCTTACGCCGCCCTTGGCCATTTTGCTTTGATCAAAGCGCATCGGTATGCGCCCGCCTTTATATTGTCGCCGTTCATCTACACCCAGCTGATTTGGATGGTGCTTTTAGGATATTTTGTCTTCGGCGATGTACCCGATCGCTTTACGCTTTTAGGTGGCTTCATTGTCGTAGGTTCGGGGCTTTATCTGCTTGCCCGCGAACGCAAACGGCAGGGGCTAACCCCTGCCGTTGCTGACTAGATCAAATATTTATCGTTATTTCTTTTCGAGCGAAGTGCCGTTTGCTTCCGCAATAACATCCGCTAGCATCGGCACGAAATCATTGGCTCGACCGCCATTGATCGCAACCGCATAGGCATTCTTGACAGCATTGCCAAGCGGATTAGCGATACCCGCATCATCCGCCATGGATTCAAGATAACGCATATCCTTGAAAGCATTGCCGAGCGTAAATTTATGCGCGTCGCGATCACGCTCTAACGTATATTTCATGAAGGTCTGATAGAAGCCGCAGTCCATACGGCCTCCACGAATGACACTGTCGAAACGATCGGGCGTGATGCCGACCTTCTGTGCCAAGACCATAGCCTCGGAGTAAAGCGCTGCGTAGCCGAGCGAAAGGAAGTTATTGATCAGTTTCATTTTGTGGCCATCACCAGGTCCACCAATATGAACAGCGCGGCCCGACCAAGTCGCGAGCACTGGCTTTAAGCGCTCAAACACAGCATCGGTCGCACCGACCATTGTATCCAGTGTACCTTCCCATGCTTCTTTTGGTGTCCGGCCAAGCGGGGCATCAACAAGTGTAACGCCATGCGCTTCACATTCCTTGAACAAGGCCATTGTGGACGTTGGGTCAGACGTTGAACAATCAACAACGAGCGAGCCCTTAGGTAAATTTGCAACGAGGCCATCAGGCCCGCGCAATACGGCTTCGACTTCCTTTGACCCTGTTACACAGAGAAACACGATCGTGGAAGCTTGCGCGAGTTCCTTTACGCTTTTGGCTTCTTTTGCGCCACGAGTAAGCAGATCCTCGATCGGCGCACGGTTGCGGTGACCCATAACGGTCAGCGGATATCCTTTTTCAACGATATTTTTTGCCATGCCGTGGCCCATGAAGCCCACGCCGATAAAGCCAATTTTTTCCTCAGACATACTCTATCCTTCCCCTGTTATTTTTTTAGTCCGGCAATCTGCCGATACGCTTCAACAACTTGACTATCATCTTTTAACCCAAGTCCCATAGCGGACGCTGCAAGAAACATTTGTAAGGCAGCAGAAGCGATGGGAAGTGGCGTTTTTGAAGACCGGCCGGCATCAACGACAATGCCGAGGTCTTTGACAAAAATATCAACAGCACTGGCAACCATTGGCTCTTCTTCAAACATCCGAGGGCCGCGGTTATTGAGCATCCAGCTCGCAGCGGCCGATCCGCCGAGAATTTCAAGCGCTAGCTTGCCATCAATTCCGGCTTTCTCGGCCAATGCAATCGCTTCGGCAGCAACTGCGATATGAACCCCGCAGAGCAATTGATTGACCGTTTTAACCGCCGCACCTTGACCGGGCTCCTCGCCGACATGGAATAGCTTGTCACCCAGCGTCGTTAGCACGGCGTGGAATTGATCAAAAATTGGCTTTGGCGCGGAAGCCATGATTGTAAGTGTGCCGCCCTTGGCTCCAATAATTCCGCCCGAGACGGGCGCGTCGATGATGTGACGTCCCGTCGCAGCTATACGAGCGGCTATCGATTTAACAGCCGAAGGCGCGCAGGTTGCCATAAGAACGACGGTCCCTGCAGACGCCATGGCATCAAGGGCGCCTGCATCAAAGAGCACACTCTCCGCCTGTGCCGCGTTAACGACCATAACAATCAAGACATCAGCATTGGCCGCAGCCTGCGCAGCCGTTGCTGCCCCTTTACCCCCAAGGGCTTCAAATGTGCTGACGCTTTCGGGGCGCACGTCAAATCCTGTCACCGAATACTGCTTTTTTATGAGGTTTTCCGCCATTGGCATGCCCATGGCGCCGAGCCCTATAAACCCAATCTTCATTACTAACCGACCTCCCAAGCCTTACATATTTTTTTAGAGAAAGATCATCGCACGCGTTGCGCGGAAATCAAGAAAAGGTCATACCCGTTTTACGCAACCCACCCGGTCATTTATAAGCGTGTGTCGTAAAAATGGATAAGGAAACCCGATAATGGCTACTGAAATTCTCATGCCAAAACCAATGATGCCGTTGATCATGGATGGATTAAAAGCCACCGGCCACCTTCATTGCCTTTGGGGAATGGCGGATCCCGAAACCTTTCTACGGGAGAACGCGTCAAAAATCGGTGCTATCGCGACCGGAGGCCATATTAAAGTTGACGGCGCCTATATGTCGCAGTTTCCAAATCTCAAAATCGTCGCAAATTTCGGCGTTGGCTACGACACCGTCGATGCCGCTTGGGCCGGACAACATGGCATCATCGTTTCAAATACGCCTGATGTGCTGACCGAAGAAGTGGCCGACACCGCTTTAGGTCTTCTCATCATGACCATGCGGGAATTGTCACAATCCGAACGCTATTTGAGAGCCGGGCTTTGGGCTTCAAAAGGGCCTTATCCCCTGACCCATAATACCCTTCGCGGAAAGACGGTCGGCATTTTAGCGCTTGGCCGCATTGGCAAAGCAATTGCGACGCGATGCGAGGCTTTTGGCCTCAAAATTGTTTATCATGGCCGCAATCCGCAAAAGGATGTTTCCTATCCTTACTATCCAAAGCTTGTTGATATGGCGAAAGACGTGGATATTTTGCTGAGCGTGGCACCGGGTGGCAGCGCTACCTTTCACACGATTAATGCGGAAGTACTCGCGGCCCTTGGACCTAAAGGAGTGTTGATCAATATTGGGCGCGGCAGTGTTGTGGATGAAAAGGCACTGATAAAAGCATTGCACGATAAGGTTATCTTCTCGGCAGGGCTCGATGTGTTCGAAGATGAACCCAATGTTCCAGCAGAACTCATTGCGATGGACAATGTTGTTCTACTACCCCATGTCGGATCAGCGTCGCATCATACGCGTAATTTGATGGGGCAGTTGGTCGTGGATAATATTCTCGCGTTTCAAGCAGGCAGGGCACCGATAACGCCAGTTGTGGAAACGCCGTATGTGAAGTGGTGAACAGGGCGAATGGCGAATGGCGAATGGCGAATTTTTTGACGCTGATATAAACGTCAAGCCCCTATTCGCTATTCGCTTACCTAGGCAGCGTCATCTTGCTAAAGAGTAATGCTCTTACGGACCGCGCGGCTCCTGCCGCGCATGGAATGCGAGCCCGGAGGCTCGCGGTCCAAAATCATCACGCCCTATTCGCTATTCGCCACTCCCTATTCGCTCTTTAAACTATTCTGCCGCCCAATTCGTCTTCGATGTGAACGCGAATAATTTCTTCGAAGGTTGTTTCCGCTTTAAAGCCTAACGACGTTGCCCGCTTGGCATCTAAGCGGGTTGCCCATCCATCAACAATTTTAATGATTGCTGGATCGGGTTCTCGCCGAATACGTGCGACGACATTTTCGCCTGCGACTTTCCTTAAGGCTTCGATCTGCTCGCCAACCGTGACAGAGAGACCGGGCATTGCGAGGTTACGCCGTGGTCCGACCAGATTTAAATCAATCGTTGCGGCGTGAACCAAAAAGCCAACCGCTGAACGGGGGCTTGCATGCCAATGGCGAACGTTTTCCGACACGGGCAGAACCGCTTCATGACCCGCTAAAGGCTCGCGGATAATGTTCGAGAAGAAACCTGACGCTGCCTTATTCGGCTTACCCGGGCGCACACAAATGGTTGGCAAGCGAATACCGATGCCATCAAAAAATCCCTTGCGGGAGTAATCCGAAAGCAACAATTCGCCGATCGCCTTTTGTGTACCGTATGACGTCAAAGGCGTTGTAAAGAATTCGTCACCAATGGCATCGGGGAATGGTGCACCGTAAACGGCAATCGAGGAAGTAAAGACCACGCGTGGCCTATACCCATCACCCACTGCACGAATAGCGGCAAAGAGTTCCATCGTGCCGTGAAGATTGATGCGATAGCCCAGATCAAAATTTTGCTCAGCCTCGCCAGACACAATCGCCGCGAGATGAAAGATCACGTCTGGCCTACCTGCAATGAGCTTGGCCGCTTCACCTGGCAGCGAGAAGTCGGATGCGAGCAGCGTTGACGAAAATTTTGCGCCCGCGGGAGCTGTTGGTTCTACGACGTCATGCAAAGTGGCTTTGGTAATTTCTTTGCCACCAAGATGGCCGTCTTTCGCTAGACGATCAGCCAGCTTGCGGCCCACCATACCTGCGGCGCCTATAATCAGAATATGCATAGGATGTTCCTTTATGACGCGTTAGAGCGCAAAGCCGCCATCGGCGAGATGAATTTGCCCCGTCGTGTAGCTTGACTCGTCTGATGCGAGATAGACAGCCAACATCGCGATCTCTTCGGCTGTTCCAAGGCGACCCATCGGTTGACGGTCAATAAAGGCCTGACGTGCCGCAGCTTCTGTAATACCTTGGGTCTTGGCCAGTGTTGCGATGCGCTCATCCAGAGAAGGCGATTGAATCGTGCCGGGGCAAATCGCGTTTGCACGAATTCCCTTTTTGATGAAGTCAGCCGCAACGGCCTTGGTTAGGCCGATCACTGCGGCTTTAGATGCGCCATAAACGTAACGATTTGGTATACCCCTCACCGACCCCGCGCCCGATGCAATATTGACGATTGAGCCATGCCCTTTCGCTAACATGCCGGGCATAAAGGCCTTAATGGTACGATGCATCGATTTGACATTGAGATTCATTGAAAAATCCCAGTCCTTATCGTCGCAATCGAGCACCGTGCCGTGATGCACAAATCCTGCGGCATTGACCAAAATATCGATGGTTCCGATCTTTTCAGCGAAGCTATTGACGGCTTTATCAGAAAGAACGTCGAGCTTACGGCGCTTGGCGCGGGGAATACCCTCGAGTTTTTCCGTATCGCGATCGGTAGCCCAAACAATCGCGCCTTCACGAACGAAGGCTTCAGCAATGGCTCGCCCGATTCCCTGGCCAGCAGCAGTTATAACCGCAATTTTACCTTTTAAACGACCCGCCATAGTTTCTCTCCCCATTATTTATTTAAAATCATTCAGTCGCTTTTTTTGTTGCCCCGATGGCTCAAAATTATTGGGGGACAACCAATTTTCAAACGCAGCCTTTTGGCTAGGCCATTCTGAATCCAGCATAGAATACCAAGCCGTATCGCGATTTCTACCGCGCACGATCATATGCTGGCGAAAGATCCCTTCGAAGGAAAACCCAAAGCGATCAGCCGCACGGCGCGACGGCGCATTTAATGCGTTACATTTCCATTCATATCGACGGTAGCCCAACGTATCGAACACATATCGCATTAAAAGATATTGCACCTCGGTAGCACCGGGCGTCTTTTGCAGCGGCGTGCCATACATGATGTTACCGACCTCAATCACGCGGTGGGTCGTGTCGATCCGCATCAACGTCGCATAACCAACCGCCCTGCCCGTTTCCTTCAGGATAATGGCATAAAAGAGCGGATCTTCTGATTTCGCTTTCAGCTCAATATGCGAGCGGAAAGATGCTTGATCCAAGAAGGGCGCCTCAAACAAATATTGCCATATGCTGTCTTTATCCGATCCATGCGACGCATCATAAAGATCGTCGGCATGTTTTACGGGATCAAGCGGCTCAAGACGAACATAGTGCCCCTCAAGCCCAATGCGCTCTGGACGTGGAGCGATGTGCGCATCAATTTCCTGCCCAATAAGAAGGCCAGTGATTGGGTCGGAAACCGAAGCAATGCTATTGGCAGACATGGCGTTAAGGGACCTCTTTACATCATCATTCAGCGGGTGACAGGAATTTACAAAGATGTGATCGCTTGATTGGCCGTGAGGATGGCCGGGCTTAACCCGACCATCGCGGTCCTAGACCATAAAACGATCGGCAAGGATTAATGGTTATCGCGCGCGACGCCATATTTTTGAGCAACACGTTGGTATTTTACAGCTGGCTTCAACACCATGCCATCCGAGAGCTGATCCACCATGCTACGCTGGATCTCCTGCCATGGCGTCTGGCTGGCAGGATATTGGAAACCACCATGCTTCATCAGATCCGCACGGCGCAGATCCAACTCCTCCTTCGAGATCAGGATATCAGCAGTGCCTTTTTTGAGATCGATCCGGACACGATCATTGGTGCGCAAAATCGCTAGCCCGCCATTCGCGGCGGCTTCAGGCGAGGCATTCAAAATGGACGGCGATCCGGACGTCCCCGATTGACGGCCATCACCAATGCAAGGCAATGCCATGATGCCTTTCTTAATCAAAGCAGCAGGTGGCTGCATGTTAACGACTTCCGCCGCACCCGGATAACCGATGGGGCCCGTGCCGCGAATAAAGAGCATGCAGTTCGCATCAATCTTCAGCTTCGGATCATCGATGCGGTGGTGATAGTCCTCCGGTCCCTCAAACACGATCGCACGTCCCTCAAAGGCTTCCGGATCGCTGGGGTTTGAGAGATAGCGGGCACGGAATTCATCTGAAATGACGCTCGTCTTCATCACGGCGCTATCGAATAAATTACCCTTGAGAACGAGGAAGCCAGCATCTTTCTTCAGCGGCTTATTGATGGGGAAAATGACGTCCTTATCGATAACAGTCGTCGTCGCGCAATTTTCACCCATCGCCTTCCCGTTAGCCGTTAATGCGCCCTCGCGGATGAGCTTCTTTTTCATCAGCTCATTGATGACGGCAGGAACGCCGCCGGCGCGATGGAATTCTTCACCAAGATATTTTCCTGCCGGTTGCACGTTAACGAGCAGCGGAATCTTGTGGCCAATCTTCTGCCAATCTTCGACTTTCAAATCGACGCCGATATGACGAGCGATGGCATTGATGTGGATTGGCGCATTGGTAGAACCGCCGATTGCGGAGTTCACAACAATGGCATTTTCAAACGCTTCGCGCGTCATAATGTCGGACGGCTTCAAATCTTCCCAAACCATCTGGACCGCACGAACGCCGGTCTCATAGGCGATCTGGCCGCGCTCGCGATAAGGAGCCGGAATAGCGGCACAACCAGGCAATGTCATGCCAAGAGCCTCGGCCAATGAGTTCATCGTTGAAGCGGTACCCATGGTGTTGCAATGACCAACGGACGGCGCCGACGAGGCGACGATTTCCATAAACTCATCATAATTTATTTCGCCCGCGGCAAGGCGTTCACGCTGGCGCCAGACGACCGTGCCTGAACCGGTGCGCTCGCCATGGTACCAACCATTGAGCATGGGTCCGCCACACAGGACAATGGAAGGAATATTTACGGTAGCGGCAGCCATAATACAGGCAGGGGTCGTTTTGTCGCAGCCCGTTGTCAGAACAACGCCATCCAGAGGGTAGCCATAAAGAACCTCAACGAGGCCAAGATAGGCGAGATTGCGATCAAGCGATGCCGTCGGACGTTTGCCGGTCTCCTGAATCGGATGGACCGGGAACTCAAAGGCAACGCCGCCGGCGGCCGTAATGCCTTCACGAACGCGCTTGGCAAGCTCAATGTGATGGCGGTTGCAGGGCGAAAGGTCAGATCCCGTCTGCGCAATACCAATAATCGGCTTACCCGACTGAAGCTCTTCGCGCGTGAGGCCAAAATTGAGATATCTTTCGAGATACAACGCCGTCATGCCCGGATTTTCGGGATTGTCGAACCAAAGCTTCGAACGAAGCTGGCTTTTCTTGATTCCCTTAGGCTTGGAGACCGCCTTATCGGTCATTTTCTTCGGTTGGGTCTTTTTCACCGAGGTCTTTTTTGGCGCCGCCATGTCGATCTCCCACTTTGTCTCGTTATTCTGGCCGATAAGAATTCTTACAGGCACATTGATTTCCTAGCTACCATCGCCCTAAATGCAACCATAAATCAATAAGGTTAGGTCCAACATATTGGACGGAGGAGCCCTGCTTATGTTGCATATCATCGACGCTTTTTCGAGAATTGGCGAGGAAAATGCCTTCGCAGTGTTGGCGCGGGCTACCGAATTGCAGCGCCAGGGCCGCGACATCATCAATCTGGGGATAGGCCAACCTGACTTCCGAACCCCAGAAAATATCGTGGAAGCGGCAATAAAGGCGCTACGGGATGGCCACCACGGATACACACCGGCAACGGGTATTCTATCGCTTCGTGAAGCCGTATCTGCCGATCTTAAAAAACGCTTCAATGTTGAGGTATCGCCGGAACTGGTCATGATCGTACCGGGCGGCAAGGTTACCATGTTTATGGCCATCCTCATGTTTGGTGAGCCGGGCGCCGAGATTTTATACCCCGATCCCGGCTTTCCGATTTATCGGTCGATGATCGAGTTCACGGGCGCAAAGCCGATTCCTGTTCCCATCCGCGAAGAAAACGGATTTGCCTTTTCTGCCGATGAGACACTGGCACTGATCACGCCAAAGACGCGGCTTTTGATCATCAATTCGCCCGCCAACCCAACGGGCGGCGTTACGCCAAAATCTGAAATCGATAAATTGGTCAAGGGACTGGAGCGCTTCCCGGATGTCGCCCTTTTATCCGACGAGATTTACGCGCAGATGACCTATGATAATGAGGTGCATCAGACGCTCCTAGCCTACCCTGAAATCCGTGACCGGCTGATTATGCTGGATGGTTGGTCAAAAACCTACGCTATGACAGGTTGGCGCATGGGGTATTCGGTATGGCCCAAACCCCTCTATGACGCGGCCAGAAAGCTCGCGGTCAATTCATTTTCCTGCGTTAACGCCTCGGCGCAATATGCTGGCCTTGAAGCGCTAACAGGGCCACAAGATGCTGTTCATGCAATGGTCGCCGAATTCGATACGCGGCGGAAAATTGTTGTCGAAGGGCTAAACAACTTGCCGGGTGTTTCCGCTCGTACCCCAAAGGGCGCATTTTATGCCTTCCCCAATATTTCTATGACGGGATGGAAAGCAAAGCCATTGGCCTCGGCCTTGCTTGAGGAGGCCGGGGTCGCAACGATAGGCGGTCCCGACTTTGGTGTGAATGGCGAAGGATTCGTCAGGCTTTCTTATGCCAATTCAACGGAGAATATTCTTCGTGCGTTGGATCGCATCCATGAATTTTTGCACGCGAATCCTAAACGCTAAAGATCCGTTCGATAAAGCGCCAATCCTATAATCGTGCAGGACGAAGACCCATCGTTTCCTTGGCTAGCTTTGTAATCGTGTCCCAATCGCCTGCCTTTATCGCATTGGCAGGCGTAACCCAAGAACCGCCCACACACACGACATTCGATAATTCGAGATAGGACTTTGCCTTTATCACATCGATTCCACCCGTCGGGCAAAAGGTGAGATGCGGCAGCGGGGCACCAAGCGATTTGAGATAAGCGACGCCGCCCGCAGGTTCCGCCGGGAAGAATTTTAAAACATGATGGCCCATTTCAGCCATGCTCATGGCTTCGCTGGCCGTTGCGACGCCGGGTAAAAAGGGCGCGCGTGCAAGGGCTGCAGCTTGTGACAATTTTGAAGTTGAACCTGGACTTACGAGAAACGTCGCACCCGCCGACATGGCTTCAGAAATATGGGACGCGGTTAAGATTGTACCAGCACCAATCACCGCATCAGGTACCTCGCGCGCAATCGCTTCAATCGCCTTCAATGCACCATCCGTTCGAAGTGTTACCTCGAGGACGGTCAGACCGCCGGCAACAAGTGCTCGGGCCAGCGGAACGGCATCATGTGCGCCATCGACCGTTAGCACCGGGATGACGGGCA
>CAIRGA010000168.1 GCA_903877935.1 uncultured Hyphomicrobiales bacterium
AAACGAGGCCAAGAACGCCGCCAGTACGGACAAGAAATTAACACCGTCTGCAGCCGGCAATGCGAAGTAAATAATTCCCGCCGCACCAATTAATTCGATGGGAGCCGCCAGCAACTGCCTAAACACGATCGCAGGCCTCGGATAAAACAACTCAAATTTGCCAATCTTCAAGGGGCGGAAATGCATCAGCGATCCGACCACATAAAGGGCCACACCACCCAGCATCGCAATACCAACCAGACGCTCACTCCAGTCAGGAATACCCGTCATCGCCGCAAAAAAATCGGGCTCTATAATTAAGACGATGCCCGCCAGTAAGACCGTGCCAAGCAAAAAGGTAAATGAACAAAGGGCCACCAGAACGCCAATCTCGGCGGCACTCAATCCCTTCGTCGAATAGGCTCGGTACCGAACGGCCGCCCCCGACAGCACGGATGCTCCTATATTGTGGGACAGGGCGTAGGTCGTAAACGAAACCAATGAAATAAATCCCCACCCCAATGGCTTACCAAGGTGAAGCAACGCAATCCGGTCATACCAAGCGAGCGCGGCATAGGCTGCGACAGTCGACAGAACCGCAAGCACCCACCGATAGGCGGGGATCGCCGAAAGGCTGGCGATAATCGCATCGGCTGATAGGGTATGAAGCTCACGATATAGCAACCAACCGGAGAAGATAACTGCGGCCACGCCGATGACCGGCCAGGCGTATTCTAGGATGCGTTTCATAAAAGCCTGTCGAAAAATGCCCATAAAAATGAAATAGAGAACAATTATGGTCCCCCTGTGACCACTTTCTTGCACCACCTGCAGGGTAACGACAAGGGGAAGTTGGAACGGTTATTGCGAAAGTATGCGGCCAGATGAGCACTAAGGGTGAGGACTTAAGTTTACCAACACTAAACGGCTATTATGCCTTGCAACCGGGCAAATTAGCGACCCTGACGACCTATTTTGAGCGGTTGGGCCCGTTTTTTTTCACCGCAGAGCAATGGCCCGCAGACGTCTCATATAGGCAATTTACTGCATCCGATACGCAACACTACCGCTCACTCTTTCGCGCTGTCGGCGAGAATTTACTGTGGGAATCAAGGCTATATATAGAGGAAGACGAGCTCATTGAGGTTCTGTCTGATCCCGACGTCGAAGCTCTTGTCATTTTGAAAAACGACCGCGCCATCGGCCTTTTGGAAATTAATTTCAAGCAAAAGGGCGAGGCTGAGATCGTTTATATTGGGCTAATCCCCGAGGCGTCGGGATCCGGCATCGGCCATTCTATGATGGCGCTGGCACTTAATCGTGCCGCAACCCGCCAAGTCGACCGGCTTTGGCTACACACATGCCACTTTGATTCAGAGCAAGCTCCAAGATATTATGAAAAGCATGGATTCCGCGCCTATCGGCTGGCGATCGAAATTATGGATGATCCGCGAATAACCGGCAAACTGCCAAAAGAGGCCGCGCCGCACATTCCGCTCATCTTGATCGATTAATTTCAAAGGGGCAATGAATTCGCCCCTTTTATTGGCAAACTAGACCTCAGCCAGTTGCATGACGACGCCACCCCGGCCAAACTCACTTTGCTCTCGCACGGCTTCCATGGCCCGCTCCTTGACCTGCTCGCGATCATCAAGGGCTTCAAATTTCTTAAGCTCTTCGAGGGCACCCTCGAGTTCACCACGAGCATCGTCTAGCTGTCTGCCAAGATCTTCAGCGGATTGTAAAAGATTATCACGGCGCTGGATGGCCGCCCGAGCGTAGGTCGGGTAGGCGAAGTGTCCCCTATCCGTAATTCCGGCGCGCGCCTCTTCGGTTTCGATTTCGCGCTCAAGATCGGTCGCCATTCGCTTAAATTCGGAAATCATTGTGTCGATTTGGGCGAGCTTGCGCCGCTTTTCGTCGACCTGAAAACGCTTTAGGCGTATTGCTGCATCACGCGACTTTATCATCACTATTCACCCACTCCCATGCCTGACCCAGTACAAGGATCCGACTTTTCAACTCCACAGCCGTCACCGACGGGCCCAAATTCGTTGAGTCGGGGAAACTATCCCGCATCAAAGTTGACTCTTTCTTACCGTCGCCAAAAAAAATCGAAATCTGATGAAAAAACTCGTTCTGCTCGGTAAAGGCCTATCATTGGGGCCCACTTAACTACGAAACCGGAGGCTTCATCCACGAGGCCTGGAAACCAATCTTTATCAGTCAGTGATTCGGGGTAATTCGTTATTTTGCACCGTCGAAATCCTCTCAAATATCCTTTTGGACAGCTTCACGCGAAAGATTGACCAAAAATAATTTCCGAGTCCGCTTTGCAAGTGATTCGGGCTCGAGATCGTGAGTCAAATGAATCACTTAATTCCTTTTCTTAAAGTTAAAATTAAGCATATTTTATCGAATTTTCCTTCATTTTTTCAATAATTTACCATCGTTTTTGGATGGAAATGAAAATCCCCCTTGCCGGCATGAATCACCATTTGTTAACCATTGCGCGTTAAAAATTTTAATCATTCGGTAGCGGATCACTTCTGCACTTTGTTTCGTCGGGGGCGACGGAAGGAAACAGGCCGGAAAACGAGTTTGACCAGGGACGTAAGGACTAGAATCATGCGCGTATTGCTTATCGAGGACGACAGCGCGACCGCGCAAAGCATCGAATTGATGCTGAAGTCCGAAAATTTCAACGTCTACACCACCGATCTTGGCGAGGAAGGCATCGATCTCGGCAAGCTTTATGATTACGATATTATCCTGCTCGACTTAAACCTGCCTGATATGTCGGGTTATGAAGTTCTCCGCAGCCTTCGCGTTGCCAAGGTCAAGACACCGATCCTCATTCTGTCCGGCCTTGCCGGGATTGAAGACAAGGTTCGCGGCTTGGGCTTTGGTGCCGATGACTATCTTACAAAGCCCTTCCATAAAGATGAGCTCGTTGCTCGCATTCAGGCGATTGTCCGTCGTTCGAAGGGCCATGCGCAGTCGGTCATCATCACCGGCGACCTCACCGTCAATCTCGATCAGAAAACGGTAGAAGTCGGCGGCGCTCGCGTCCATTTGACCGGCAAAGAATATCAGATGCTCGAGCTGTTAAGCCTTCGCAAGGGTACGACGCTTACCAAGGAAATGTTCTTGAACCATCTCTATGGTGGCATGGACGAGCCTGAATTGAAGATCATCGACGTCTTCATTTGCAAGCTTCGCAAAAAGCTCGCTAACGCATCCCATGGCACAAACTATATCGAAACCGTATGGGGCCGTGGTTATGTTCTCAGGGAAATCACGGAAGCTGAAGAACGCTTAAGCGCATAGCTCATTCGCTATTCAACAGTCATCCAGTGAAAAGCCCCGCCTCGGCGGGGTTTTTTATTGTGATGAAAGATTATATCGCTGCCGCGATAATCGACGCTTCGTCGCCATTCAGTGAAAGCGAAATCGACATACCCGCCGTGCGTGCAATGAGCCCTGTATAATAAGGCTGAATCGCGTGCGCATCGATCGCACCCGCCTCGCTTTCACCCCGAAGCAGTCCTTCGACATTGACTGGAATACGTGCACTCGTTCCCGTTGCACGGATATCAAAACGACCTTGCTCACCAACCACATCAACTTTGGCGCGGATAACGCCGCCGCGCGGAATGGTCGAGGTGGCCGTCATCAATAAATTGAGAAGCAACTTAACCTGATTTTTAGGCAGCAAGACACGCGGCGCATCCATCTCAAGTTTGATACGGTCATCTTCAATAAAGCCTTTGGCGATTTGAACGGCGTCACCAAGATCAATGGCTGCACCCGCTGAACCCGCCGCACCAAAAGCGATCCGGGCGAATTGCAACCGCGCAGATGCCTGCTTGGCACTTTTTCTAATCAGGTCATGCGCGAACTCACGCATGGAGTCGTCTTTTTCTTCCTCCAGCACCTCAAGGCCATTCACAATCGCACCGACAGGGCTGATGACATCGTGACACACCCGGCTACAGAGCAATGCCGCAAGTTCGAGTGGTTCAAGGGAAACAACGGCCATACATAAACCTTCAATCTATGCGGATTTTTACCGCTATTCAGTCACCACCTCAGCATTTACGCGAATCGCGAGGATGCGTATGGTTTTATATAGGTTATCATATTTTGATAGTCGTAACGGAACGTTACACTATTCACGGGTAAGATCAGTCACCGACGAGTGGCAAAGTGTGAGGGGTTCGAGATGAAGCATTGGCACATGATGATGGCCGCCCTGTTGGCCGGTTTATTGGTGATTTCTCCTGCTTTGGCTCAAAACAAGCCAACACCCGCAAAGCCACTCGGCTCCTCGGCAAATGAGGCTCCGGCAACCTTTAAGACGGATGATCTGGTTAAATCCGGACACGCGTTTTTCGGGTCCGTATCGCAGGGCTTAGCCTCGGTAATCGAAGCCGCCGTACAGCGCTGGGGGCAACCGAACGGATATATTCTTGGCCAAGAAGCTTCGGGTGCCTTTTTTGGCGGGCTTCGTTATGGCGAAGGCAAGCTTTATACAAAAAATGCGGGTGATCGGCCCGTCTTCTGGCAAGGCCCCTCTGTCGGTTTTGATGTTGGAGGCGAAGGTGCCCGGACTATGATGCTGGTTTATAACCTGCCCTCGACCGAGGCTGTCTATCGCCGGTTTGGTGGTATCGACGGATCCGCCTATTTTATCGGCGGCTTTAATGCGACCGCCTTGGCGTCCGACAATATTGTGTTGGTACCGATCAGCTCCGGTGTCGGCGCACGATTGGGCGTCAATATGGGATATTTGAAATTCACCAAAGAAGCGACCTGGAACCCCTTCTAACGGTTCCAGCTTCGCTCTTCTTTAATAGTACTTCCTTTAAGCATTCTCTAGGGCCGCTAACACATCATTGATCAAATCGTCTTGATGTTCCAACCCGATCGATAAACGCACCAACCCATCACCAACGCCCATTTCAGCGCGTTCGTCGGCCGTAAAGCGCTGATGGGTTGTGGTTGCAGGATGCGTAATCAAACTCTTTGCATCGCCGAGATTGTTCGAAATTTTAATAAGCGATAGTGCGTTCAAAAAGCGGAACGCCGCCTCTTTACCGTCCTTCAGCTCGAAGGCGATCAGCGTTGAACCGCCAACCATTTGCTTCTTAATGATATCGGCTTGCGGATGATCGGCGCGTCCACAATAGATCAGCTTGGAAAGTTTAGGATTGTTCGCCAACCTATCGGCAACCGTTCCAGCCGTGCGCGTTTGCCGCTCGACACGAACAGGAAGGGTTTCCAAACCCTTTAGCAAGACCCATGCGTTAAAGGGCGACAAGGCAGGTCCGGTTTGGCGCAGCGGTGTCTTGACATAGTCATTGATAAACTGGTTCGAGGCGAGAATGACACCGCCCAAGCAACGGCCTTGCCCATCAATATGTTTGGTTGCCGAATAGACAACGCAGTCCGCTCCAAGTTCCAGAGGCTTCTGCTGCATTGGCGTAGCGAACACATTATCGACGGTAAGTTTGGCTCCGACCTCGTGTGCAATCTTGGCAACCGCTGCGATATCGATAATTTCAAGCGTCGGATTCGATGGGCTTTCTAAGAAAAACACTTTTGTATTGGGGCGCGCAGCCTTTTTCCAAGCAGATAAATCCTTGCCATCCACCAGGGTGGTTTCAACACCGAAGCGCGGCAGCCATTCTTCGATCACATACCGGCATGAACCGAACAAAGCGCGGGCGGCTACAACATGATCGCCGGCTTTCACTTGTCCCATCAAGGCAGCCGTCACCGCTGCCATACCGGTAGCCGTTGCACGTGCGGCCTCGGCACCTTCCATCGACGCCATACGGGCTTCAAACATCGCAACCGTCGGATTTGAGAAACGGGCATAGATATAACCCGGAACCTCGTCCTTGAACCGCGCCTCACATTCCTCCGCCGAGGCATAAACATGGCCTTGGGTCAGGAACAGGGCTTCAGACGTTTCGCCAAACTCGGACCGAAAAGAGCCGTCATGGACAAGGCGCGTTTCAAGATGGCGTTTGGCAAGATCGTTGGTCATCACAGACTCCGCAGCAATTTTGATGGGTCAGTATACCGAACAAGATCGTTCGTAAAGACGGAATATTGTACTTTATATCGAAATATTGATAAAAAGGGCGCGCCTAAGTTCGGATTTACTTATTTCACATTATAAAATGTAAATTAAATAAATATCGAAAATAAATGGAAAATATATTTATTACCGTCAAAATCCGTGGCATATAGGGAAATAACGGCTTCCTATTATCTAACTTGGTTTCAAGCACTATGAGCAAATCGCCTGCCCTCCCCGCCATTTTGATGGCGAACGACCTCTTGGACGGGGACGTCTTGTTTCTTGGCTCATCCGCTTGGGAGCGAAGCCACCGTCGGGCCCATATTGCGCATAGCGTAGCAGAGGCTGAGGCAATGCAGGCGCGCGCGGCCATCGACTTCAAGGCCAATGTGATCGTTGATCCTTATCTCGTTGAAGTGACGATCGGCACAAATGGCGAACCTATTCCGGTTCACTACCGTGAAAGAATGCGGACCCTCGGGCCTACCACTAGGCTCGACCTCGGCAAGCAGGCAGAGGCTTAATCCATGTATCGTTATGATGAATTCGACCGTACTTTTGTCAAGGAACGCGTCGCCGAGTTTCGTTATCAAGTCGAGCGTCGCCTGGATGGCTCACTCTCCGACGACGAATTCAAACCGTTGCGTTTGATGAATGGTCTCTATCTTCAGCTTCACGCCTATATGCTGCGGGTTGCTATTCCTTATGGGACGTTATCCGCACGGCAAATGCGCCAGCTCGCGATGATTGCGGATAAATGGGACAAGGGTTACGGCCATTTTACAACGCGCCAGAATATCCAGTTTAATTGGCCAAAGCTGTCCGATGTTCCTGCGATGCTCGATGCTTTGGCAGAAGTTGAAATGCATGCGATCCAGACGTCCGGCAATTGCATTCGCAATGTTACAGCCGATCAATTCTCTGGCGTCGCCTTTGATGAAGTTGAAGATCCACGCCCGACCGCGGAGCTGCTTCGCCAATGGTCGTCGCTCCATCCAGAATTTACCTTTTTGCCACGCAAATTTAAGATTGCTGTAACAGGCGCAACCCATGATCGCGCGGCCATCAAAGCACATGATATTGGCTTACGTGTCTTGCGTCATCCAGATACCCATGAAGTCGGCTACGAGGTGAGTGTTGGTGGCGGTTTAGGGCGCACGCCGTTGATCGGAAAAATCATTCGCGAGTTCCTGCCGCGCAATGAGTTACTCCCTTATCTTGAAGCCTTGATGCGCGTTTATAATTCCGAAGGACGGCGTGACAACAAGTACAAAGCGCGCGTGAAAATCCTTGTCCATGAAACAGGGATCGAGGAAATCCGCAAAGCGGTTGAGGAAGAATTCGAAGCCATGGATGGACCATCTGTTGCGGCGGATCCAAAGGAAATGGAGCGGATCGCTGCCTATTTCGCGCCCCCTGCTTATGACACGCTACCACCGGTCAGCGCATCCCTTGAAGCCGCCCTGAAAGACAATTCAAACTTCGCGCGCTTTGTTGAAACAAACGGCTTTAAGCACAAAGCACCCGGATATCGTGCGATCACCGTTTCGTTAAAGCCCATTGGGGGTGCGCCAGGCGATGCGACTTCCAACGAGATGCGCGCGCTTGCGGATGCGGCAGATCAATTCAGCCTTGGCGAATTGCGTGTAACGCATTTACAAAACATCGTCTTACCGCATGTGAAGGATGATGACCTTTTTGCGTTATGGTCGTTCTTGACTGAACATGGTTTAGCGACGGCCAATATTGGTCTCATCACCGATATCGTGGCCTGCCCCGGCATGGATTATTGTGCGTTAGCGACCGCCCGCTCCATCCCAATTGCCCAAGCCATTGCGACGAAGTTTTCTGATCCTGACCGTCAAAAACTCATCGGCGAATTGGGCATCAAAATCTCGGGCTGCATCAATGCGTGCGGTCATCATCACATTGGCAATATCGGTATTCTTGGGCTCGAAAAATCGGGTGAAGAAAGCTACCAGATCACCCTTGGTGGCGACGCGACAGAGACCGCTGCAATTGGCGAGCGTCTCGGGCCCGGTGTAACCGCCGAGGCCGTACCCGACACAATCGAACGCCTCGTCGATATTTATCTCGCTGAGCGTGCGCCAAATGAACGGTTTATCGACACCTATCGTCGCGTTGGCCTTGATCGATTCAAAGGAGCTATCCATGCCGTTGATGCGTAATGAAAGCTTTGTGACCGATAGCTACCGTCATTTGGCTGATGATGAGGCCCTTCCGGCTTCGGGCGATATGATCATACCCCTTACGCGTCTGGAAGAAGCGACCCGTCATTTGGCGTCAAGCCAGGGCAAACTAGGTATTCACGTTCCAAACACCGTGAAGCCCGCGAGCCTGACGCCGCATTTTAATGAAGTGGCGCTCATTTCTGTCGCATTCCCGGCGTTTAACGATGGTCGCGGTTTTTCGATCGCCCGCCGCCTTCGCCGCAATGGTTTTACAGGAACGCTGCGCGCCACGGGCCCATTGATTGCCGACCAATATGCCTATGCCAAAGCCTGCGGCTTTGATGAAATCGATCTGCCGGAGGGCTTGGCGGCCCGCCAAGGCGCTGATCAGTGGAAAAAGGGCGCATCCGCGATAAGTCTCTCCTATCAGCGCGGTTATTCTCGCCCCTCAACCATCCTTGATCGCCGGAGAGCGGCGCACTAGAACATTAGAATGTCACGCAAACCAACCGAGACCAGCATTGCCCGCATCCAGCCGCTCGCGCGGTTGCCGGTGTTCTTTGCGCTGGAAGGCCGTCGCGTCGTCATTGCGGGTGGATCGGAAGCAGCCGCGTGGAAGGCTGAGCTCTTAGCTGCGGCAGGCGCGCAGGTTGAGCTTTATGCCGAACATCCCTCCCACGAACTCCTGTCCGTGATCGCTTCCCTCGCCAATGATCGTATTGATCTTCGTAAGAGGCCTTGGTCCGTGGAGGTGATCAAGGGAGCGGCGCTGGCGATCCTTGCGACCGAAAATGACGCGGAAGCACAAGCCTTCCGCTGTTCGGCGCAAGCCAACGGCGTGCCATGCAATGTTGTTGATCGCCCGGCCTTCTGTGACTTTTCTTTTGGTGGCATTGTCAACCGATCACCTTTGATCATCGGAATTTCCACCGATGGCGCGGCCCCTGTATTTGGCCAAGCCATTCGCGCAAAGATCGAAGCGATGTTGCCGCAAGGCTTAACGCAATGGGCCGAAGCCGCGCGCCAATGGCGGCCTTCTGTGCAAGCGCTAAAACTTTCATTTCAAAGGCGGCGTGCCTTTTGGGAACGGTTTACGGCACTCGCGCTCGCCAACCCCAATGAGACGCCAAACGAAGCTGAGCGCGATGCCTTGCTGGCAAAAAGCGCGCAGGACGCAACCTCGCCCGAACGCGGATCCGCCGTTCTCGTGGGCGCAGGTCCGGGCGACCCTGAACTTCTGACGCTTAAAGCCGTCCGCGCACTGCAATCCGCCGATATTATTCTCTATGATGATCTGGTCTCACGCGCTGTTCTTGATTTTGCCCGCCGTGAAGCCAAAACGATGCTGGTTGGTAAAACCGGCCATGGCCCATCGTGTAAACAGGAAGATATTAATCGGCTAATGGTGAGCTTTGCCCAACAGGGCAAGCGCGTGGTCCGGTTGAAAAGCGGCGACCCTATGGTGTTTGGCCGTGCGACCGAAGAGCTCGAAGCCTGCCGTTTGGCCGGTGTTCCAGTCGAAATTATTCCCGGGATTACGACCGCGCAGGGCGTGGCGAGCCGGATCGGTCGTTCTCTCACGCATCGTGCGATTGCCCGTCGCGTCCAATTTCTCACAGGTCACGACACATCGGGCAAATTGCCGGGTGACATTGATTGGTCTGCGATTGCCGATCAAAACGCAACAACGGTCGTCTATATGCCGGCTAAAACCATTCGGGCGCTGACGGAAGTGGCGCTGCGCCATGGCTTACCGTCTGATATTCCTGCGATAGCCGTATATAATGCCACGCGCACCAATGAGTTGGTGGTTGAAGCCGATATCGCCTCGCTACCGGATCGTATGGACGCGACTGGCGTTTCGGGGCCTGTTATCGTGTTGATTGGCAAAGCCATGAAGGGTGCCGAAGCCAATTGGCTTGGGACATGGGGTGCATCAGCCTATTCTGATGACACCATCCGAGCCATCGGCTAGTTCGTTCAAGCCCGACGCCATTCGGCAAGCCCGAGCCCGCCTAGCACGAGAACAAGCGCTACGGCGTGGAAGGCGTGAAATGCTTCCCCCAACACCACAATCGCAATCATCGGCCCAAAAATCGGCACCAAATTCGTGAATACCGATGCGCGGCTTGGACCAATCAAATCAACCGCCCGCAAGAAAAACAATTGCGCGAGGAGAGATGGACCGATGGTGATGAAGGCCAAGATTTCCCACCCGCGCAAGGTTGGCCATTGCGTTTCACCGCTCGCCATTTCCCAGCCAATGAGCGGAATCGCGGTAAAAAACGCAGCAACAGCCAAAATCGCAAAAAATCCGATACCCGAAACTTTCGGACGGTTGCGAAGCGAGAGCGTGAAGGCCGCATAAAGCAGGCAAGCGACAATCAGCCAGACATCGCCGATATTGAAGGATAGACTCAGCAGCGTATCCCAATCCCCCTTGGAGGCGACGGTCATAACGCCTGCGAGGGTCAAAAGAATGCCACAGGCACCCAACAGCGTAATTCGCGTACGATAATAGGCGAGCGCACCGATGAGCGTAAAGATCGGCAACGAGCCTTGCAGGATCGTCATATTGACGCCGCTTGTGTGGTGGGCAGCGAGATAAAACAGCGCATTAAAGGCCGTAAACCCAAATACGCCGCCAAACGCGACAAGCCAGAGATGGTGCTTAAGGACCTTCCAATCTTGCGCAATCTGTTTATGGGCGAATGTGAACAATAAGATGGACGCCAAGAGCCAGCGTAGCGATACGATCGCCATCGGCGAAATTTCGCCAATGGCCAAACGACCGGCGATCCCATTCGCACTCCACATCAGCGTGGTCAGAATGAGCAGCAGATAGGGATTGGTGCCAAGTTTTCGAATAAAGGCGGGAGAGTGAAAGGTCATAGCCCGCGTTTTGGACTGGTTTGAGGCCGCGGGCAAGGGGTATCCCTATCGGATATGTTGATGCTCAGCTTATTGCTGCCGCTCTGTCTGAACCCGGTACGTTGATTTGGACGCGGGATATAAGATTTCATGACGTGGCCGAACAATTAGGTCTCGCCTCGCATCTCGACTAAAACAAAATCGATTTCCTCGTTTCGATCTTTTTTGTCGCGTGATATTCCCTATTCAACGCAACACATGACGCTTCGGAAAAACTACCTATGTCTCTCAGATTTCTTGTCGTCGAAGGCAATGTTGAAGGTCCGCGTGAACGCCATCGCGATACGTTTGGCAAAACCTATGCGGAATCCTATGGCGCTGTTTTGCAAAGCATCGAAAAAGATGCGGTCTATGATATTGCGCTTCCCGCTGATGCCGGCGCCAATATTCCTGATGCTGCGGGCCTTGAAGGGTATGACGGTATTTTCCTCACAGGCTCGGCGCTGAACGCTTATCATGCAACACCGGAAATTCTCCGCCAAATTGATCTGATGCGAGAAGCTTTCAAATCTCATACACCCGTTTTCGGCTCTTGCTGGGGATTACAAATGGCCGCGATGGCATCGGGCGGCGACGTCCAAGCCAACCCGCTTGGCCGCGAAGTTGGCTTTGCCCGCCATATCGTCAAAACCGATGCGGGCCAAATCCATCCGCTCTTGATTGGTCGTCCTGCCTCATGGGATGCGCCGGCCATCCATCTCGATCTGGTTGCGACGCTTCCGGCCGATATCACCATATTGGCCAAAAATGGCATGACGCCTGTTCAAGCGGCGGAAATTAGGCAAGATGGCGGAGTATTTTGGGGCGTGCAATATCACCCCGAATTCAGCCTGGTTGAATTATCGGTGATCCTTGATCGCTATAAGCAAACCTTGTTGGCCGAGGGCTTCTTGCGCTCTGACGACGAACACGCCGACTATGTTCGGGAATTGCGCGCCATGGGAGAAGATCCAAACCGATTTGATCTGGCGTGGAAACACGGTTTAGACGCCGAAATTCTGAAGGAAGACCGCCGAGTGACGGAGATTCGTAACTTCATCACGCATTATGTGAAGCCGACAAAATCGGCACGCGTGCGGGTTTAAAGAAATTTCGGCACGTTTCCCCCAAGCTTTCGAGGCAAGGGAATTTCCCTTTTGGAAAAAATACACTATCAGTCTGCCGCAAGCCTCGGCATTCCGACTTGCGGAATGAACCGGGGCTTTTTGCTGCCGAAAGGATAAGCGGATGGGTAACGTAGTCGTTGTAGGCGCCCAATGGGGTGACGAAGGCAAAGGCAAATTGGTTGATTGGCTGTCGGAACAGGCCGACACCGTCGTTCGCTTCCAAGGCGGGCACAATGCGGGCCATACCCTTGTCATCGGCGAAAATGTTTACAAGCTGTCCTTGCTCCCTTCAGGTGTTGTGCGTCCCGGCAAGCTCGGCATTATCGGCAATGGCGTGGTGCTTGATCCTTATGCGCTCGCCGCTGAAATTGAACGGTTGGGCAAACAAGGCGTGATCATCACGCGCGATAATCTGCGGGTTGCTGAAAATGCAGCTTTGATTCTCTCCGTCCATCGCGAATTGGATGGATTGCGTGAATCCGGCCCTGTCGGCACCACCATTGGAACAACCAAGCGCGGCATTGGCCCTGCTTATGAGGATAAAGTAGGCCGCCGCGCCATTCGCCTGATGGATCTGGCGGAACCAGAAGCCCTGCCCGCCCGGGTTGAGCGTTTATTATTGCACCACAATGCCTTGCGCCGTGGCGCAGGCCTTCCCGAATTTGAAGCCACAGCGATCATCAAGGAATTGATGGATATTGCGCCGCGCGTTCTCCCCTTTATGGATGTCGTTTGGCGCTTGATGGATGAAGAGCGCCGTGCGGGGAAGCGGATTTTGTTTGAGGGCGCGCAAGGCGCTTTGCTCGATGTCGACCACGGCACCTACCCCTATGTGACATCGTCCAACACGGTCGCGGGGCAGGCTGCAACCGGCTCGGGCGTTGGACCAAGCCAGGTTGGCTATGTGCTCGGCATCGCCAAAGCCTACACCACGCGTGTGGGTGAGGGCCCCTTCCCGACCGAATTGAACGACGAGACCGGCGAGCGGATCGGTGTGCGCGGCCATGAATTCGGCACCGTCACCGGACGCAAGCGCCGTTGCGGCTGGTTTGACGCTGTATTGGTGCGACAAACGGTCCGTACGTCCGGCATCCATGGCATTGCGCTGACCAAACTCGATATTCTTGATGGCTTCGACGAGATCAAAATTTGCACCGGCTATCGGCTCGATGGCAAAGAAATCGACTATTTGCCAGCCAGCCAAGCCCAACAGGCGCGTGTTGAAGCCATTTACGAGACGTTTAAGGGGTGGGAAGGCGTGACTGGCGGGGCGCGCTCGTGGAAAGACTTGCCGGCGCAGGCCATCAAATATGTCCGGCGGATTGAAGAATTGATCGGCGCGCCTGTAGCCCTCGTCTCGACCAGCCCTGAGCGCGACGATACAATCCTCGTGCAAAATCCATTTGAAGCTTGACGCTCTGAGGCTTTCATCGTGAATACGGCGTGATGGTCGATTATTACGCGCTAATCTCGCCGACGATTGAGCCGCTGGCCGATGCCTCTCCGGAGGAGCGGAGAGTGGTATATGATCGGCTGGTCACGATGCTTGACCAGCAATTGCGGGCGGCTGATCCGCCCCGCACCGATAAAGATATTCTAAAAGAGCGCATCAATCTGGAAGCCGCCATTCGACGGGTTGAACGGCGCATTCTGAGCAATAAAAAGCAAAATGCGGCCCCGAATGTCGATCGCATAACACAGGCACCAAGCCAACCAACAATCGTCGAAACAACTCCACCGTTGGCGGAGCAAACAATCGAGCCGATTGAGCCGCCTATTGTCGAAATTCCGGCCAAAATCGAAGCGCTTCCAAAAGCGGAATGGCCTTTAGTCGATGATAAATTTCATGCACCAATTGTTGCACCACGCACGACCGAAGATGGCGGAATCAAAATCCCGCAAGCGCCTCCCTTGGAACCTACAGAAATAGAAGAACTGCCGCTTCCAAAAGAGCCATCCGAGCGCCCCGTCTTTAAGCTTCCACATGTTGAGATACTCGACGATGAGGAGCCGTTCGATCGTGTTGAACAATTCGACGAGCAGCCGGAAATTGAGAGCCTAACGGATGAAAGCGCAGTCATTGTCCTTGACGAACCGATAACAACACCGATTGACCGTGGAACCGATATTCGCCCTGGTGTCCCGTCTGGCTTGGCAGCCCATCGACGCGGGTTCGGATTGTCTACCGAAGCCAAAGGAGTTTGGCTTCGCGTCGGGATCATCGCACTCGTTATTTTGGCTTTAACCGCCGCGATCGGTGGTGTTGCTGAATATCTCGCTCAGCGTAGCGCAGAACGTTTAGCCAGCCACATTCAGACGCCGCAATCGGATGTGTCATCAACGGAACAAAAACTGATGGACAGACTGCCTATTGCGCCTGACGAGCCATCAAAGGCAAAGGCCACAGGCTCTGGTCTTTCGCAAAACACGTCGGATCTTAACGGCGATCAAGACCTCATGATCCAACGGGCTATTCTTTTGGAAGAGCCACCAAACGGCGTGGGCGATCCGAAGCGGACCATGGGCAAGGTAAGCTGGAAACTTGAGACCATACGATCCGCCTTGACCACGTCGTCTGATATCGGCGCGCGTGCGACAATCGATTTAGGCGATGCCGGGTTAACCGCAAGCGTCGTTTTTAGGCGTAACCGCGATCAAACTTCCGCCAACACTCACCTCATCGAAATTACGACGACGCCTTCTGCTGATAATCCAAATGGCAAAGTGCGCGATGTAAGCGTACCCGAATTGCGCGTCGATGAAAAATCGCGCGGCGCAACCTTATCCGGCATTGCGGTTCCCGTGTCTGACAACGTCTTTCTGATTGGACTGAATGGGTTGCCTGCCGACATGCAACGCAATGTCGAACTACTCCGGAGCAGAAGTTGGTTCCTCATCCCCATGCGCTATGCCAATGGCAAGCGCGCTTTGCTGCTTTTTGAAAAAGGGAAGCCAGGCGAACGCGTCTTTGAGGACGCGATGCAAACCTGGCAATAACGCCTCGCTTAACTTAACGGGCCGGCAAGGATAACGCCGCCGCTTGCGACGGTGGCACCATATCGCGCGCTACCAATTTTTCACGCACAGCTTGCTGCACCTTTTCAAAAGCGCGTACTTCGATTTGACGAACACGCTCGCGTGAAACATCGAATTCTTCCGAAAGTTCCTCAAGCGTGATCGGATCCTCGGCTAAACGGCGCGCTTCAAAAATACGCCGCTCACGCGGATTAAGAACCGTTAAGGCGCTTTGCAAAGCCGTATGCCGCCAAGATGTTTCTTGGTCATCGGCCAAAATCGTTTCCTGGCTAGGCTTGTCATCAACAAGCCAGTCCTGCCACTCGCCATCCCCATCTGAATCGGCGCGCAAGGGAGAGTTCAACGACGAGTCGCCCCCCAAACGGCGGTTCATCTCAATGACTTCTTGCTCTTCAACGCCAAGCTTCGTCGCAATAATCTTGACTTGATCAGGACGCAGATCACCCTCACCCAGTGCAAGAATCTGGCTCTTTGCTTTTCTTAAATTAAAGAACAGCTTTTTCTGATTGGCCGTGGTGCCCATTTTGACAAGCGACCAGGAGCGCAAAATATATTCCTGAATGGCGGCCTTGATCCACCACATCGCATAAGTGGCGAGGCGAAACCCTTTATCAGGTTCAAAACGCTTCACAGCCTGCATCAAGCCGACATTACCTTCGGAAATAACCTCGCCAATCGGCAGGCCATAGCCGCGATAGCCCATTGCGATCTTGGCCACGAGCCGAAGGTGGGACGTTACAAGTCTGTGCGCGGCCTCCGCGTCATCATGCTCCCGCCAGCGTTTGGCGAGCATGAATTCCTCTTGCGGCTGCAACATCGGAAAGCGACGAATCTCGGCCAAATAGCGCGCAAGGCCGCCTTCCGCTGAAATCATGGGCATTGTTGATGATGCCATCTCGTCCTCCATTTACGGCGCCTACAAGGCACCCGACAGATTAGCTTACGGCCAACCTTCCGCTTGGATACATATAGTGCGCAAAAAAATGACCGAAAGAGGGCAGAAAACCAAATCTTCTTGCATCATTGCAAACGACTAATTCAAATTTCCATTCAATACTTTCAATAACGCCGCAAAATCATCCGGTAAGTCACTTTCAAAAAGCAATGTCTCTTTCGAACGCGGATGCATAAACCCGAGTTCCCTCGCGTGCAGCGCTTGGCGTGGAAATGCCTCAACCGCCGCCCTGACCTCCCCGTCTAATCGGGTCGCTTTGGTCCGAAATCCGGCGCCATAGACCGGATCTCCGACCAACGCATGGCCAATATGGGCCATATGGACGCGAATTTGGTGCGTCCGGCCCGTCTCTAAGCGACAGGTAACGAGCGCAATTAACGGTTCGCCTTCGCGCCCCGTAAACTGATCCTCAACGGTAAAATGGGTCAATGCCTCCCGGCCCTTGCCCGGCTTGACGACGGCCATTCGATCCCGATGCGTAGCTGATCGATCGATCGGGGCATCAATCACACCATGGGCCCGCGACGGAACGCCCCAGACAAGCGCTGAATAGGCGCGCTGCAAAGGGCCCGTTCGGCCGTGATCGGCAAATTGATCTGCCAAATGCTTATGCGCAGCATCGTTTTTAGCCACAACAAGAAGGCCCGACGTGTCCTTATCCAAGCGATGGACAATGCCCGGCCGCTTAACGCCGCCAATCCCCGATAGGCTATCGCCACAATGGGCGATCAACGCATTGACCAAGGTTCCCGTCGCGTGTCCAGACGCAGGATGAACGACTAAGCCCGCGGGCTTATCGATCACCAAGAGGTCATCATCCTCGTAAACGACGACCAGCGGAATGGGTTCACCGGCAGGCTCGGCAGGAACGGCCTCAGGAAGTGCAATCGAAATGCATGAGCCAGCCGCTAACTTCGTTCCAGGATCGGCAATCGTCGCCTCGCCAATCTTGACATGGCCTTCAAGGATGAGGGATTTGAGCCGCGTACGAGAATGCTCAGGAAGGCGAATGGCTAAAAAGCGATCCAGTCGCTCTCCCGCTTCCTGATCCGCGACGATAAGACTTCCATCCTCCGAAACCGTCAGAGGTTCAGCCTCAGAGGCAATCGCGACGGTGACAGGAGGATCTTCAACAAACATTCGATTTTTGCGCATAAAAAGCCAAATAGCACAGACCGAAGCCTAGAAGCGACCCAAATCGGAAGCTTGTTTGCCTAACGGCCAATGTTTGACGCCTTGCTTTATGAAGCCTATAGAACACCTACTGGCACAAAGCGCCTCACGCTCCCATCGTCTAGTGGCCCAGGACGTCGCCCTCTCACGGCGAAAACAGGGGTTCGACTCCCCTTGGGAGCACCAATGATTTCAAGGGGTTAGGCGATATGTTAGCGTCAACCATCCCTTTTCTTTAAAATATCC
>CAIRGA010000169.1 GCA_903877935.1 uncultured Hyphomicrobiales bacterium
ACCGTTGGTTCTGAGACGAACTCCACCTTCATCAACAAGACGCGCTCGTGCAGAATCCGGTTGTGCTTAAGATTGTGCAACAGCGCGATTGGCACAACATCCGTATGCGCGACCATGAAAATAGCGGTCCCTGGAACGCGGATCGGTGGTCGCGCCAAAATGCTTTTCAAGAAGGATTCGAGCGGAACGGCATCACGCCAGCGGGCTTTCAGCAACCTGCTTCTGCCATTGATCCACACGGACATGACAAAGAACAAGAAGGCCGCAAGGCAGAGCGGGAACCAGCCGCCATCAAGGAATTTGAGAAGGTTCGTACCAAAGAACACGATATCGATAACCAAAAACACGCCAAACAACGGAAGCGCGAAAAGTGGCGACCATTTATTCCGTTTGATCATGACGATGCCGGCCAAAATAGTGACAACCGCCATGGTGCCCGTGACCGCAATACCATAGGCCGAACCGAGATTATCCGACGTTCTGAAGGTAACGACCAAAGCCTCAACGATCAAAAAGAGGATGACATTGACCTTACTGACATAAATCTGCCCGACTTCTTCTGCCGAGGTATGGCGTACCCGAATGCGCGGGATATAGCCCAGCTGCACCGCCTGATTGGTGATCGAGAAGGCGCCCGAAATCACGGCTTGCGACGCAATGATGGTGGCCGCGGCCGCGAGAATAACCATCGGGAAAAGGGTCCAAGATGGCGACAGCAGATAAAACGGATTTTCAATGGTCGAGGCATCGCCAAGAACCAGCGCGCCCTGCCCAAAGTAATTCAGCACCAAGCTAGGAAAAACGAACCAGAGCCATGTTCTATTGATCGGATCGCGGCCAAAATGTCCCATATCGGCAAAGAGTGCTTCGCCACCCGTCACGGCCAACACAACGGCGCCCAAAACACCCGTTGAAAGCGCCGTGTGATTGACCAGAAAGCTCAACCCATAGCGGGGATCGAGAGCATAAAAGATCGCGGGATTATGAATGATCGAAAGAATTCCGGTGACCGCAATAGTCGCAAACCATACGACCATCACTGGCCCAAATAATTTGCCAACAACGGCTGTGCCGTAGCGTTCAATCATAAACAGGCCGGCGATCAAGACCAAAGTGAGCGGAACGCTGAGGCCGTGAACGGCCGTGGTCGCCACGTCAAGACCCTCAATAGCGCTCAAAACCGAAATAGCGGGGGTGATAACGCTGTCCCCATAGAAAAGCGCGGCACCAAACAGGCCCGCGCCAAGAACGAATAACCGGACCGCTGGCGATTTAACATGATCCAGAGCCAAGGCCGTTAGAGCAAAAGTACCGCCCTCGCCTTTATTGTCCGCCCGCATAATGACCGTGACATATTTAATCGTCACCACCATCAGCAAAGACCAGAAGATCAGGGATAAAATGGCGTAAACATTTGCTTCGGAGACGCCACCCGCCGCGATCACGGATTGCTTGAAGGCGTAAAGGGGGCTCGTCCCGATATCGCCATATACAACGCCAAGGGCAGCGACCATGGCCGTGCGGGCAGATGTACTGGATTTGATGTGATCATAGGACGATTGGAACTTGACCATACGCCGATACTCCGAGGGAACGCCTATACTCTAACGCGGCAGACCCATAGTCCTTTGGATTTGGATAAGCAATGGTGCCGAGCCCGTCATCACCTAAAAAAAGCCATAATTACTCGGCCGGCCCTAAAAATAGGCAATCCAAGCGGATTTGATCCAAAAAATTTGATTTTGGTTCCTCAAAAAATGTCCAGGGTTTTTGAAGAATAACCCCAAATTGGCAAACAATAGGGAGAAGGCGCTCAGACCGACCGCATCAGGCCGCCATCAACCCTTAGGCTTTGCCCGGTGATATAGCCCGCCCCTTCGGAGGCTAGGAAGGACACGGTAGCCGCGATTTCAGCGCTCGTTCCATACCGCTGCATCGGCACGCCCGCGCGCCGCTCATCCACTTGCGGGAGACTGTCGATCCAGCCGGGAAGAATATTGTTCATCCGGACATTATCGGCGGCGTATTGGTCGGCAAACAGCTTGGTAAACGCTGCAAGGCCCGCGCGGAAAACGGCGGAGGTCGGGAACATTGGGCTAGGTTCGGCGACCCAGGCGGTCGAGATATTGATAATGGTTCCGGATTTCTGAGCCTGCATCTGGGGGGTCACCAACCGCGTCGCGCGAATGACGTTCATCAGATAGACATCCATACCCGTGTGCCATTGCTCATCGGTGATGTCGAGCAAGGATGCGCGGGGGCCATGACCGGCGCTGTTGACCAGCACATCGATTCGCGACCAACGCGCCATGGCAAGATCAACGAATTTCTTTAAATCGTCGGGCGATTGGTTGGACCCTGTAACGCCCAATCCGCCCAACTCCTTGGCGAGCGCTTCGCCTTTACCCGAGGATGAGAGAATAGCGACTTCAAAGCCATCGGCCGCCAAACGACGCGCGGCTTCCGCTCCCATGCCGCTGCCGCCTGCGGTAATGAGCGCTACTTTTTTACTGGTCATATCGTCTCTCCCCATCAGGCCCTTTTGCTGGCGGCACCTTCATCCCTCCCATCGATAAGGTCAACTCCAGCGTGACAAGAAAAGTCGCCGAGGCGGTTTGTTTCAAATCAAACCAAGGGCCCATAAATATGCCTATTAAAGAATGTATGCAGACCGTTTCACCCGTCATTTCACCCTTCCGCCTTCTGATCGGTACCCTTTGGTCACACCGATGGTTTGCCCTCGCCGTCCTTGTGATCATGTTCGCGGCAGGGATCACCGGATTGCGTCTCCTGCTTGGGCCCGAAATTGTGGTCGAACAGGTCAAACGCGCCAATCTCGTCAAAACGGTTGTGGCAAGCGGACATTTTGAGACGCCGTTCCGGGTTGAGATCGGCAGCCAGATGACAGGCGTTGTGACGGAGGTTTTGGTTGACGAGGGCGAGCATGTTCTATCGGGTCAAGAGCTCATCCATTTGGACGCGCGCGAGATCAAGGCAGCCGTTGTGCAATCACAAGGCGCATTAGCTCAAGCCGAGGCTCGACTGAAACAATTAAACGAGCTGACTTTGCCCGCTGCACGCGAAGCCTTGGCCCAAGCCAAAGCCTCCTTGCTTGAGTCGCAAAATACGTTTGATCGAACCTCTTCGCTTTTCAAAAGCGGGTTCTCGCCAAATTCCGCGCTTGATGAAGCACAAAAAAATCTCGACGTTGCCAAAGCGCAAGTCAGAAGCGCCGAATTGCAAGTCTTTACAGCAAGTCCCGGCGGCAGTGATTATGTGGTGGCTGAAACGCAAGTAAACCAAGCGCGCGCAAATTTGGAAGCGTCCCAATCGCGACTGGCCTACACAACGATCACAGCGCCACGCGATGGCGTACTCATTAGCCGCAACGTCGAAAAAGGCTCTGTCGTCCAAGCGGGTAAAGCGCTATTGGTGCTCGCGCCAAATGGGATAAGCCAATTGGTCATTGGCATCGACGAGCGAAATCTCGGCCTCATCGAATTAGGCGAGCCCGCTCTCGCATCGGCTGATGCTTTTCCGGAGCAAAAATTTGAAGGCAAAGTCAGCTATATCAATCCTTCCGTTGATATTACGCGCGCCTCGGTCGAAGTTAAGCTAAATGTGGAACAGCCGCCGACATTTCTCAGACAAGATATGACCGTATCGGTTGATATCGAAGTCGGACGCCGTGACAATGTAACAGTGCTTGGGACACGCTTTGTCCATGATTTACAAACCGAGACGCCCTGGGTTTTGGCGGCGGTTAACGGCCGAGCAGTCAAGCGTGATGTTAAAGTTGGCTTGCGCGGTTTAAACGATGTTGAAATTACGGATGGTATAACGCTCGGCGATAAAATTATTCCGTCCCTATCGGGTGTAATCTCGGGTCAGCGTATTAGGGCCATCCTACCATGAAGCGCTGGCTCCCTTTTGAATGGATCGCCGCTATTCGATTTTTACTGGAAGGGAAACTGCAAAGCATCTTTATTATCGTGGGCATATCGATTGGCGTTGGCGTGATCGTGTTTATGTCAGCGATGCTCACTGGTCTTCAATCTAATTTCATCAAGCGCGTTTTAACCTCGCAGGCACATATTCAAATCTTGCCCCCCGATCAATTGGCGAGACCGCAACGTCACGGCCCACAAGAGGTTGAGGATCCGATCATACAACGGCCAAGCCAGCGTCTGGTTTCGATTGATCAATGGCAGAAAATAAGACGTCAGCTTGAAACGATGCCTGAAATCGCGGTTGTTGCGCCGACGGCTGCGGGCTCTGCTCTTGCCAAACGGGGCGACGCAAGTCGGGCGATTACATTAAACGGTGTTGAGCCCGAAAATTATTTCCTCGTCGTGCGCGTTCCTGACTATCTTGTTCAGGGACAAGCGCGCCTCTTAAGCGATGATATTTTGATCGGCATTGATTTAGCAAAAGACTTAGGCGCAACCGTTGGCGACAAGCTTAATGTTACGACTTCAAGCGGAGGCGAAAGAATATTGACCATTATTGGCCTCCTCGATTTCGGTAATAAGGGTGCTAATTCCCGCAGTACCTTTGTTTCCCTTCGAACGGCGCAATCGTTACTCGGCATGTTAGGCGGCGTGGCTACCATCGATCTAAGTTTGAAAGACATTTACGCCGCCGAAGACATTGCCAAAAATATACAATCGTCAAATGACGTGATTGCCGATAGTTGGATTAAGACCAATGCGCAATTTTTCACCGCGATCAGAGCTCAAAATCTAACCAATATGTTGATCCGGGTTTTTGTCGGACTATCGGTTGCCTTCGGTATCGCGGCGGTTCTGGTTGTGTCGGTTATTCAGCGTTCACGGGATATTGGCATATTGCGCGCGATGGGAACGTCGCGCGGACAGATTATGCGCCTGTTTTTAATTCAAGGCGGCGTGCTGGGCTTTTTTGGATCGCTGATCGGTTCGGCGCTTGGTGGCTTTGCGCTGCTCTATTGGCATGCCACCGCGCGACAGGCCGATGGTACCGAATTATTCCCGCTTATTATCGACTATCACCTCTTTCTTTGGACGGCGGTTCTGGCAAGCTTCACCGGTTTACTCGCTGCCATGGCGCCCGCGGTCCGCGCCGCCAAACTTGACCCCGTGGTAGCTATCCGTGGCTAACTCCATCCTGACCCTCACCAAAATCAACAAAGTCTACAATCCCGGCGAGCCATCGGAAGTAGCCGTGCTGCATGATATCGATATGGAAATGAAGAGGGGCGAGTTTGTCGCCATTATGGGACCATCTGGATCGGGCAAAAGTACCTTACTCAATATCATCGGATTGCTTGATCGACCGACTTCCGGATCACTGACGATTAATGGTCAAGATACGGGCGGATTAAAGGATGCAGAAATCACCCATCTAAGAGGCCATAAAATTGGCTTTGTGTTTCAATATCATTATTTGATTTCTGCTTTCACAGCGCTCGAAAATGTGATGATGCCTATGCTGGTGGACCATGGCTTCCAAACCGAGCAGGCCGAAGCGCGGGCCAATGAGCTGATCCGTCGGGTGGGGCTCACCCACGTCGCTCATCATCGGTCAAATGATATGTCAGGTGGACAGCAACAACGCGTTGCCATTGCGCGCGGATTGGCAATGAACCCTGATATTTTATTAGCAGATGAGCCGACCGGCAATCTCGATACCGAAAGTACCAAAAGTATTTTCGAATTGATGCGCGAAGTAAACCGGACAAGCGGGACCAGTATTCTACTGATCACGCATAATCACGATCTGGGAAGGCAATGCGACCGCATCATTCAAGTTGTCGATGGCAGGATCGTCACTTAAGTCTTATCTTTTGGCAGAAGCACCGTTAAGAGGCCAACAGCGGGTAAAAACGATACGATTTGGTAGACAAACTCGATACTCGTGTGATCGGCCAAAGCGCCTAAAAGCGCTGCGCCAAGCCCGCCCATACCGAAAGCGAAGCCAAAAAATAATCCCGATACCGCGCCCACTTTTGTGGGCACCAGTTCTTGGGCAAAGACAACAATGGCGGGAAATGCCGAGGACAAGATGAGGCCGATGACAATGCTTAAACCGATGGTCCATGACAGATTGGCATAGGGCAGCAAAAGCGTGAAAGGTAGCACGCCGAGTACCGAGAACCAGATGACCGTCCGTCGGCCAAAACGATCACCGATCGGGCCTCCAATAATGGTTCCTGTGGCAACCGCACCAAGATAGACAAACAAATAAATTTGAGCGTCACGCACCGAGACGCCAAACGTATCGATGAGATAAAACGTGTAGTAATTGGACAGGCTCGCCATATAGAGAAATTTCGAAAAGACGAGCAGCGAAAGAATACCCAGCGATAGACCAATTTTCGCATGAGGATAGCGGATAAAGGGCTTGGCGTGCGCGCGTGCCGCCATCGCCTTGCGCTTCGCATTGTACCAGAAGCTGACGCGGGTCAGCAGCATAATGCCTGCCAACGCGACTAAGGCAAACCACGCGACAGCCCCCTGCCCGCCCGGAAGGATGATGAAGGCCGCCACCAGCGGGCCTGCTGCCGATCCGATGTTGCCGCCCACTTGGAAAAGGGATTGCGCCATGCCATGCCGCCCGCCCGATGCCATTCGTGCAACGCGCGAGGATTCAGGGTGAAAGATCGACGAGCCGATTCCGATAAAGCCAACGGCCAGCAATATAACCGGAAAGCTGGTTGCCATTGAGAGCACTAAAAGGCCGGTGAGCGTAAATCCCATCCCGATGGGAAGCGAAAAGGGCTGGCCCTTGCGGTCCGTAATAAAGCCGATAATGGGTTGAAGGATCGACGCCGTGCCTTGCCAGGTCAGCGTTATCAAGCCAATTTCCGCGAAGCTCAGCCCATAAGATTGCTTCAAGATTGGATAAATCGACGGCACTAAGGACTGGATCATGTCGTTGAGGAGATGACCAATCGAAATCGCGATCAGGATTTGGAAGGCGGTCGTTTGAAGATCGGGCCGGGATCCCCCTGTCGTGCCGCTTGCCGTTGTCATAAAATCCCCCTGCGCAATCTGCTCTCGCCATCCAATAAGCCGGTTTGACCCATTTGGCGACGCACCGTCGCGCAACGCTCCGTTGCGCGCGCTACCTATCCGGTTACGGCAAAATGACCAAATGAACGATAAAAACGTCGCATACGCTCTGGCGATGGTGGATTTCTCCTGATAGCGTGATCCATGATAGTTCCCCTCACGGGGATTCAAAGGGAACACGGTGAGGAGGTAACTCCAAGGCCGTGACTGCCCCCGCAACTGTGAGCGACGAGCGTTTTACGAGGTTTGGCCACTGGGAATTCCTGGGAAGGTCCGTGAAATGTGAAGACCCGCGAAGTCAGGAGACCTGCTATCACCCGCACGGCCGTGCCTCTCAATTGCACTGTCGTTTTTGTAACCATAGGACTATGCGAGGGTGTCATGTCCGGTTTCATCGCTGCCGCCTCGGGCCAAAGTGCTCAGGGATTTCGACAACGCGTCTTCGGTATTTTCGGAATATTGATTGTCCTCAATATTTTTGTTTGGGCGTGGGCGCTTATAACCTTGCATGATAATGCGGTGCTAATGGGCACGGCGGTACTCGCCTATACGTTCGGCCTGCGTCATGCCGTCGATGCCGACCATATTGCGGCCATCGACAATGCCACGCGCAAATTGATGCAAGCGGGTGAACGGCCCGTGGCCATTGGCCTTTATTTCTCATTGGGTCACGCAACAATCGTTATCCTGATGTCGCTGCTGGTTGGATTTTCAGCTTCGAATATCCAACAGTCCTTTCCGGAACTTAAGGAAATTGGCGGCATTATCAGCACGCTCGCTTCGGCAGGCTTTTTGTTCTTCCTCGCTTTCTTCAATATTGTCTTGTTTAGGTCGGTCTATAAGACGTTCCGCCATGTTCGGGAGGGCCATGCGATCAATGCGGCCGAAATGGACTTGTTGCTTCAGGGTTCAGGATTTCTAACCCGTATCTTCCGGTCAATGTTTCATGTGGTCTCCAAAAGTTGGCACCTCTTTTTCATTGGATTTTTGTTCGGCTTAGGGTTTGACACGGCAACCGAAGTCGCGCTGTTCGGCATATCGGCAACCCAATCGATGAGCGGCGTATCCTTTAGTACGATTATGGTCTTTCCGGCTTTGTTTACTGCGGGCATGACCTTGATCGACACGATGGACGGGATCTTAATGATCGGCGCTTATGGCTGGGCCTATGAGAAGCCTATCCGTAAGCTTTTTTATAATCTGACGATCACCGCGATATCGATCATTGTCGCTCTGCTGGTCGGCGGCATTGAGACGCTTGGTTTAATCGGGAACAAGCTTGGTCTTGAAGGCGTATTTTGGGACGCTATCGGCGGCCTTAACGATAATTTCGGGGTCCTTGGATATGTCATTATTGGGGTATTTATTGCGAGCTGGCTTGCTTCCGTGATCGTGTATCGTGTGAAGGGGTATGCACAGCTCGACGTTCGCCCTTCAGCCGCGGAATAATACCCTCGTCACCCTTACCGGCCTATGATTGCAGAAAGCACCGATGGACCTCTCTATGGAAACACCAGCAGGCAAGTCGGCTAGCGCAGCGACCGGATATTTGGCAGCGTTTGGTACCGTTATCATCTGGGCAGCCTTCCTGGTCATATCTCGCCTCGGTGGCAAAACCGCGTTGACGGGCTGGGATATTGCAGCCCTTCGGCTCGGTGTTGGCTCGGCATTATTATTGCCGTTTTCATGGCGCTTGGGTTGGTCCGTGTGGCGCGACCTTAAGCTTTGGGCGCTGGCTTTATCGGGCGGCGCCGTTTTTTTGGTTCTGATTTACAGCGGCCTTAAACTGGCCCCCGCCGCTCATGGCGGCATTTTGGTTCCGGGCATGCAGCCTTTCCTTGTGACGATTTTGGCCTGGATCTTTTTAAAAACGCGCCCGCCCAGACAGCGGATCATTGCGTTAATTCCCATCGCCTTAGGCGTAATCTGCGTGGCGATGCCGACATTGACGGGTCTTCAGCCCGATACCTCAACGCTCATTGGCGACGGGCTTTTGTTGGCTTCATCCGCCATTTGGGCGCTCTATAGCGTTCTTGCGAAAAAATGGAGCTACCACCCTTGGCTGCTGACCCGCTTCCTCGCGGTCGCTTCGGCGCTGGTCTATTTACCGATTTACGTATTGTTTTTGCCAAAGGGCATTGATCAGGTCTCTGACGGAATGCTGGTGTTACAAGGTCTTTATCAAGGCATCGGCCCGACCATCTTGGCCATGTTATTTTTCCTTCGTGCCGTTAGCCTTTTGGGTGCCGAACGGACAGGTGCTTTGATTTCACTTGTTCCGATTATTGCGGGCCTCGCAGCGGTGCCCTTGCTCGATGAGCCACTAAGTGGATGGCTTATTGCCGGATTAGCGCTGGTGTCGATCGGTGCCTTTATGGCGGCGCGTCCCATTCGTGCGTAAGCGTCTTCCCGATCATGGCGACTACTCATGATCCGTTCAAACGATTGATCTCGAGCGCGAACACGAATACTGACACGGATCAGCCCAACTTATGCTCAAGCTATATTCATTTTTTTAAAAGGACCGGCCAATATGTCCGATGTGTGCAGCGGTGGAATTGATACAGGATTTGCTCAGTTGAATATGGCGCAAGCCGCCATTCTGGGTCTCGTTCAGGGCATTACCGAACTCCTGCCCATTTCGTCCACCGCCCATATGCGGCTAGTTCCCCTTTTATCCGGTTGGCCGGATCCAGGCTCAGCCTTCTCGGCCGCTATGCAGCTTGCGGCGCTTTTTGCGGTCGTGACCTATTTTCGTCGGGATATTGTCGACCTGACAACCGGCTCTTTATCCGCCATTGGGCGCGGTAATTTTCATAACCCCTCGCTTCGATTGGCAATCGGCATTATTTTGGCGACGATCCCTATTGGGCTTGCCGGTATTGCGCTTTCGTCTTGGCTGAATGCCTGCGGCACATCGTTGCGTGCGCCTTGGGTAATTGGTGCGGCCTCGCTCACCATGGCCGTACTTCTTGCAATTACCGAGCTCGTCAGCACGCATCGTCGAACCTCACACCATGTAACAATCCTGGATTGCGTCCTCATTGGTATTGCGCAAGTCGGCGCCCTGATCCCCGGCGTGTCGCGCTCGGGCTCGACGTTGACGGCTGGTCTTTTGTTGGGCTTCAAGCGAGAGGACGCAGCAAAACTATCCTTCCTCATCGGGCTACCGGCCATCACGCTCGCGGGACTAAAAGAATTGTGGGTTCTTTCTCATGCGGGACTAAGCGTCGAGGCGTGGGAAATTTTGGGCGTTGGCCTTATTGCCGGATCGCTATCGGCTTTCGTCGCCGTTTGGGGGCTCTTACGGTTCTTTGAGCGAATGTCGGCTTGGCCGTTTGTGATTTATCGAGCGGCCATGGGCATTTTGCTTTTGTCCATGGCTGTCTAATCAAACGATTAAAGGAGCGGCTTAGCCCTTCTTGCCCGATAGTGTCTTGATATAGGCATAGACGTTCTGGAGATCCGTATCATCGGGCACTTTGCCTTTGGGATCCGTGAGGCCGACTTTACCAAAGAGCGGCATAGGCTGTTTGAGCTTGTGCCCCTCATCGTCCAAACCATTTAGGACAGCATTTTTAAAGGCCGTAAATTCCCATTTCGACGCGTCACCGACCAATTTTTTACCGACCCCACCCTGACCATTGGCTCCGTGGCATTTCTGGCAGTTAGCCGTATAGAGCGTCTTTCCAGCGTCTAGATCGTGGGCAACGGCATTGGCCGTAAGGCCGCCGAGCAGACACACCGCAATAAGTAGCACTCGTTTCATGATGAACCTCCTTAAGCCGCCGCGCCTATAGGAATGATTGTTTTTGCTGTTAAACGATACGATGGGCGGCTCATGCTTGACCCTAGTCTGGCTCAAGCAATTAGCATTGACCCTGATCAATGTTATTATCGAATGCTTGGGTCTAAAAATTGCGCCCGATTGATCGTGAATTAGCGATTGTAGCCACAAAAAATACGAGTAGACTGCCAATTGTGCCTCAAGGGCCATAACGCGCGCCGATTTAGGATGCGGTGAAACTGAGATTTAAGGGAGGAAGTTTTGAAAAGAACATCAACCGGCCTGCGTGCCATATTAATTGCTACCATGTTAGGCGCAACCGCCCTGACCTCGGGCGCCCAAGCAGCGGATAAAATCAGGATCATGGTGGGTGGCTTGGAAAAGCAAATCTACCTTCCCTTTATGTTAACCCAGCGCCTTGGCTATTTCACGGAACAGGGCCTCGATGTCGAGCTGTTGACGGAACCATCGGGCGTTGATGCCGAAGACGAAATGTTGGCGGGTGCCGTGCAAGGCGTTGGCGGCTTTTACGATCACTGTGTCGATTTGCAGTCAAAAGGCAAATTTGCCCAATCCGTGGTGCAGATCAACGGTTCGCCGGGTGAAGTTGAACTCGTATCCACCAAGCATCCTGAAATTACGTCACCCGCGGACTTCAAGGACAAGAGCTTGGGTGTAACGGGTCTTGGCTCATCGACCAATTTCTTGACGCAATATTTGGCGGTTAAGAATGGTCTGAAGCTTGGCGAATTTTCATCGGTTGCCGTTGGAGCGGGTGACACCTTTATCGCCGCCATGCAGCAAGATAAGATTCAAGCCGGCATGACGACAGAACCAACCATCTCGCGTCTGCTCAAGACGGGTGAAGCCAAAATCCTTGTCGATTTGCGCTCCAATGCCGACACCAAAGTGGCGCTTGGCGGACCTTACCCTGCCACGTCGCTTTATATGACAACCGATTACGTTGAAAAGCATAAGGACGAAGTACAAAAACTCGTTAACGCGATTGTCAAAACACTGCATTTTATCGACACCCACAGTGCCGGCGAAATTGCGGATCAGATGCCAAAAGAATATCTCGTTGGCGATCGCGATGGCTATGTGAAGGCGTTGGAAGGCGGCAAGGGCATGTATACCAAGGACGGTATTATGCCTGAAGGCGGACCTGAAACCGTCTTATCGGTGCTCTCCGGCTTCTCGAAGAACGTCAAGGGCAAGACGATCGATCTGTCCAAGACCTTTACAACCGAATTCGCAAAAGCTGCGAAGTAATCTCGGAGCGCGCCAGAGGCATTGGCTTTTGGCGCGCTTTTTCTTAATCACCCGCTATAAAGGAACCCGATGAGCGCTGCATCCTTTCACGACGCATCCCCTGCCATCGAACTCATCAATGTGAACCGGCGCTTTTTAAGTCCCGATGGAAAATCCTTTGCAACGCTGAACGAATTCAATCTTAGCGTTGCGCGGGGAGAATTTGTGGCCCTTGTCGGCCCGACGGGATGCGGAAAATCGACGACGCTTAATCTCATAACCGGGCTCGGCAAACCATCGAGCGGCGAAGTGCGGGTTATGGGCCAAGCGGTCAATGGAATTGATCCGAGAATTGGTTTTGTGTTCCAAGCCGATGCACTATTTCCTTGGCGCACCGTCATCGACAATGTCGTTGCCGGGCCGCTGTTTCGTGGCCGCAGCAAGACCGACGCCTATGCCGCTGGACGAGATTGGCTCAAACGCGTCGGCCTTGGAAAATTTGAGCATCATTTTCCGCATCAATTATCAGGCGGTATGCGCAAACGCGTGGCATTGGCCCAGACCTTTATCAATGGCCCGGAAATCCTTCTGATGGACGAGCCGTTCTCCGCGCTAGATGCGCAGACCCGGGTTTTGATGCATGAGGAATTGTTGAATTTATGGTCGACGACGAAGGCAGCGGTTGTCTTCGTCACCCATGATTTGGAAGAAGCCATTGCCTTGGCCGATAAGGTTTATGTTTTAACCGCACGTCCTGCGACGGTGAAGGCGATCCACACGATTGATATTCCACGGCCACGCATTCTTGCCGACATACGCTATCAGTCCCATTTTATTGAAATCTCGAAACGCATTTGGCAAGACCTTCGTGAAGAAGTTCAATTCGGCGCCGATGCGACCGAAGCGGCATAAGGCAAACACGCATGAACAATATCGCAATTGGAACGGGCGGCTCTATTTTATATGCGCCGGGAACATCGGATGCCGAGATTGAAGCTGCGGCAGTGGCAGCCGCCATACGCCATAACCGCCTCGTTATTATTTGGCGCCTGACCATTCTCGCTTTGCTTTTGGGAACCTGGGAAGTGTTTGCCCGCACGGGCATTATCGATTCATTTTTCTATTCATACCCATCAGCCATTGCGGCACGCCTCTATGAACTCATCACCGAGGGAACCGATGAAGCTTCCCTTTGGTATCACCTCTATATCACGATGGAGGAGGCCCTCATTGGCTTCCTGTTCGGTTCCGTGTTTGGTGTCCTCTTTGGCGTGGCACTTGGGCGCAACAAAATGGCTTCCGATGTGCTCTCGGTCTATATCAAAGTCTTAAACGCTATTCCGCGCGTGGTACTGGCACCCATTTTCATCTTGCTGTTCGGCTTTGGATTGTGGTCAAAAGTGGCGCTATCTTTTGTCATGGTGTTTTTTGTTGTTTTCTCCAATGCCTTTCAAGGGGTCAGAGAAGCGGACCGCGCGATGATCGCCAATGCACAAATTCTTGGTGCATCAAAATGGGCGTTGACGCGGGATGTCATCATCCCGTCGGCGATGAGCTGGATTTTTGCAAGCCTGCATATCAGCTTTGGTTTCGCGATTGTGGGTGCCATTGTTGGTGAGTTTATCGGTTCGCGCTACGGGATCGGTTTCATCATTCAAACCGCGCGCGGGGTGCACGATACAGCGGAAATGTATGCCGCTATTGTGATCATCGTCATTGTTGTGTTGGGTGCCGAATGGATCATGACGCGGATTGAAGAACGTCTCGCCCGTTGGCGGCCACCGGCGCTCAATGACAGCAATGGCTAGGCCTAATGCTGGCCTGATCGGAAAATTCCCATAGGCTTTAATTCTGACGGCAGCTGAACAATCGAAGGGGTGTATCAGGGACGTCATCCCCTATGCCCTCATTCGAGATATAGCGTCCATTCTGGTTATTTGTACCGTTCAATGAACAAAGAAATTTGGGACGCTGTCGGCCGTCGATCAGCTCAATTTATCAATCTATGCAGATGAAATAGACAAGTTTGGCTTCGTTCGGGATTTTAGCGTCCCGTGAATCGTCGCCCGATTATGCGTTGCCATTGCCGCCCGGCTCAATCTGCGATTGGCGGAGTGATTGAAGAAACCAATTCGGTTTTGAACGATCTAAGGTCCTGACCCTAGTCCAGCACCCCGGCAATACCCGAATAGACACCGAGCAACGTCGTGACGCTCATAATGACGAGGCACACACCCGCATAGGCTCCCTTTAGGCGATAGGGTTCAGGCAATCTTTGAGCAAGAAGAAACAAGAAGCCGAGCACAATCGGCAAACAAAGGGCGTTGAGGACCTGAACACCGACGCTCAGCGTGATTAAATTAATTCCCGATAAAACAACCAAGGAAGCAATGATAAGCGTGGCGGTATAGATACCATAAAACCAAACAGCTTCTTTGGGTTCATGTTCGAGGCTGTGATTAACACCAAGGACTTCGCTCAAGGTTCTCGCCGCCGTCAGTGTAACCACGATTGCACCAACCATCGCGCCGCCGGACATTCCAAGACCGAATAAAAGCTTGCCCCCGAAATTTCCTAAGAAGGGTGTAATCGCACCGCTGATCTGTTCAACCGTATCGAGTGATTGATCGCCCGCGGCTTTGCCAATAGTTGCCGCTGTTGCAACAATCACAGCGGCCATGATGAGTTGGGTTAACACCGAACCAATCGCGGTATCGACACGAGCAAAAGTGAGGTCGTCCGTCGTTAGCTTTCGTTCAACAACGGAGGACTGCTGAAAAAAGACCATCCAAGGCATCACAACGGCGCCGATATTAGCAGAAAGCAAAAAGAGATATTTGCTGTCACCAAGCGGCATTGAAACAATATCTGTTGCAATCTCGGAGCCATTTGGCTGTGCGAGCCACGCGACGAGTAAGAAAACAAGTTCGAAGAGACCAAGCCCGATCGCAATGCGTTCAACCGTCAAATAGGTGTGGGCATAGGCCATGACAAGCAAGGCGATGACCACCATCGAAACCGTGATCGCCGGCGGAATATTCAATAAGGCGCCAACACCGGCCAATCCCGACAGTTCCGTCAATAAGGCGCCGATACAGGAGATGATCAGCGTTCCAGCGGATATCCAAGCCCAAAAGCGACCGAAATGACGGTGAATGAGTTGAGCATGCCCCTGCCCCGTCACGATGCCGAGACGAACGGTGAGTTCCTGCACAACATAAAGAACAGGCATTAAAATGAATTGGAGCAAAAGAAGCTTATAGCCCCATTGAGCGCCACTTTGCGCCGCGGTGATGATGCATCCTGCATCCGTGTCGGCAAGCATGACAGCCAAACCCGGACCTGCGACCACTGCAAAGCGCTTCCATGAAGGCGCGCGCTGTATGGAAATTGTCGACATTCCAATTCCTTGTATGTGTCTTTCAAATACCGCGCTTAGAGTTAAAATTCGCTACCGTAAAGGAGGAAATCTTTCCTTGGAATTGTTCTAATTCTAAACAAGTCGCTATTTTCGTCCAATCGCATAGGTTTAACACGCGCACTTAGAATTTCTAAAATCTTTGATTGATGCCACGTCTTGTAATCCTTGATGCAAGTCAAAGTTAGCTCGGTGATAATCCATATGGTGAACCCGTGATTGTCGGGATTGTTGACCCATGAGTGATTTGATCGATTTTAAGACCCTTGAACGCGCGCCTGTCGCGCCTATCTCATTTGATTTTTTTGCGGTTCAGAATGTCCTGGCACCGAGCAGCCTTCAGGCTATTCGCGATGATTTTTCAACAATCGAGAAGCCGGGTATTTTTCCGCTTGCATCATTAAGCTATGGATCGGCCTTTGCTTCCCTGATCGACGAAGTGAAATCATCCCGCTTAACCGCCATCATTGGCGAGAAGTTTGGCATTGCGGAACCGATGTTTACGATTCCACGCCGGATCACCTGCTTGTTCACACCGCACCCTATGCGTTCAATGGCGGCCTGATCTTTGTCCCTGGCGCCGATACGTGGCACGGGTTCCGGCGGCGGGACATTAACGGAATCAGGAAATCTTTGATCGTCAACTATGTCGCTCGGGATTGGCGGGACCGCTGGGAGCTCGCCGTCTGATGCGACAAATTTGAAAGAAGTATTCGGGAAATTACTTTATGAACAACATAGACGGATAAAATACATTTTGCTAAGGAGGGGGCGTCTTGGCCAATTGAGCTCGAAAACCAAAGCGTTTCGCTTCTGTAATCGAGCAGGCTGACCCAGAATTCTCACTTTTTGACTCAAAGAAAGGTACCACCATGAAAAAGATCGCATTTGCGCTCGCCGCTATCGCCACTTTGGCTGCTCTTCCAGCGGAAGCCACCACCATGAAGGCTAAGGCAGCTCCGAAGAAGGCTGTTGCCCCGATTGCAGCACCTGCGCCAGCGAGCGATGGCTTCCTCGTTTGTGGCCTCTGGGTTGTTCCAGCCCATTGCTCGACGCAGGACCGCGTCATCGGCTCGCTCATTGACGGCACCGTGATCGGCGTTGCTGCTGGTTATGCAGCCGTTTGGGGTGGCGCTTCGATTGCTGGCAGCACGTCGGTTGCTGCGACGGTTCAGAACGGCGCCCTTATCGGTGCAGGCGTTGGCGCTCTCGGCGCTACGGCAGCTGTCGCCGCGAAGTAATCCGTTTTCAGCCAAATCGGCTAGAGATCCGATTAAAGTCCCGCTTAGGCGGGGCTTTTTTTATTGGAATTGGACGGCCAAAGGGGAATAAGTCCAAGAACCAAGGCGCAACCTAATAAAATAATCGCTGCCCCCAAATTCTGAACGACCGACAATTGCTCGCCCAAAAAGGCGACGCCGACCAAAGCCGCAACGATTGTCACAACGAATTCAACGCTGATGGACCGCGTTGCGCCAATTGCGATGATGAGACGATAAAACCGGACATAGGTCATGCCGCTCATGACACAGCCCAGAAAAATGAGGGCCAGATAGTCCATCGGTTCAGGGCTTATCGGTACCGGAACAAAATAGAGCAACGGCAGGCTTAACAGACCGCCCGATAGAAATGACCCAATCGTGACTTCCCAAGAGCCGGTCCCCTTAAGTCGATGACTGGCATAGTTGCTGCCATAGGCGGCCGCAATACAGCCTAAAAGACAACTCGCAGAGCCAAGCAAAAATTCACCGTCAATGGTAACGGCAGGAAAGCCGACAAGTAAAATAATGCCAGAAAATCCCAAAACTAGCCCGACGAGACCGCGAAGACTGATCTTCTCCAAGCCCCACACCTGACCAATGAGCATGGCAAAGAGCGGAATCGTGGCCACGATAATGGCCGCCATCGCCGTTCCGATTCGGGGTATCGCGAAAGAAATGCCCAGTAATTGCCCGGCAACGGCTGTGGCTCCTACAACGGCAAAGGGCCACCAACCGGCATTGAAATTTAACGGGCGACGGGTTGCTTTGGCCATAAGCCAGACGGCGGTCGTCGCCACAAGCGCCCGGAGCGAGACCGCGCCGACCCAGCCAAAGCCATGGCTCACAATCCTGACAAACAGAAAAGAAAAACCCCAAGCCAAGGCTAGGAAGAGATAATCAGCGAGATCACGCGGTTTCATTAAGACCAATTTCCAAACAGACCTACCTTCGTAGCATGACCTTTAGGCGTTGTCCTATGCCGGTTCGACCCGCGCTACGGTCCACAAGCACCGTCCGATGAATTGGCCTGTCAACAGATAACGGCTTGCATCGAACCGGGCAGTTGGCGCAAATCATCACCGATGCCTTCCATCCTCCCGATCGACCATGGTGATGCCTAATGAGCCGTGACTCTGTCCAAGCCTTCCTTGCGGCCCATGCGCCCGACATCGACATCATTGATACGACAATGAGTTCAGCAACCGTTGCAGATGCCGCAGCGGCGCATGGTGTTGAGCACGCTCAGATTGCGAAAACACTGGGGCTTTGGCTCGGCGACGAGGTTATTTTGATTGTTATGAGCGGGAGCGCCCGAATCGATAATCAAAAATACCGGAGCCAATTCGGCCATAAAGCCCGCATGTTGAACGCCGAAGACATTGTGGTGAAGACAGGACATCCGGTTGGGGGCGTTTGCCCCTTCGGGCTGCCTGCACCTTTAAGGGTATTTGCCGATATTTCACTCCAAAGCTTTCCGGTGATCATTCCGGCCGCTGGCGGGGTTCAATGTGCGCTTAAACTATCGCCTCAGCGCATGGTTGAGCTTGCTAAGGCCGAATGGGTCGACGTGGCGCAATAAATCGATAGAGCCTTTCCACGCCTAACGAGAGACGATCAGGCGCACTATAGAAATGGGCCGCATAGCCGTTCTATTGAAGGAACGCGTATGAGGTCCGATGTGAGAGTCACTTTCAATCCAAATGTTGCACGGGTAACCCCTATTCGGCGGGTCTTGCCGAAATATAGTGCTCGTTCGGCGGAAAAAATCGATGGCCTCGATGAAAGTCCGTTTGAAGCGGTTGCCATCACCATTTCACCCGAAGCCCATGCCCGCGCCTTGCAAGAAAAAGAAGAGCGCGAGCGGCGCGAAGGCAAACGAGGGCTTTGGCATGCTTTTGTGAAGGCGGTAGCCGGTTAGCCGACTAGCGACCCGCCAAATGCCGGCTCACGACGAGCGCACGAAAGGCCTCAAACACCTTTTTCATAGCACCGGCTTTATAGGGAAAGATTTCGGGGGGATCGACCGAATGAACCCATGCCCTATTATCGGCTTCAAACAAAACCAATCGACCATCCGGCATTTCACCGCAATCTATCACGACATAATCAAGATTCAATCGATCCGCGATGGTCGATAGCGCGGCCTTATGCCGTTGGGCGAAATCCTCGGCAAAGGTCGCGAAAGCAGTCTCTTCTTCCGCGCGCTTTTCTGCACTCAATTCCATGCCGGCCGCCATATAATGGACCATCCAGTGATCCGTTATCGCCATGTGGCAAAGATAGGGCAGCTTATCCATCAGCACGATCCGATATTTCCGATACAAGCCATCGCCCGATCGGTAATCGATAAAATCAGAGACATAAAATTCATTTTCGGTATTAAGCGCCCCGTAATCGCGAAGCATTGACACGCTGTCCATCTTTTCAAATCCTTTTCCCCCATGGCTATCAAGTGGACGGATGAGAAAGGGAAACGAAAGGACGGCCAGATCATCTCGGCTGATCCGGCGGGTGTTGGGCACGAGAAGCCCGTCACAATCAGAAAACAATGACGTCAAGCGATCGCGCGCACAGTTTAAAATATTGCTCGGCCGATTGATGATCGGCCGCGGCCAGTGTTGAACGAAATCATCTAAATAACTCAGCAGCGGCGCGCCAAATTGTGACTCGCCTAAGCTGATCATCGCTATATCATGATCCGGAATAGGCCCGCTCATGGGTTGGGAATAATCAGGATAATAAAGCGTGAGTTCGATATCCGTCTCATCGACCAAATATTCGAGGGGTGAATTATCAATTTCGGGTCTGGGGCCCATAAGAGCGAGCAATCGAATCGTTGGATGGGCTGCCCCCTGCAAACGATAGACGCGTCGCTGTTCAAGCGCTCTCTCGTGCATTTCTAGCGCCAATTCACTCATTCCGGCGCTTTGAAACAGGGTAAAAAGGCGCATGAATGAATTGGCTCGATCCGAATCTTGCACGGCCACCGCCGCTTCGGTCATCAAGCGATCGCGAGGGATGCGGCCTATGCTTACCGCCGAGGGAATTGGAGCAAGATCGTGGATTTGATATAGGTTCATGCCCATAGTTTATCCGGATGCGGCGGCCATTGAAATGTCAAATCGCCACGGCGTTCGTCTTCTCCGCGCTGAAAGGGGCGGCTCGGGAAATATCACTTTAGCTCATACAAAACTGACGGTAAGATAGCACACCATTGGTTCTTATCGGATAGGACTAAAGGGTCAGATTGATCGAGGGTTTGAGTTGGCAGTTCTCGCGCTTTTTCAATATGAGCCATATTGTTCGCGCGAATGCGGCAGTGGGATTATAAGCGCATTATCGAGCCATCATGACATCCAGATCATCACGCGGCACGACCTCACGAGCGAGAATTTAGCACGCTTCGATATGGTGATTTTTCCGGGTGGGCGCGGTGATGCGAGTGCCTTTCGACAGGTTTTAAAAACCAAGACGTCCATCCTTCAAGCCTATGTCAAAAGCGGTGGTACGTATCTCGGCATATGCATGGGGGCCTATTGGGCCGATCGTCTCTATTTTGATCTCATCGGTGAAACGCGTTGTGTGCAATATATTACACGGCCTAAAGCAGAAATTAGACGTTCTTTTCCAACCCTTGTGCGATCCGAATGGCTCGGCCAAGGGGGGAAGTTTTATTTTTTCGACGGCTGCACTTTTATCGAATCAGAACAAAGCGTTCAACCCTATGCAACCTATGCCAATGGTGATGCTATGGCTGTGATAAAAGGTAATGTGGGGCTGATCGGATGTCATCTCGAAAGCGAGTTGAGCTGGTACCAAACAAAAGCGATGAAGCCTGCGTGGCATGACTATTCACATCATCGTTTATTAAAGGAATTCGTCGACGATCTTTTAAGCAAGGGCCGGTCTTTTAGGGTGGCAATCGATCGGCCGGCGATAAGATCCACCTCAACCGAGGATCAGGCGGATCTTATCGTTGATGAAATTGAACTACTAAAGGCTGCGCTGCACGACATCGAACGTGAAACATCGATGTTCACGCAAGGAACATTTAAAAAAATCCATGACATTGCACGCCAGGCGCTAAGCCAAATATCACCGTCACGCGCCAAGCGCGATTAGCTCAAACATAGTTTGACGCTGAGCCACAGCATGATGGCAGCGATCGTACCGTCGATCATGCGCCAGACGCGGGGACGATCGAGCCAAGGATTCAAGGCTTTGGCGCCTAAACCCAGTCCAAAAAACCATAAAAAGGATGCGGTACTTGCGCCGAGCGCAAAATAGCTGCGCTCATCGAGAGGGCGCTCCTGAGCAACGCTTCCAACGAGGATAACGGTGTCGAGATAGACATGCGGATTGAGAAAGGTGAAGCCGGCGCAAACCAACAAAGCCGATTGAAGCGATGGTGCTTCAACCACTCTTACTTCATGGATGACGGGCTTGAGAGCTCGCCGCGTCGCCGATAGTCCAAACCATGCTAGAAATCCTGCACCTCCATACCTCATGATGGGCACGAAGAGTGGGATGATATTTGCTAAGAGCGATAGGCCGAACACGCCACCCCAAATCAAGATCGTGTCCGACACCGCGCAAAAAAGACAAACCCATAAAATAAAATGTCCCAAAATACCTTGGCGAATAACAAAAGCATTTTGCGCTCCAATCGCAACAATGAGACTTCCACCGAGTAAAAACCCGTCGAGCATCGCCGATAGCATGTTTCAATTTCCCGCGGGCTAGACGCGCTTTATCGTTTCGCCGTGTTCTAACCATAACCGGTGGGCTTCATCCCAGGGTGGAACGATATCCGCTTCAATGCCGAACCCATATCCGGTACCGATTTTTGGAAAGATCCGCATCGCCTCGCGATGGGGCCCGCTCCGTAAAAAAGCCAGCATCTCTTTGCGGTCGTTCCAAACGGTGAGGGTGTGCGCGATACCGTTGATCTGACGCGCGATGGCCAACTGGCAATTCGGATCACGCTTGGCCTGTACCATTGATCGGATCGCGTGCCACCAGAAGCGTGGGGCGTGGAACGGGCTTTTCATTTTAAGACCGGTGATGGAGATATAGGACACGAAAATTCTCTTGGGTTGAGCAGGACTGAATGGCACGCGGTCAACGGTCCTATGCTATCAGACAATTCCGAGAGCGCACAGGTTTGGTCAGGCTTGAGCCGGCGTACATCATTCGACCTACAAACCGTCCGAGCACCGAAGATCGGCGACAAGAAGCTTCTCACCGCACGATAAATCGATTCGCAGGACTGCAATATTACTCACGATCGGTGTTCCGGCCGATAAATGCAAAAAGCCCCGCAAGAACGGGGCCTTAAGCGCTATGATCGATCAGACGGCAGAT
>CAIRGA010000170.1 GCA_903877935.1 uncultured Hyphomicrobiales bacterium
TATATCCACCGAAAGGCGTTTGGACGGACATCGTATTCCAGATATTGACGAAGATCTGGCCCGCTTCGATTTCGTCTGCTACCCGCATCGCACGCGAAATATCACGGGTCCAGACTGAACCAATGAGACCATAGGGCGAGTCGTTCGTGATCTCGACCGCTTCAGCCTCGGTATCAAAAGGAATGGCAACGAGTACAGGGCCAAAAATTTCCTCCTGCGCGATCCGCATGGAGTTGTCGACATCCTTGTAAATTGTTGGCTTGATGTAGAAGCCATTTTCTTGATCTTTAACCTTTGCGATCTCGCCGCCGGTCAAAACATTTGCACCATCCGCTTCAGCAATCTTGAAATAAGATTGCACGCGTTCGAACTGTGCGGATGTGATGATCGGGCCAAGATTCTGTCCCGGGACAACCGACTCAGCTGCCTTTGCTACTTTTTCAAGGAAGGTCTGATAGACAGAACGTTGCACCAATAAACGCGTTCCAGCGGAACAAACTTGTCCGGCATTTAGCGTGAAGCCCTTTACAGCTTCCGTTGCAGCAAAATCAAGATCGGCATCTTCAAAGACAATATTGGCCGATTTGCCTCCAAGTTCCAAAGTGAGTGGAATAATTCGGTCGGCAGCAATATGGCCAATGGCACGACCGACAGCCACAGATCCTGTAAACGCAATTTTGCGAATGTCATTGTGACGGACGATCGCTTCACCAACAACGGGACCGGTTCCAAGGACAACATTGATGACGCCATTCGGAAATCCGACATCCCGCGCAAGGCGTGCAAGTTCAACCGTTGTTTGCGACGTGATTTCGGATGGCTTAGCGACAACGACATTGCCTGCAACGAGTGCCGGTGCGATGGCACGCGCAGCCTGATTGAGCGGCAGATTCCAAGGCGTAATCACACCCACAACACCAAAGGGCTCACGCTTTGTATAGACGTGCTGCGCCGGCGCGACATCGAGCACCTCGCCTGTTGGAAGATAAACAAGCGATCCGTAGAATTCGAAATAATTTGCACTGCCGTCAACTTCCGCCAGTGCGAGTGCGAGCGGCTTACCGGTCTCAGCGCGCTCAAGTTCGGCCAAGCGATCCTTGTTTGCCCGAATGGCAGACGCCAAAGCCAGCATAAGGCGGCCACGTTCAACATTGGAGAAATGGCGCCAATTGCGTTTTGCCCGCTTCGCAGCTGCGACGGCAAGATCCACATCATTCGCCGAGCCAGACGCAACCCGAACAGTGACCTGCCCCGTCATGGGATTGATCGTGTCGATATAGTGACCACCTGATGGTGGCACCGTCTGGCCATCGATAAAGTGATCAACCAGCTGAAGAGCTGTATTTTGGGAATTGGTTGTCGAATGCGTCATGTCAGGTCATCTCTCGATATCATCTCGTCGTTTCGTCAGTGTCGCTCAGACAAAAAGGCTTTGTTGTCGCAACGGATCAAAGCACTTCGCGGTAAAGCCGCATCGCGTCTTCATGCGTGAGCTCACGCGGATTATTGGCAAGCAGCCTTGTGACTTTCATAACGCCACTGGCTAGCCCCGGAATATGTTCGTCGCGCACGCCAAAATCAGCCAAGTGTTTGGGAATTTGAATATCGTCCGCGAGCTGCTTCATGAAAGCGATCGTGTCTTCCGCTGAAGCATTGGCCGCAAGGCCCATAGCAACACCGGCTTCGGCGAATTTCTTCGGGTTGCCCGGTGTGTTGAAGGTCAGAACGGGGCCCATCATGATGCTGTTGGCCACACCATGCGGAATGTGAAACTCGGCACCGATCGGATAAGCAAAAGCGTGAACAGCGGTAACACCCGCATTCTGGGTGGTCAGCTTAGA
>CAIRGA010000171.1 GCA_903877935.1 uncultured Hyphomicrobiales bacterium
CCCTTTGGTCCACGTGAAAAACAGGCGCTCCTTGAGGCTTCTGACCTCAAAAAGCGGGCCGAATTGTTGGTCGCAATCACCGAAATTGAATTAGCCCGCCGCGATGACGGCTCCGAATCTTCCCTACAATAAGGCCTGAAATGGAACAGAGCTCGCGCGCCAATTCAAATTCGATCCAACCGATGGATCCTAAATTATTGGAATTATTGGTGTGTCCCCTCACAAAATCCGTTTTGAGGTATGATGCGAAACGACAGGAATTGATCAGTTCGGCTGCACGGTTGGCCTATCCGATACGGGATGGCATTCCTATCATGTTGCCCGATGAGGCGCGCCAAATCGATGAAACTGAACGCTAAATTGATAATATTAAGAATGATTTAGGCCTTAAAATGATGAACAATACGAGCAACGAGAATTCCCTTATCGATCCAATCAAACTCGATCGATTGGCAGAAACGACCATCAAAGTTGGGCTTCAGCTCCAACCGGGTCAGGATTTGCTGATTACGGCCCCTTCGGCGGCGCTTCCCTTGGTACGGCGTATTGCTGAGCACGCTTATAAGGCCGGTGCGGGGCTGGTGGTGCCGTTTTTTACGGATGAGCAGCTGACCTTGGCGCGGTACCAATACGCGCCCGATGCCAGCTTCGATAAGGCGGCGAATTGGCTGTATGACGGCATGGCAAAGGCGTTCTCCGCGAATACCGCTCGTCTGGCTATTGTGGGGGATGACCCGATGCTGCTTTCAACGCAAGATCCGGGCAAGGTTTCACGCGCCAACAAAGCAAATTCAATGGCTTATCAGCCTGCTTTGGAAAAAATTGCGGGCTTTGATATCAATTGGAACATTATCGCTTGGCCGGGAACAGCCTGGGCAAAGCTCGTTTTTCCGAATGAAACGGCGGATAATGCCGTTCGGAAATTGGCCGATGCCATTTTTGCCGCGTCGCGGGTGGATCGTGAGGATCCGATTGCCGCTTGGGCCGATCATAATGCCAAATTGCACGAAAAAACCGCCTGGTTGAACCAAAATCGCTTTTCTGCGCTCCATTTTAAGGGTCCGGGGACCGATTTGACGGTGGGATTGGCGGATGGGCATGAGTGGCATGGCGGGGCTTCGACGGCCAAAAACGGCATTACCTGTAACCCCAATATTCCGACCGAAGAGGTGTTTACCACCCCGCATGCGCACCGGGTTGAAGGCTATGTTTCGAGCACTAAGCCCTTGTCTTATAACGGAACTTTGATCGACAATATCTCGGTTCGGTTCGAGGCTGGGCGGATTGTTGAGGCCAAGGCTTCGCGGGGCGAGGATGTCCTGCGGAAGGTGCTGGAAACGGATGAGGGCGCTTCGCGGTTGGGGGAGGTGGCTTTGGTGCCGCATTCTTCGCCGATTTCGAAGAGCGGATTGTTGTTTTTCAATACGTTATTCGATGAAAACGCCGCCTGCCATATCGCGCTTGGTCAGTGCTATGCGAAGTGTTTCCTCGACGGTGCCTCACTGACGCCGGAGCAAATTGCGGCCCAAGGCGGCAATAAGAGCTTGATCCATATTGACTGGATGATTGGCTCAAATGAGGTGGATATCGATGGCATTGGAGTGAATAACGAG
>CAIRGA010000172.1 GCA_903877935.1 uncultured Hyphomicrobiales bacterium
GATCGAATGACCTCCGTACTTGGAGCGTTGCTTGAGCACCAGGCCACCAAAGACACCGCCGTCCAAGAGCGCCGTCTAGCTTTGAAAAACGAGCTGGCGCAGAAGGAAGAGAAGCTAAGCCGACTTTACCGCGCCATTGAAGAGGGAATTGTCGAGCTAGATGATCAGCTCAGAGATCGGATCAAGATGCTCAGAGCCGAGCGCGATCTCGCTCAGGCCTCCATTGATCGGATAGCGGAACAATTTAACAGTCGCACTTCCATCACACCGGAGCGCGTCACGGCCTTCACAAATCTGATGCGTGATAAAATCGACAACGGGGATGTTCAAGCCAAAAAGGCCTATCTGCGAGCCGTCATCTCGGAAATCCGAGTCGACGACGATAAAATCAGCATTATTGGCGATAAAGCCACGCTTGCAGCCGTCATCGCGGGGCAAAATATCGGCAATGCAAATGTTAGTGGTTTTGTTCGCAAATGGCGCGCCCGGAACGATTCGAACGTCCGACCCTCAGATTCGTAGTCTGATGCTCTATCCAGCTGAGCTACGGGCGCCAGGACCCTTGCTTGAACTGCGCGGATCACCGATGAAAGTTCCAATATCCTCTCGCGGAGCAGAGAGCAACCCTTCTGGTGATTTTTCTCCCGAAAACCTTTTCTTTCGGTTTTATGACAGTATTTTCAGATAGAAGGCCAGAGTCGAATTGACTTTCCCTGCCCCTTCCGTCATTAACCGCGCTGACTTTGATCATCGCTCAGCTTTGACCGGGTGCTCCTGAGGCTAGAAGCCTTGGAGATCACGGTGGAGCGCCTGCCTTGGGTCGCGTTCACGGCGGCTGGTGGGGAGCGTAAAACGACTGGAGAAGACCCGTGAAGCGGACTTATCAACCGAGCAAGCTCGTTCGCAAGCGCCGTCATGGCTATCGCGCCCGTATGGCTACCAAGGGTGGCCGTAAGGTCATCGCTGCCCGCCGCGCCCGTGGCCGGAAGCGCCTTTCTGCGTGATCCTGAACGAGCTCCCTATCGGCAGCGTGATGAACGCAGAGCGCCAAACGGGAGCGGGTTTGACACGGATGGGATCGATGAAAGAGCCCAAATCCGCGGTCTGGCTGACGCAACGCGCTGAATTTCTTGCTGCTGCCAAAGGGCGCCGCCACCATGCGGCGCTTTTCACGATTCAGGCCATTGCGCGTCGAAATCCCGAAGGCGGCCCCCGTTTTGGGCTTACCGTGACCACAAAGACGGGTAATTCCGTTGAACGCAGTCGGATCAAGCGCCGGTTGAGAGAAGCCATCCGTTTAAAGGCGCGGCTTGTAGCTTTCCCGGGTACGGACTATGTGCTTATCGGTCGTCGAGCGCTGCTCGATGCCCCCTTTGAAACCATTGCCGCCGAACTCATCGACGGGATTTCGCGCTTGAAGCCCCGCCCATCCTCCTCTTCGAAGCCCTTACCGAGCAGTCCTTAAGACCATGCAAGATACCAAGAACCTCATTCTCGCGATCGCCCTTTCCGTGGCCGTTTTGGTTGGCTGGCAATATTATTTTGGTATGCCGCTGCTCGAGACGAAGAAGCAGACGGATATCGTTGCCAAATTGCCCGATCAGGCGCAGCCGGGGTCATCGACCAACGCAACGGCCGCCTTGCCCGTTGCGACGGCCGCTTCCGGCGCATTTGCCACCCGCGATGAGGCGTTGGCCGCAAGCCCGCGCGTGGCGATCGATACGCCGAAGCTCAAGGGTTCGATTTCGCTGAAAGGCGGCGATATTGATGACGTGTCGTTCAAGGCCTATCGCGAAACAGTCGATCCGACTTCACCCAATATCGTGTTGTTTTCCCCCGATCGGACGCCCGACGCCTATTTCGCACGCTTTTTCTGGCTAGCCGCACCCGGCACGAAGATTGATCTGCCGTCGTCCTCGACGGTTTGGAAGGCAAGCGGAAGCGCATTGACTGAAAAGCAGCCTTTGGCGCTGACATGGGACAATGGTCAAGGCTTTCTTTTTAAGCGCGAGATAGCGCTTGATGATGGTTATATGTTTACGGTGACGGATACGGTTACCGCGACGGGCTCGACGGATGCGACGCTTATTCCCTATGGCGGTATTGAGCGGTTCAATAAGCCTAAGGTTGTCGGCACCTATGTGCTGCATGAAGGCTTTGTCGGATTTATTGGTGAGCAAGGCTTGGCCGAGCTTACCTATGACAAGGCGGATAAGGCCGATCCAGTTCCGGGCGCCTCGGGCAAGGGCATCCAATATAAAACGGCGACCGGCGGCTTTGCCGGTATTACGGATAAATATTGGGCGGCGGCGCTCGTGCCGGATCAAGCCACGCCGTATGACGCTGTGTTCCGCAGCCTTGATGGCCCCACCAAAGTTTATCAAGTGGATATGACACAACCGGCTTTGACGGTTGCAGCCGGTTCGTCGGTTACATCCACGAAGCGCCTGTTTGTGGGCGCCAAGGAAGTGAAAACGGTTGATGGCTATGCCGAGACACTCGGCATTAAGCGGTTTGATCTTTTGATCGATTGGGGCTGGTTCTATTTCTTCACCAAGCCGCTCTTCAAGATGATGGAATTCTTCTATCATTGGACGGGCAATTTCGGCTTCGCGATTTTGATTGTTACCGTTTTGGTAAAAGCTGCCTTCTTCCCGCTTGCTAATAAGAGCTATGCCTCGATGGCGAAGATGAAAGCGGTGCAGCCGCAAATGGCCGCGATTAAAGAACGCTTCCCTGAGGATAAGGTGAAGCAGCAGCAAGAATTGATGGAGCTTTACAAGAAGGAGAAGATCAATCCGATTGCCGGTTGTTGGCCGATGCTGATTCAGATCCCGGTCTTTTTCTCGCTCTATAAAGTGCTCTATGTGACCATTGAAATGCGGCATGCGCCGTTTATCGGATGGATCCACGATCTCGCATCGCCCGATCCGACTTCGGTTTTCACCCTGTTTGGGCTCATTCCGTGGACGCCACCTACCATTATGATGATCGGTATTTGGCCGTTGATCATGGGCGTTACCATGTTCGTGCAAATGAAGATGAATCCCGCACCGCCAGACCCTGTGCAACAGGCGATGTTCTCATGGATGCCGGTGATGTTCACCTTCATGTTGGGTTCGTTCCCGGCGGGTCTTGTGATTTACTGGTCGTGGAACAATACGCTGTCGGTTAGCCAGCAATATCTCATCATGCGTCGTCATGGCGTGAAGGTGGAATTGTGGGATAATTTGGGCAAAACCTTTGGCGGTCTGTTGCGCAAGAAATCGTAATGGCTGAGATGGATCCGGATGAACTTTTCGAGCGCGGGCGAAAGCTCTTTGCGGGTAATTGCGAGTTCATCTGGGCGGCCTCCAAAATCGACGGATTGCCTCCGATAGGCCCAGCCGAGATAGCCTTTGCAGGTCGCTCGAATGTCGGCAAATCATCCCTGCTCAATGCGTTGACGGGCCGGAATTCGCTCGCGCGTACATCGAACACGCCGGGGCGTACGCAGCAGCTCAATTTTTTCGCGCTTGGTGTGCCGGGAAGCGAACCGCTGCGGCTTGTTGATATGCCGGGCTATGGTTATGCCGCGGTTTCGAAAGAGAAGATCTCCGACTGGACAAAACTGATGCATGCCTATTTGCAGGGTCGCTCCTCCTTGATGCGCGTCTTTGTGCTCGTTGATGGCCGCCACGGGTTGAAGCCGCCGGATTTGGAAATGTTCGATTTGCTCGATATTTCGGCGATGCCCTATCAGGTCGTGCTGACCAAAAAAGATGAAGTCAAAAAAGGTGAAATCGAAGCGCGGATTGAAAGTGTTAAAGCGGGTTTGATCAAACGGCCGGCGGCGCATCCTGACGTGCTTTTTACATCGTCGGAAACCGGTGAGGGCATTGGCGAGTTGCGCGAAGGGATTATGCGGTTACTCGTGGAACGTGGCGTGGACGCATAATGGCATTGGTTGAGCGCATTCTCGTTCTTGTTGGAGGGTTTGTCGGCGCAGCAGGTGTTGCGCTTGCTGCGGCAGCTGCGCATCTCTCTTCCGCGCCTTCCCTTCAATCAGCCGCTTTGATGGCGCTTGTCCATGCTCCAGCGATCTTTGCGGCCCTCGGCGCGCGTCGTGTTGATCTCTTGGCAAAGGGTTTGGGGCTGATCGGCATTGGTGGCCTCGCGATTGGCGTTATTTTGTTTTCCGGTGATCTTGTCGTGCGTGCCTTTTTGGATCATTCGCTTTTCCCAATGGCAGCACCAACCGGCGGCATGATTTTGATCCTGAGTTGGATCATTTTGGCAATTGCCGCATTTTTTGCGCCTAAAACGCGCTGATCCCCCGCGACAGAATCGTCTGGATCGGTTAAAAGGCGGCTCATTCTTCTTTTCTGCTTTGAATGGACAATGGGATGACCAAAACCAATCCGCATGAACAAGCCGAACTTCTCGTCCGCGCGCTGCCGCATATGCTGCGCTATGACGAAGCCACGATTGTGGTGAAATATGGCGGTCATGCGATGGGCGACGAACAGATGGCACGTGATTTTGCGCGTGACATGATTTTGCTCGAGCAATCGGGCGTGAATCCTGTCGTGGTGCATGGCGGCGGCCCACAGATTGGCGCGATGTTGTCGCGCCTCAATATCAAGAGCGAATTTGCCGCCGGTTTGCGGGTTACCGATAAGGCCACGATGGATGTTGTTGAGATGGTATTGGCCGGTCTCATCAATAAACAAATTGTCGGCTTCATCAATAATGAAGGTGGCCGTGCGATTGGCCTGTGTGGCAAAGACGGCAATATGGTCACGGCGTCAAAAGTCACCCGCACGGTGGTGGACGATTCAACCAAACTGGAAACGGAAGTTGATCTGGGCTTTGTGGGCGAGCCTGCGAGCGTCGATAGCCGCGTTTTGGAAGCCTTGTTGGGGCGTGAATTGATTCCGGTTCTGGCGCCGGTCTGCAATGGCGTGGATGGCCAAACCTATAACGTAAACGCCGATACGTTTGCGGGTGCGATTGCCGGTGCGTTAAAGGCAAAACGACTCTTGTTGCTGACGGATGTGCCGGGCGTGCTCGATAAAAATAAAAATCTGATCCCGCAATTAAACGTTTCACAAATTCACGAACTCATCGCAGATGGAACGATTACCGGCGGTATGATCCCGAAGGTCGAGACGTGTATTTATGCGCTTGAGCAGGGTGTCGAAGGCGTTGTTATTTTGGATGGCAAAGTACCCCATGCCGTGTTGTTGGAACTCTTGACGGATCTTGGTGCCGGGACATTGATTACACGGTGACGGATTACCCTGCTTCCGACGTCAAAAAAGCGTTTGCAGATGTGAATGTCTGGATTTTCGATCTCGACAACACGCTCTATCCGCCCGAGTCCGCGTTGTGGCCGCAAGTCGATCAACGGATCACTTTGTTTTTAGGCAATATGTTCGGTATTGACGGGCTCTCCGCGCGCGCGTTGCAGAAATATTATTACCAGAAATATGGTACAACGCTGAAAGGCTTAATGGAACAATACGGCATGAAGCCGGATGATTTTTTATCCTTTGCGCATGATATTGATGTTTCAGACTTAGCACCTAATCCTGATTTGGGATCAGCGATTGAAAACTTGCCCGGGCGAAAACTTATTCTCACCAATGGCTCCGAAGCCCATGCGCGCAATGTGGCGGGTAAGCTTGGGATTATCGACAAATTTGAAGCGGTGTTTGATATTGTGGCTGCGGATTTTACGCCAAAGCCGGAAGAAGCGACTTATATTAAGTTTCTTGATAAATATCAGATCGATCCATCACGCGCTGCGATGTTTGAAGATTTAGCGAAAAATCTCTTGGTGCCCTATCAGCTCGGTATGCGCACCGTTTTGATTTTACCAAAGCAATTTGACGTCTACCGCGAAGCCAGTGAGCAAATGGATATTGATGTGCCTTATGTGCATTTCAAAACGAAAGATTTGGTGGGTTTTTTGAAAGAGGCGGTGTAATTTTTTATTTAATCAAAGAAATTTTTTCCGCTAAGCCCTTCGACTCACATCGCTTCGCGATGTGGCTCAGGATGAGGTGGATGGAATTATCCTCATGGTGAGCCGCGCTGAAAGCGCGTGTCGAACCACGCACATCGTTATCCAAACTTCCGCGCTGCCGCTCCATGCTCGGCCATTAACCGCTTTAAATCCATCCCGACTGGCATGCCATCCACCACACGCCATTGACCTTGAACCATCACGCGATCAGCGCGATGGGCGCCGCATAGCACAAGGGTTGCCAGCGGATCATGCCCGCCTGAGAAACGTGGTTCATCGAGCGTGAAGAGCGCTAGGTCTGCTTGTTTGCCAACTGCAATCTTGCCAATATCGTCGCGACCTAAACACCGCGCTGAACCTTCTGTTGCCCAGCGCAGGGCATCGAGATGGGTGACGGCTTCGGCTGATTCATAATGCAAGCGATTGACCATTAAAGCGTGGCGCACGGCTTCCATCATATTGGAAGAATCGTTGGAGGCTGAGCCATCAACGCCCAAGCCAACAGGCGCGCCAGCATGTTCCAATTCGCGTGTTTTGCAAAAGCCTGAAGCCAGCACCGCATTCGACGTTGGGCAATGGCAAATACCGACGCCATGCCTGCCGAGTTTGCTGCAATCGTCTGCCGTGAAATGCACGCCATGCGCCAGCCATGTGCGCGGCGTGAGCCAGCCCACTTCTTCAAGCAATTCGATGGGGCGGCATTGATACACCTCCGCGCAATAGGCATCTTCATCTTTCGTTTCAGCCAAATGCGTATGAAGCCGCGCATCGAACTTTTCAACGAGCGCCGCACTTTCGCTCATCAAGCGCTTGGTCACCGAGAAAGGCGAACAAGGCGCCAGCGCCACGCGGATGAACGCGCCTTCGCTTTTATCGTGATAGCGGGTGAGCAGACGTTCGCTATCGGCTAATATCGTATCTTCATCTTGCAC
>CAIRGA010000173.1 GCA_903877935.1 uncultured Hyphomicrobiales bacterium
ATCGGGCCTTGGTGGCGTTGAAGAATTGCTGCGTGAATATTCGCTCTCAACGCCCGAAGGCTTGGCGCTTATGGTATTGGCCGAAGCTCTTTTGCGCGTACCGGATGCCGCGACGTCCGACCAGTTGATCGAAGACAAGCTCAGCCAAGGTGACTTTTTGCACCATGAAACCCAGTCGGGAGCATTGCTGGTTTCGGCCTCGGCTTGGGCGCTGGGCGTCACGGCGCGCGTTATCCAGCCAGGTGAAACCCCGCACAGCATGATTGGCCAATTGGTAAAGCGTCTTGGCTTGCCCGCCGTGCGCACCGCCACCAAACAGGCCATGCGCGTGCTCGGCAGCCATTTCGTGCTCGGCCAAACCATTGAGGAAGCGTTGGACCGTGCCCGCTCAGGTGCTGGCCGTCTGTTCCGCTATTCCTTTGACATGCTCGGCGAAGGCGCTCGCACGCAAGAAGACGCGGACCGCTATTTTGCCTCCTATAGCTCAGCGATCACGGCGATTGGCGAGGCGGCCGGCAATGAGCCTTTGCCCGCGCGCCCCGGTATTTCGGTAAAGCTCTCCGCCCTTCATCCACGTTATGAGTGGGTATCGCGCGAGCGGGTAATGAAAGAACTCGTCCCAGTGCTGCTCGATCTGGCGCAACAGGCCAAACAATACGACATGAATTTCACGGTAGACGCAGAAGAGGCCGACCGGCTTGAACTCTCGCTCGATGTGATTGCTGCGGTGTTTGCTGATCCTTCGCTCGAAGGGTGGGACGGCTTTGGCCTCGCCATCCAAGCCTATCAAAAGCGCGCGATTGAAGTCATCGACTGGATCGACGCCCTCGCCGCGCACCATAACCGCCGCATGATGGTGCGGCTGGTGAAAGGCGCTTATTGGGATTCGGAAGTCAAACGAGCGCAAGAGCGCGGCTTGGATGACTATCCGGTGTTCACACGCAAGGCGATGACCGACCTTAACTATGTTGCCTGTGCTGAGCGTTTGCTGGCAGCCCGCCCGCGCCTCTATCCGCAATTTGCCACGCATAACGCGCTCACCGTCGCCTCGATTTTGGAGCGCGCTGGCAGTGTCGACGGTTTCGAATTCCAGCGCCTGCACGGTATGGGCGATTCACTCTACCACCATTTGCTTGCGGCGCGTCCGGGCCTCGCTTGCCGCACCTACGCACCAGTGGGTGGACATAGCGATTTACTCGCTTACCTCGTTCGCCGACTGCTGGAAAATGGTGCGAACTCGTCTTTCGTGTCAGTCGCCGCCGATCCAAATGTGCCGGTCGCTTCGCTGCTGACACGCCCGCAAGCGATCATCGCGACGGCGGAGAAGGCCCGTCATCCGAAACTGCCAATGCCCGCCGATTTATACGCCCCCCGCCGCCGCAATTCTGCGGGCGTTGAACTCGGCCACGCTGCCTCGTTGGATGGTTTGCTGGCCGAAATCGACGCCGCCAAAGCCGTGGCACCAAATGCTGTTCCTTTAATCAACGGTCAGGCACTCGCGGGTACCCCGCGCGTTTTACTCTCCCCCATCGATGGTCAAACGCCAATCGGCACGGTTATCGAAGCCGATGCCGATGGCGCTAACCAAGCCATGCTGGCCGCCCGCAAAGGCTTCAGAGCGTGGGATCGCACCCCGGCTGCCACCCGCGCCGACATTCTCAAAAAAGCCGCCGATCTTTTGGAAAGCAACCGTGGCCGATTGCTCCATCTCTTGCGGGTCGAGGCGGGCAAGACGCTGGATGACGCGCTCTCCGAGCTTCGCGAAGCGGTCGATTTCTGCCGCTATTATGCCGCCGAAGCGCGTGACATCTGTGGTGAGGGCGAGGTGCTTTCCGGGCCAACGGGCGAGGATAACCGCTTGGTTCGTCGCGGGCGCGGTGTGTTTGTCTGCATCAGCCCGTGGAATTTCCCGCTGGCAATTTTCTTGGGCCAAGTCACAGCAGCGCTTGCGGCTGGCAATGCCGTGATCGCCAAACCGGCCGAGCAAACTCCTCTGGTGGCGTTTGAAGCCATTAGGCTGCTGCATGAGGCAGGCGTCCCCACCCAAGCCCTCCATTTTGTCCCCGGCGCGGGCGAAACCGGCGCGGCCTTGGTCGCCCATTCTGCCACAGGCGGCGTGGCCTTCACCGGCTCAACCGAAACCGCCTGGCGCATCAACCGCTCGCTGGCCGCCAAAGACGGGCCAATTGTACCCCTGATTGCGGAAACGGGCGGCATCAACGCCATGATCGTCGATGCAACCGCCCTTTCCGAGCAGGTTTCCGACGATGTCGTGATGTCGGCCTTCCGCTCGGCGGGCCAGCGCTGCTCGGCCTTGCGCCTTTTATGCGTGCAGGACGATGTCGCCGACAAAATGATCGAGATGATCGCTGGCGCCGCAGCCGAACTCAAAATCGCCGATCCGCGCGAGCCTTCCACCCATATAGGCCCGGTGATCGATGCCGAGGCGAAAGCGGGCTTGGCAGCGCACATTGCGGCGATGAAAACCTCCGCCAAATGCCAATATGCCGGATCAGCCCCCGAACAAGGCACCTATATCGCCCCGCATATTTTTGAACTTAACGCCGTTTCAGACCTGAAACGCGAGGTTTTTGGCCCGATCCTGCACGTTGTCCGCTGGAAATCGGGTCAACTCGACTCCCTCCTCGACGCCATCGACGCGCTCGGCTACGGCCTCACCCTCGGCGTCCATACCCGCATCGATACGGTGGTTGAAAAGATCGTGGATCGGTTGGATGCAGGCAATTGCTACATCAACCGCAACATGATCGGCGCGGTTGTGGGTACGCAACCCTTTGGTGGATCACGCCTTTCCGGCACGGGGCCTAAGGCGGGCGGGCCGGATTATTTGCGCCGCTTCACACTGGAGCAGACGGTGACGGTGAACACGGCAGCGGCAGGTGGTAATGCGAGTTTGATTGCGATGGGTGAGTGAGCTTAACGGACCGCGCGCCTCCCGGCGCGCATGGAACGGTTATTAAGAATGCGAGGCAGGAGCCTCGCGGTCCGTTATGAAACCCTACTTTCCCCACAATCCGACTCGACAAACGGCCTTCCTCCCTATATGCACCCCACTTCAACTCACAACAGCGAGCCGAAGCGCTGACGGAGGAGCCCCATGGGCTACTGAGGTCAAACCGGCAGGAGACAGACATGAATATTATTCAGCAGCTCGAAAAAGAGCAGGCCGATAAACTTGCCGCCATTCGTCCGATTCCGGATTTTGAGGCTGGCGATACGATCCAGGTTAATGTGAAGGTTGTTGAAGGCGAGCGTTCGCGCGTGCAGGCCTATGAAGGCGTGTGCATCGCGCGCAATGGCGGCGGCATCAATGAGAGCTTCACGGTTCGCAAGATTTCTTACGGCGAAGGCGTCGAGCGCGTGTTTCCCGTTTATTCGCCCATGATCGACTCGATCAAGGTGATCCGTCGCGGCACGGTGCGTCGTGCGAAGCTGTATTACCTGCGCGATCGTCGCGGTAAATCGGCGCGTATCGTCGAACGTAAGACCGGCCACGGCATCGAAGATAAGGCCTAAGCCTTTTAGGTTTTTTGGCTTTTTGACGAGGCGCGGCCAGATATGGGCGCGCCTTTGTCGTTTTAAATCTCATCGAAATGCGTTGAACCCCGATGCCGTTTTCTGGCAATAAGGGAAAACACCAAACAACCGCGAGTACCATCATGGCAAATTCTTCTGCACCTCGTACCCTTTATGACAAGATCTGGGACGATCACGTCGTTGATACCCAGCCCGATGGCACTTGCCTTCTTTATATCGATCGCCATTTGGTGCACGAAGTAACCTCGCCACAGGCGTTTGAAGGCCTGCGCCTAACGGGCCGCAAGGTTCGCGCGCCGGAAAAGACGCTGGCTGTGGTCGACCATAACGTGCCGACATCCGATCGCTCGCATGGTATCTCTGATCCGGAAGCGGCGACCCAAGTGGCGGCTTTGGCCGAGAATGCGCGTGAATTCGGCATCGAATATTTCAACGAGCTCGATAAGCGTCAGGGCGTTGTCCACATCATCGGACCGGAGCAGGGCTTCACATTGCCGGGCACCACGATTGTGTGCGGCGATAGCCATACCTCCACCCATGGCGCGTTCGGCGCTTTGGCGCATGGCATCGGCACCTCGGAAGTCGAGCATGTGCTCGCCACCCAGACGCTGATCCAATCCAAAGCCAAGAATATGCGCATCACGGTGGATGGTAAGTTGCCGGCTGGCGTGACGGCGAAGGACATCATTTTAGCCATCATCGGCGAAATCGGCACCGCAGGCGGTACTGGCCACGTCATGGAATATACGGGCGAAGCCATTCGCGCTTTGTCGATGGAAGGTCGCATGACCATCTGCAACATGTCGATTGAAGGCGGCGCGCGCGCAGGCCTCGTGGCACCGGACGAGAAAACCTATGCCTATCTGATGGGTCGCCCGAAGGCACCCAAGGGCATGGCGTGGGATATGGCCAAAGCCTATTGGGAAACGCTCGTTACCGATGAAGGCGCGCATTTCGACCGTGAAATCCGGCTTGATGCTGCCAATCTGCCGCCTATTGTGACGTGGGGCACCAGCCCAGAGGACGTCGTGTCGGTAGCGGGCGTCGTGCCCCATGCCGATAGCGGTCACACGGAACAGAAGAAAGCCGCCATCGCCCGTGCGCTCGATTATATGGGTTTGAAGGGCGGCGAGAAGATGACCGACATCAAGCTTGATCGCGTGTTCATCGGCTCCTGCACCAATGGCCGCATCGAGGATTTGCGCGCGGTTGCGAAGGCCGTTGAAGGCAAGAAGGTGGCGTCCACCGTCTCGGCCATGATCGTGCCGGGTTCGGGCCTTGTGAAATTGCAGGCCGAGGAAGAAGGTCTCGACACCATCTTCAAGGCCGCTGGCTTTGACTGGCGTGAGCCGGGCTGCTCGATGTGCTTGGCGATGAATGCCGACAAGCTTGCTCCGGGCGAGCGGTGTGCTTCAACGTCCAACCGCAATTTCGAAGGCCGTCAGGGATTTAAGGGCCGCACGCATCTGGTGTCGCCTTTGATGGCCGCCGCCGCCGCGATTGAAGGCCATTTCGTTGATGTGCGGAACTGGGGCTAAGCTCTTTCCGCGCATCCTTCCATCCGATTGAAACCAATACTCTTCGAGGCCAACACAATGCAGCCTTTTACCACACTGACCGGCGTCGCCGCCCCTCTCGACATTATGAATGTCGACACGGACATGATCATCCCGAAGCAATATCTCAAAACCATCAAGCGTACCGGCTTGGGCACCGGCCTATTTGCTGAAATGCGGTTCAACGAAGATGGCAGCGAGAACCCCGATTTCGTTCTCAACAAGCCCGCCTATCGCAAGGCTGAGATTCTCGTGGCCGGCGACAATTTCGGCTGCGGCTCCTCGCGCGAACATGCCCCTTGGGCGCTGCTTGATTTCGGCATTCGTTGTGTGATCTCAACAAGCTTCGCCGATATTTTTTATAACAACTGCTTCAAGAACGGCATCTTGCCGATCAAAGTATCGCAAGAAGACCTCGACAAGCTCATGGAAGATGCGCGCCGCGGCGCGAATGCAACCATGACGGTCGATCTCCAAGCCCAAGAAATTCACGGGCCCGATGGTGGCGTGGTGAAGTTCGACATGGACGAGTTTCGCAAGCACCTTCTCCTTAATGGCCTTGATGATATCGGGCTGACAATGGAGAAAGCTCCATCCATCGATACCTATGAAGCGAAAGCCGCAAAATCCCGCCCTTGGCTCTAAAAAACGCTTAACTTTCCCTTCCCGCATTCTGAATGAGTTCATCCATGGCAACGCAAAAACTCCTCCTTCTGCCCGGCGACGGCATCGGCCCCGAAGTAATGACGGAAGTCCAAAAGCTCGTCGCATGGATGAATAAAACCGGCATGGGATCGTTTGAAACCGAAAGCGATCTTGTCGGCGGTTCGGCCTATGACGCGCACAAAGTCGCCATTACCGACGCCGCGATGAAACTCGCGCATGAATCAGACGCGGTTGTGTTCGGTGCCGTCGGTGGTCCGAAATGGGACAAGGTGCCTTATGAAGCGCGTCCCGAAGCGGGCCTGCTGCGCTTACGCAAAGAGCTTGAACTCTTCGCCAATCTTCGTCCCGCGATTTGCTATCCGGCCCTTGCCGATGCGTCTTCCTTGAAGCGCGATCTCGTTGAAGGTCTCGATATCGTTATCGTACGCGAGCTCACAGGCGGCGTTTATTTCGGTGAGCCGAAAGAAATCGTCACGTTAGAGAATGGCGAGAAGCGCGCGGTTGATACACAAGTCTACACGACGCATGAAATCGAGCGCATTGGTCGCGTCGCGTTTGAAATGGCGCGCAAGCGCAAGAACAAAGTCACCTCGTCGGAAAAGCGTAACGTCATGCGTTCCGGCGTGTTGTGGAACGAAGTGATAACCGCGCTGCACAAGCGCGAATATCCGGATGTGATGCTCGAGCATCAGCTTGCTGATGCGTTAGGCATGCAGCTGGTGCGTTGGCCCAAGCAATTCGATGTGATCGTTACCGATAATCTTTTCGGCGATATGTTGTCCGATGTTGCAGCCATGCTCACGGGTTCGCTCGGCATGTTACCGTCCGCTGCACTCGGTGCGACCAATGAAAAGACCGGCAAACGCAAAGCAATGTATGAGCCGGTACATGGTTCGGCCCCCGATATTGCCGGAAAAGGCTTGGCCAACCCAATCGCAATGTTCGGTTCCTTCGCCATGACCTTGCGCTATTCCTTCGGCATGACCAATGAAGCCGATATGCTGGAGCGCGCTATCTCCGACGTGCTCGATCAAGGCTTGCGCACAAAGGACATCGCAGCAGCGGGGCAGAACGCGGTCAGCACCACCGAAATGGGTGAAGCTGTTTTGAAGCAGCTGCAGAAAATCGCTGGCTAAGGAGTAGCAATCGAATGGCATTGCCGGTCACGCGCGACGCGATCACGGAAGCCTATCACCGGATCGCGCCGCATATTCGGCATACGCCGCTTATGTCGCTTAACGCGCAGGCCTTTGCGCTTGATGCAGCCATTACCTTCAAGCTCGAATATTTACAGCATGCTGGTTCGTTTAAAGCGCGCGGGGCATTTAATGGCTTGCTTTTGTCGCCTTTGTCGAAAGCGGGCGTAACAGCTGCTTCAGGCGGCAATCACGGAGCCGCCGTCGCGTTTGCTGCACGGCAACTTGGCGTGACCGCCAAAATATTTGTCCCTGAAATTTCATCACCGATTAAAATTGCAACCATCCGCTCTTTTGGTGCCGAGGTTATTGTCGGTGGCGCGCGCTATGATGACGCGCAAGCGGCGTGCAATGCCTACGCGGAAGAAAGCGGCGCATTTCTTATCCATCCCTTTGATGCCCCCACGACGCTTGCCGGCCAAGGTACTGTTGCGCTGGAATGGGAAGCCGATACTGCGGTACTACCCGAAACTGTGCTCATTGCATGCGGTGGTGGCGGATTAATTGGTGGCACGGCCGCATGGTGGCACAATAAAGTAAAGATCGTTGGTGTTGAACCGGAAGGTTCAAAATGCCTTCACGCGGCGCTTGAAGCGGGCGCTCCTGTACCGGTGGAAGTTAATTCTGTTGCAGGTGACTCACTGGGTGCAAAACGCGTTGGGCAGATGGCGTTCGATATTGCGAAAGACGCCATCGACCACGTTGCCCTCGTGAGTGACGATGCGATCCGTCAGGCTCAAAAAATCCTATGGCGTGATTTCCGTATCATGAGTGAACCGGGCGGCGCAGCGGCCTTGGCAGCGCTTCTCTCTGGTGCCTATAGGCCAGCAAAAGGCGAACGCGTTGGCGTATTGCTGTGCGGTGGCAATGTCGATCCTGCAACGGTTGCGTCTCTATGAATGATTTTCCGCAACAATTGCAGGATGGCTACAAGGCATTCGTCACTGGCCGTTTACCACGCGAACGCGAGCGGTTTGAAGAGCTCGCCGCAACCGGTCAAAAGCCTGAAATCATGGTGATTGGCTGCTGCGATAGCCGGGTCTCACCGGAAGTTATTTTCGATGCGCGTCCGGGTGAATTATTTGTCGTGCGCAATGTCGCGAATTTAGTACCGCCGTATGAAACCGCAGGCGAATATCATGGCACATCGGCGGCACTGGAATTTGCGGTGCAAGCGTTGCGCGTCAAACACATCGTTGTTTTAGGACATGGTCGCTGCGGCGGTATTCGGGCCTTTGCCGATGACGAAAGCCAACCGCTCTCTCCGGGTGATTTTATCGGCAAGTGGATTAATCTAGTAACGCCTGCCGCGAAAGAAATGGGTCCACGCGGAGCTTTGAGTTTCGATGATTATGCTGAAAAATTGGCGCTTGCCTCGGTCGGCAAAACGCTTGAAAATTTAATGACGTTCCCTTGCGTAAATATTTTGGCAGGCCGCGGCAAAAT
>CAIRGA010000174.1 GCA_903877935.1 uncultured Hyphomicrobiales bacterium
CCGATCTCATGTTGGCCCATGGGTTTGATGAGGTGTTTCACCTTCAAGGGGGCATCCTCAATTATCTCGAAAAGGTGCCACCAGACGAAAGCCTTTGGGAAGGGGGATGCTTTGTTTTTGATCGGCGCGTCGCCGTAGGAAGTGGGCTCGAACCTTTGGAGCTTGACTTATGCTATGGCTGCCGCACGCCACTGACACCAGAGGATCGACAATCAGAAGCGTTCGAAGACGGTGTTTCTTGCCCGCATTGCGCGTCCGTCATGACGCCCGCGCAAAAAGCATCCTCGCGTGAACGCCATCGCCAAACTTTATTGGCCGCCGCGCGCGGGGAAAACCACCTTGGTCCCCGTTTCCGGGAAGGCGCGTAATCACGCCGCAATTTGCAGCGAGTTATTAACCGGAGCCACGACAGAAGCGGGCGGATGAGCCGCTTCAAATTCAGCAATATAATCCCGTGTAATAGGCACAGAGCCGGTCTTTTTGGCCAATTGGATCTGAAACACCATCTGTCCCTGATAGCGAAACGCCAATTCGCTGGTACTCAAATAAAACTCCCACATCCGGCAAAATCGATCATCATAAAGGGCACGGATTTTTTCCCGATTGGCATCAAATCTCTCGCGCCATCGTTTTAATGTTTCGGCGTAATGCAGTCTTAAAATTTCGATATCAGTGATCAGCAAGCCGGCTTTCTCAATGGCTGGAATAACTTCGGACAAAGCGGGACAATAGCCCCCCGGAAAAATATATTTATCAATCCATGGATTGGTGTGGCCAGGCCCATCCGCCCGTCCTATGGCGTGGATCAAGGCTACGCCGTCATCGGTTAAGGCGTCGGCGATTTTTTGGAAAAACGCATTAAAATGATTGACGCCCACATGTTCGAACATGCCAACCGAGACAATTCGATCATATTTCCCGGCCTCGGACCGGTAGTCTAGGAGTTTAAATCGAATGCGATCAGCGAAGCCAGCTTTTGCTGCCCTATCATTGGAAACCGCAAGCTGATGTTCCGATAGTGTCAATCCGGTTATATCAGCCCCCGAAATATCACCCAAATAGAGTCCAAGGCCTCCCCAGCCGGAGCCAATGTCCAGAACGCGATGGCCAGGCTTCATCAGGAGTTTTGCCGCGATATGGCGCTTTTTCTGAGCTTGGGCTGTCTCAAGCGTATCATCGGGTGACATGACATACGCGCAAGAATATTGCCGATCAGCATCTAAAAACAGGTCGTAAAGCGCATCGGACAAATCATAATGATGCGCCACATTCGCTTTTGAGCGGCTGGCTGGATTAAATTGGTCGATACGCCGGATCCACGTCCGTAACCGTTCGGTTATTCCGCTTAACGGATATTTGAATGGCTTGGCGCCTATATTTTTCATGCCGATTTCGAGAAAATCGAAGAGCGAGCCCTCCTCGATCGTCATTCGGCCATCCATATAGGCTTCACCGACGGCTAATTGTGGATCAAAAATAAGCCGCCAAGCGGTTGCACCATCGTGGATGCGGATTGTCACAGGTGAGCCGGTTGCGTCGCCATATGTCGCCGATTGTCCCTTCCAATCGAGAACGCGGAGATTTCCCATCTGAATCAAGTTCTTAAGAAGCGGGTCGAGTATGGCCATGGCATGGTCCCAAAGGTTGAAACAAACCAATCCATCGAATTATGCCACTGTCGGAAATTTGACGAAAGAGGCTAATTGATAAGTTTTCTTGCAAGGCTAACGCTCTAACCTGGCGTTTTAGGCATAAGGGCATACCCTAATGGTGCTTTGGCACAGTCTTTGCTTAAGTAATTTTGCTCGGCATGAGCCAAGCGGTTAAAACATTTCGGAGGAAAGCCGTTATGAATGACGTCGTATTTAATGGTGCACTGGACCTGCAACTCGCACGTGCCGAGCGCCGAATGGAAGAATTAATGAATTGGGCCAAGCTTCGGAAGCGGCTTGCCACCTCGGTTCGTCGGCAAATTAAACTTGCCCGGCAGGCTGGGATATTAGAGACACGTTGATAAATGGCCTTTTAGGCGGAAATTTTGCTTAAATTGTCTATTATCTAGGCAATTTTTGAATTTTTGAAAAAAAATAAAATAAATTCAAAAATCGATTAAAGTTTTTGAATCGAAAGCCGTCTTATAAGGTACAAGAACGTGTAGCTTTCTTCGACGCACGCGTTGGAGGTGTATGATGATAGACTCGATAGTGAACAAGGCGATGATTTCCGACACGTCGGTCCGTAAAGGCCCGAAGGCGGATCTTAAGGTTGCAATTCCTTCCGCATCCGTTGCTGATACGGCTACGGTACAAAAGGAAGCAGCGACAATGGTTGAAGTGACGATTGCGAAGGGTAATGGCCTTTCGGAGCCGCCTTTTGACTATGCAAAAGTCATAGCGCTCAAGCAGTCGATCAAAAACGGCGATTACAAGATTGATTTCGGTAAATTAGCCGACTCGATGATTGGAACGGATATATTGAACCCGGTCCGGGGCAAGTAATCACTTCCGCTGTTTTAATGTTTTCGGGCGAGCGGGGGATGGCCGCTCGTCGCGTTGCTGTTTAAGCAATCTTGCCTCGTTGGTGCATGGCGCCGAAGGCGTTGCTTTGTTTATTTCATCAAACCCATTTCGACGGTCGCCGGTTAACGCAGAAGCGTAAACCCAGAGCATTCCTTGATCACAATATCCGATAGCGCTCGCGTCAAATCCGCCCATCGTTCAGCGGAAGGGGTCGAAACGGTCTTGCCGTCGATTGTTGTGATCCTTGTTAAAAATCGAACGCTATTAGTAGCCATCACGAGATCAGCATCGAAGAGTTGAGCCATCGAACATTCCCCTTCGCTGACAATCAGCCCAAGCTGCGGTGCGACGTCCAGCAAGAGGCTCCGCATAATCCCGGGCAAAATATGACCATCTAGAGCCGGTGTAGAGAGAACATTCCGATTCAAAATGAAGAGGTTAGCCATGCTTGTGCAAGCGATACTGCCGGCCCCAGACAGCATTAAGGCATCATCCGCCCCCTTGGCCTGCGCTTCTTGCATGCTCAAAATAGGATCTAAATAGGCCAATGTTTTCATTGAACTGGTCGGTGAAGTAGGGTTGCGCCGAATGGAAACCGTCGCAAGTGTCGCCTCGCCAAAAGCCAGTCTATTATTCCAAGGAGCACGCGTCGCAAAGATTAATGGCGTCGCATGAGAAGGGGGCAATAATCCGCGCGGCCCTGAACCCCGTGAAACGGTAAGGCGAATAACACACGGTGCCTCGTCCAATCCTGCGACGGCCAGAACGGCTTCTTGGAGTTTGGTGCGATCTAAAACCATTCCAAGACGCGAAGCCGCACCTGTCATCCGATCAAGATGCGCGTCCAATCGAAAGGCAATGCGATTGAAAGCAGTGAGCGTTTCGAAAAGGCCATCGCCAAGCAGTAACCCTCGATCTGCAAGGTCAAACGTGACATCTTCGGCGCGGATCAGCTTCCCGTTATACCAGAGCATTTTCCGCTACCCTTTTGGCGAGACTCAGAAAATTGCCAATAAGCCGATGGCCATGTTCGGTTAGGATCGATTCGGGATGAAACTGAACGCCGTAAGTTGGGTGGCTGCGGTGTTGAACGCCCATGATCTCACCTTCCTCTGAACGAGCCGTAATTCGCAAAGGCGAGCTCTCGTCATGAGGTAATGTTACAATTAAGGAATGATAACGCCCGACCTGAAATTGATGGGGTAGGCCGTCGAAAATATCCGTTCCATCATGAGTAATCCGCGAGTCCAATCCATGCATCGGACGTTTGGCCCGACCGATGACGCCGCCAAAAGCGGCCCCAATGCATTGATGACCAAGACAAATCCCGAAGATCGGAATTCGACCTGAAAAACGAGCGATGAGGTCGAGCGATAAGCCAGCCTCATGGGGACCACATGGGCCAGGTGAAATAATAATCCCCTCGGGCCGCAAGGCTTCGATATCGGATAGTGTGCCGACATCATTACGCCGAACCTGCGTATCGGCGCCAAGTTCCTGGCAGTAACGGACAATATTGAAAACAAAGCTGTCATAATTGTCGAGGATCAGAATCATACATCCTCCTCGCCATTGGGCAGCCGGAAGGCACGAAAAATACGTTCCGCCTTTACGAGTGTTTCTTCGTATTCCTCGGTCGGATCGGAAAGTGCCGTGATACCGCCACCGGCATGAAAACTCGCTTCATCATGTCGAAACGTCACCGTGCGAATGGCAACGCTCAGATCCATGGCGCCGTCGCATCCGATATATCCAATGGATCCGCAGTAAACGCCACGCGGCACGGCTTCGACGTCGCTGATCACTTCCATTGCTTTGATTTTAGGCGCGCCGGAAATTGAACCGCATGGAAAGGCGGCCATTATCAGGTCAACACCATCATGTTCTTTGGTTAATCTGGCCTCAACCACGGACACGAGATGATGCATCGAAGCATAGGTTTCAAGCCCGCATAGAATGGGAACTTTAACGCTAAAGGGTTCGGCAACACGGGATAGGTCGTTGCGTAAAAGATCAACGATCATCGTGTTTTCAGCGCGATCTTTCATCGAATCTTTGAGCCCTTGGGCAAGGGCCGCGTCTTCCTTATTTGTGGCGCCCCGCGGAGCGGTTCCCTTAATTGGTCGAGCTTCGATATGCCGATCTTTTAGGGTTAAAAATCGCTCCGGTGAATTGGACGCCAATTGCACATCACCAAACCCAAGATAGGCGCCGAAGGTCGAAGGACTCATGCTTCGCAAATTGGTGTAAAACGTAAAAGGGTCAAAGCCGTTCGGAATAGTTGCAGCAAAGCGCTGGGCTAAATTGGCTTGAAACAGGTCGCCGTTTAAAATGCGTTCGATTGTTTCGGCTATGAACGCTTCAAACTGCGCCCGGTCCATATCAAAATGCCATTCTTCGACGGCCGGATTTTGCGTATCGGGTGGCGCGGCTTTGTCTAAAGCGGTTAACAGCCAAAGGGCGCGCTCGGTCGCCCGCTGATCACGCCGTGCGGCAACCTGTTCGGGCCAACCAGAGGAAAGTATAAAACTCCGATTTTCTGCATGGTCATGGGCGAAAACAACGTCATAGAAGCCAAATTCGATATCGGGCATATGCGCATCAGGCTTTACCATGCCCGGCACGGCTTCAATAAAGCGTGCTGCTTCATAACTTAAAAAGCCAATTGCACCCGTTTGAAAGGGCGGTAAATCAGCGTGGGATGGAAGCTGATATTGAATTAAGAGTGCCCGAAGCGCTTCAAACGGTGCCGCGTCAATCGGGCTATTGTTCCAAGAGGCCACACCATCGATCACGCGGAAAACACCAAACGGATCAGCGCCAATATAGGAATAGCGACCAAGCCCGTTAGGATCCTTGCCGCTGTCGAGAAAGGCGAGGTGGGCATACGTCTTTAGTTTGCGCGCAACCTCAACGGGTTCACGTGGAGAGATCTCACGAAAGTGAATCGGGCCATTCGCCATGGCGTTACCTACTTCCAAAGCAAATTTAGCGATAAGACCGGATAGCCCGGGAGCCTATCCGTGTCTGTCCCAATCGCGCCTGCTTGGCGACGGGAATCAGCCGATCAGCTTACCAATCCAGCCTTTTTTCTTCGGCTCGCCTTCAACTTCGGGCGCGGGCGCAACAACTTCGCTGAATTTCTCAAAGAAATCGCCAGCAAGCTTTTTGCTCGTCGCATCAATCAAGCGACCACCCAGCTGGGCCAGTTTACCGCCAATCTGCGCCTCGACGGTATAATGCAATACCGTCGCATCGCCATCCGCCTCAAGGGAAACCTTAGCACCCCCTTTGGCAAAGCCCGCAGCGCCGCCCGAACCTTCGCCGGAGATTGTATAGCCATTAGGGGGATCGAGATCGGATAGGGTAACTTTGCCAGAAAAGGACGCCTTTACCGGGCCAATTTTCAACGTGACCTTGGCCGTCATTTCATTATCGGAGGTTTTTTCAACCGTTTCGCAGCCGGGGATGCATTGGCGCAACACGTCGACATCATTGAGCGCCGCATAAACCACTTCACGAGATGCCTCGATGCGTTGTGATCCTGTCATATCCATGGCGCAGTTTCCCCTTGTAGAATTGGATTGTTCTATTCAACTGTCTAGCGCATCTGGCCGATGGTTGTCACCTTGGCTTTACGCTGCCAAACTCCACAATATGCAGCCAATCGGCCAATAAGGGCCATGCTATGAGTTGGCGTTCCGTGCCTTCAGGCAAGACATTGACGGTCAGATGATCGAGCCATTGACCCGAAAGTCCAAGATTTGACGCAAGCGTGGCGCTTTCAATCGAATGCGATACTGATTGGGTCAACGGCAGTTCTTTTCCCGGCGGGTAGGCCCCTGAAAGCCGATCGTGAAAAGATGCCCAGTACCGCCTGGAAAGACTCAGTTTTATCGCTTCGATGGTGGCTTTCGCACGGGGCTGATCTTCATCATGGAAGAGATGCTGACCTAACACATTTGAGAATAAAATCGCGTGCTCAGGATAGGCATCAAGAATCGAGTCGAACGCATTGAAAAGATTCAGCCTATGGAAGGTGAGGGAGGTTCCCGAACGCGCCAAAGCCAGCCCATGATTGAAACGGAAGAGCGCTGGTGCAAGTGGATCGATATCAATGGCATCAATCGTTTTAAACCGTGTGAGAAATGCCGAAGGTAGACACCATCCGGCACTCGGTCCCATCAGTAAAAGCCGTTCGGATGGGGGTTGCCACGTCTCAAGATGATTAGCTAAATCCGATTTAAATCCCGCCCATCGCCATTGGCGCCAAAGCGCGCGCCAATGCCACACTGGACCACCGCTTGGTATAAACAGTGCGCCCTCATAAGGATCAGTCGAAGCCATAAAGATCAGGCCGCGAGATGGCTCGCAAAAAACTCTAAGGTTCTGGTGCGAGCAAGTTCAGCGCTTGGCTGATCATAGCTGCCGCGTTGATCGCAGTTAAAGCCATGATCGGCATGATACACATAGACGGGCACCTTAGGCTGCGCCTTCTTGATCTCATTCACGCCTTCAATCGGAATGTGTTTGTCGAGTTCACCGAAGTGGAGAATGGTTGGGACCTGCGGTGTTTCATCCTTCATCGCAATAATGCCGCCACCGTAATATCCGGCGACTGCGGATAGTCCCGAAAGCTGGCAGGCCGAGGCGTAGGCCATAGTGCCGCCCCAACAATAGCCGACCAAACCCACCTTGCCGGCGTGCTTCACGTAATCAATCGCAGCTGCAATATCGAGCATGGTCTTTTCACGTTTCACCTGTTGCACAAGCGCAAAACCCTTTTGCATATCGTCTTGATCGTAGCCAACCTCGAAGCCGGGTTGAGCGCGATCAAACAGGGCCGGTGCAACGACCAGATAGCCATGCGACGCATAAAGATCCGCAACACTGCGGATATGGGAATTAACCCCGAAGATTTCTTGAAGTACGACGATAGCAGCCCGGGGTTTTCCTGCAGGCTTGGCGACGTATGCACTAATTTCAACGCCGTCTTTGGTTTTTAACGTAATCGTCTCGCCCATCGTCTTTACTCCGAATCCCAAGGGTTACACTTTAGCTATCGGCTTAACTGTCACCTAGTTCTGTGACAATAGCGCTAATTACGCGGGCGTCTGTCGGTTCCATCGCAGTGGGGAATATGGCCGCAAGGCGCCCATCCCGTCCGATCAAATATTTATGAAAATTCCAGCGCGGCGTTTCAGATGGCTTTAGCTGCGCTGTCCATTGGTAAAACGGATGCGCGTCGGTGCCCTTCACACTTTGTTTGGCGGCAATCGGGAATGTGGCGTGATACTCGCCTTGCGCGGTTGCCATAATTTCATCCGCGCCGCCGGGCTCTTGGCCGCCAAAATCGTTTGAAGGGACGGCGATCACGACCAGTCCACGCGGTCCATAGCGGGTGTAAAGCTGCTCCATACCGGCTAATTGCCCGCTAAATCCGCATTGCGACGCCGTATTGACGACGAGAATGGGCTTGCCCTTGTAATCGGCCAATTTAATTTCCCCGCCTTTCAACGCCGGAAAGGAAAATCGATAGGCGTTTAATGCACTCATCTCGGTGGCTCTGGCGAGTGAAGGTGCAAAAGCAAGGCCGCCCAAGAGAGCCAAACCCTGTCTGCGGCTAAAATGTCGCATGGAAC
>CAIRGA010000175.1 GCA_903877935.1 uncultured Hyphomicrobiales bacterium
AAAACCCCAGCAGTTGCCTGCCGGGGTTCGTTGAAAACTAATCTGTTAAGATTAGAAATCGCGCTCGATACGAACATAGGCGCCGTTAGTCACAACGCTATTTGCCGTGTCCTGATAGATTTCAGGACGGATCCAGAGGCCCTTCGCAATTGTGTGTTTAAATGCAAGGGCATAATCTGTGCGGGAGTAGGAGCTCGTGTCCTGCTTAACGCTATATGTTTCAGCAAACAGGCCGATGCTGTCGTTCTTGCCTAGCGGAATGTCGATTTGACCTTCGTAAGCGGTACCTGACGACAATGCAGAGCTATCTGCTGCTGAGTCAACAAGCGCGCCGTATTGGCCAAGATAAGCCGATGCGCCGTTTGCATATGCGGCATAACCCATGATGGTCGCTACGCCGGCATCGAACGAAGCTTTGCCGATGAACGCTGTACCCTGAGCCGTACCCGTCGTGCCGACGACTTCATGCGAAACCAAGCCAGCATTCAACTTTAAAGCACCCATCGATGTCGCAATACCCGCTTCCAAATCTGGACGCGAAGCTGCATTAGCTGCAACAACGTTATTGTTGTTCGCCTGAACTGCGGCAAGAGTCACCGTAGCTGCTCCTAGAGGCAAAGCGTATTGGATTTGACCGATGTGAGGACCGTATACGTTTCCGGAATGGTTATAGCCGCCGCCGATATCGAACTGGTCGTCAATCTTACCAGCGGAGAAGCCTCCAAGGGAGACGTAAGCATCGGTTGTTGCGCTGTTTTCGATGAAGATCGTGCTACCAACCGCGCCGAGCTCGGATTGGTTCTTCGCGTCAAACTGCAAGCCATATGCGCCGCCGAGGCTGTAAGGAGCCGTGCCGCGAGCCTGGTTCGAAAGATAGGTGTTGTTCGAACGAACATAACCCGAGATCTTCAGGCAGGTGTCGCCGCCTGGGATGGCGATGTAGCCGGCGCCGAAAGATGCGCAACCGGTTGGGGCTGCTGCTGGAGCTGCCTTCTTTGCAGGTAAGTCAGCTGCGTATGCAGCGCCAGCAACGAGAAGCGCTGCTGAGGAGAGGAGAACAGTTGAGAGTTTCATTTTAATCATCCATTTCTAATGGGCGTGGAACGCGAGACACATCCAACACCGTTTCGACATCCTGTTTGTCCTTCATCCTCGACCTGAATACAACCCCAAGTTATATATCGGCGGTGAGTTTCAGGTATGTGTGGCAAAATCAGCACAACCCCAAGAATGAGAACGATTAAATATCTGAAAAATAATGATAAAATTGATTATTAAAAATTTATAAATCGGCTAAATTGGGCAAAATTTCGATCTAAATTGTACGGTTTGCCCCGCAATGCGGGCCGCCCTACACCGTCAGAGGTCCAAGTTTGGTGCACTTTTTACGTGCAATTCGGCGTCAAATCCGTGACTGAACGGGCTCACAACCACGCCGGACGAGATCACCCAATCCGATCAAGCGGGTTGGCGGCGAGCCCGTTTCCGTGCAAGGAAAGGCCTGATCTTTGGAGACCGGCTTTTATGTTTCGTCAGCGCCTATCCGTTTCGCTTGGGCTCATGGTTGCCTTTGCGGCGCTGTTTTCTGGTTTTGTCGTCTGGCGAATTGGCGTTCCGCTTCAAATCGACGTGAATGAAGCGTGGAATGCGTGGCAGGTCGATCGCCTGCGATCGGGTAGCTCCCTTTATCCGGACGCTCAAGCGCTCGTTATCAATAATTACCCGCCGCTGTCCTTTCATATCATAGCGCTCGTTCGTCCGCTCTTTGAAAATGCGGTTACAGCGGGCCGGGTGATTTCGGTGCTTTCCGTCTTTACCATTGGGCTTATGCTGTATCTCTCGGCGCGAACCTTAGCGGTTACCCAATCAGCCGCCAGTTTGGGTGCATTTTGGTATATTGCCACAATGACCCGCTTTTTTAGCGAATATACGGGGATGAATGACCCAAATCTTTTAGCTCTGGCGGTCATGTGCTCCGGATTTGTAGCGTTTCTCAGGGCAACATCGCGCGAACGCTTATATTTGGCCTTCTCGCTGATGCTGGTCGCCGGACTTATTAAGCATAATGTCATGGCCCTTCCACTGAGCGCGTTTTTTCTCCTCTGGCTCAAGGATCGCCGTCGCGCCGTCGAAATGGCGCTTTTTTGCTGTATCGTCATCGGATTGATCACTGCCCTGCTCTTTGAGCTTTATGGCACAGCCTTTTTTCAGCAGCTGATGATGGCGCGAGAAATCTCGCTCCTTCGCCCGTTACAACGCATTGGCCGCCTCCAATTTGTTGTGCCAATCCTCGTTTTTTGGGTGATCTGGCTTCGCTCAGCGCCAGAAAATCCGGCTAAGCGGGTCACGCTGACGCTTATAATAGCCTCGCTAACCGTCAATGAGTTGGCCCTAACGGGGGCAGGTGTGGCGAATAATGCGCAATTCGAATTGGTATTCGCCACAGGCCTGTGCCTCGCCGCCATCCTTGAGGGGCTTCAAGGCCGTATCGTCCAATTTCGTTCAATCCGGCTGGATCTTGGCCTCGCCCTCCTCGTGGTCATGGTCGCTCGCTTTATCCTATGGCCCGCCTTTGATCCCTATCTCTTGGCTTTATCACCCACCTACCGCGCCAATGTCGCGGATAAGGTCGCCATTATGCAAAGCGAAATTGAGCGGGTAAGGGCCATCTCTGGCCCCGTAAATTGCACGATCCGCTCGGTGTGCTATTTGGCTGGAAAAGAGTTTGTGTTCGATGATTTTGCGATGAGTCAACGCATTAAGACGGGACAGACAACCGCAGAAGCCATCCGTATTGAGGCCGAAAGGCAAGGCATCCAATTCATATCCATTCGCGAAGAAGCACGCTGGCATTCGCCATAGGGCACGAATAAAAGAAAGAACATTAGTCAATTTTATGATGGAAATTACGAAACAGGGTTGTCAAAAAGGCCAAATGCCTTACCGCTCGGACGCAATCTACGTCAGCCCATAAAATAAAGCCTTGTGTGAAGTGACTGAAACGCGTCCAACCTCCCGCTTATTTATCAAAGATCTCTGGCCGCTTTTGCTAGCGAGCCTTATCTTGTGGGCCTGTGTGCCAGGCCTTTATTTCGGAAACCTGCACACCGATACGCTAGAAGCCGCCTATTGGGGTCGCGATCTCGCTTGGGGGTATTCCAAACATCCGCCCTTGGTTTCTTGGCTCTTGAATATTGTCTTCATTCCCGGCACGGCACCCATTTTTACGCTCTTAGTCTTCGGGCAACTGCTCGCAATGCTGTCCGCCTATTTCGTCTATCAACTTGTTGGCCATATTGCCGGCCGTCACATCGCGATTTTAGCCGCTTGCCTTATGATGGTCACATCGGTTGCGACTTTTTACGCGCCGCAAGTCAACCACAACACCGTGCTCGTTCCTTTTTGCGTGGCAACTATGGCCTATGGCTATCGCTATCTCGACCAGAGAAAGCTGCGCGACGCGTTGGGTTTGGGACTAGCAACGGGATTTGGCATGCTCACGAAGTATGAAATCATCTTCGCATTGGTTCCGCTTTTCGCGTTAAGCCTTCTCATACCGCGTTTCCGATCGATTTACGGATCGCTTAAAACATGGTTGGCAGTCTTCATGGCTATCGCCATATTCATACCCCATCTTTTCTGGCTGTCGGGACATGGCTGGACAAGCCTGTCGCGCGCGGTCGGGTCAGCCCCGATGGAAGGTCTGTCCGCTGCCTTGTTCAGTATTTGGGGCCTATTCATTGGCTTTGTTGCGGTCATTGCGTTTCCGCTCATTCTTGTCCTTCTCTCACAAGGACCGGCAGTTTTCTCTAAAGTGAGAGAAAAACATGAGCATGAGACTAGATTAATCGGTCAAGTTTTTCTGTTTGCACCCTTAATAGCAGTGGGCTTGGCAAGCCTCATAACCGATCAATTCATTAAAGCTTTGTGGCTTTTACCGCTCACACCGTCGGCCATCATTGGCCTGACCCTTATGCTTCAATCAGGTCAGCAGGTAGCCCTTCATAATCCGTCAAAGGGCGTTCGCCTCGCTGTCTACCTATCAATGGTGATTTGTGGTCTGTTTCATTCGTATTTGCTGGTCAGTGACTTTATCGACCAGCCTGTCGAATCCTACTTGGCCGATACTCGCCCCGTCAGCGAGGCCGCACAAAAATTATGGGATGCGCATTCGAAAGAGAGGCTCGCCTGCATTGTGTCAGACGAAGGCAAACTGAGCATTTCGCCCGTCCTTTGGATTGCATCACGCCCACAAATTCTTCCGCTTGCATCACCGGATTGGATCACGGATAATCGCCGAGCAAATTGCGCGGAAACCGGCGGCATTGCCGTTAAATTTGTATTGGATGGCCGGTTTCCCGTTGAGGAGAAATTCCCGCATCTTTGTCGCGCCGATGCGGTTCACTTGCATGTCCCCTCCGTCATCGGTTTGGCTAAAACGGGATGGGATGCCGAAATCATGTATGTCGCGCCCGAATCGCATCCGGATTGTGGCGAGTAATGACCTATTGAATGACCTTGCGGCAAACATTTAACGTAGAATTATTGGAAGTGCCTCTGGGATTATCTGAAGTGCCTTTGGGACTATCTCAATGAGGGGTCTTATTCACCTCAAACAGGCTCGCTAAGGTCGGCTGTTACCCCATTTTTATCGCGCGCGAACGCAAGTAAAAGCAGACCCGCGCCTACAATTAAACCGGCTCCGATGATTGAATTCAAACCCGGCATTTCAGCCCAAATAAGATAACCCCAAATGGTTCCCCAAATCAGATTAGTATATTCGAAGGGCGTCACAATATTCGCCTCCTCTAACCGATAGGCCTCCCCCAACATGGTCATTCCAAGGGCTGCAATGGGACCGCAAGCAGCAATCAACAGGAAGTCACGGAGACCTGGCGTTTCCCACTGCCGCAGTAGGAATATCAAGCTCTTATGGCCGGTATATTCACCGCCCCATGCCGTAATTCCAACCGCCAACACGCCAGCCGCCAAGAGGTAAAGCAAGTTCTGATAGAATGACATGACGGCAGAAGAATCTTGTAAACCAATACGCCGCGCCAGTATTTGCGCACTCGCATAAGACAGTGCAGAGAATATCGGTAGTAAAGAAGCAGCCTC